>DAHUZH010000011.1 GCA_027306695.1 Acidobacteriaceae bacterium
CCTCTGTGCTGGCGGCAGCCTGCGTCTGGGTCGGTGCCTGGGTGACGGCCGCAGCCAGTGCAGCGGACCCAGTCGCAGCCGCAGGTGTGCTGTTCGTAGCTTTGACGTAGATGTTACGCAGCGCCTCCGGGTCGAGCTGGAACTGCTGCGCAACTTCCAATACGACGTGATATTGGTTCAGCGGAGTATAGATCGTCGAAACCTGCCGCTGACCGAACGCATCGTACAGTGTGTTGTCGATCGTCTGTGTCGAAATACCCAGTCGCGAGGCAGTGTCCCGATCGATCACCAGTTCCGTTTCCAGGCCCTGGTCCTGCGAGTCCGTGGACACATCGCGCAGTTCGGGCAAATTTCTTAAAAGTCCCTGGAGCCGTGGCGCCCACGTCTGCAATTCCGACAGGCTCTGGTCGGACAGCGTGTATTGGTATTGAGCGTCGCTGATGCGTCCACCCACACTGATGTCCTGGGATGCCTGCATGAACAAATTAGCGCCGGGAATAGTCAGCAGCTTGGGGCGCAGGCGATCGATAATTTGGTCTGCGGAGGCATGGCGCTCGTTCTCCTGCTTCAAGGTGACGAACATGCGGCCCGTGTTGACCGTGTTGCCCGTGCCTCCAATGAAACTGATGACGCTGTCGACCGCGGGGTCCTTCATGACGATGGCCGTGAACTGCCGCTGTTTGATCCGCATCGCTTCAAAAGAAATGTCCTGATCTGCCCGGATAGATCCGGCGATGCGGCCCGTGTCCTGCTGCGGGAAAAATCCCTTCGGAATAAAAATGAACAGATACACGTTCACCACGAAGGTCAGCAGCGTAACTACCAGCATGAGTCCCTGATGATCCAGGACCCAGTGCAGTCCGTGCCGGTAGATGGAAAGCGATTTTTCAAATATCCACTCGCAGCCCCGATACAACCGACCGTGTTTTCTGGCATGCTGATCGCGCAAAAAGTAAGCGCTCATCATCGGTGTCGTGGTCAGAGAAACGACCAGCGAAACGCAGATGGCGAGACTCAGCGTAACTGCAAATTCGCGGAACAACCGGCCAACGATTCCGCCCATCAAGAGAATTGGAATAAAGACCGCGACCAGTGAAAGGCTCATGGAAATTACCGTGAACCCGATCTCCCGCGAGCCGCGCATGGCCGCATCGAACGAACTGTAACCTTCTTCCCGATAGCGAGATATGTTTTCGATGACGACGATCGCGTCGTCCACGACGAAGCCAGTCGAAATGGTCAGCGCCATCAGCGACAGATTGTCCAGCGTGTACCCCAGCAGAAACATCAGGCCGAAAGTTCCCAACAGCGAAAGCGGAACAGAGATGCTCGGAATCAGCGTCGCCATAGGGTCGCGCAGGAAGAAAAAGACAACCAGCACAACCAGCATCACGGAGATGACGAGGGTCAGTTCGACATCGCTCACCGCCGCGCGGATAGTCAGCGTGCGGTCCAATATAGTGGAAAGCTTGATGCTTGGCGGCAGCGATGCGGCCAACTGCGGCATGTCCTGCTTGATCTGATCGACGGTATGAATAATGTTCGCGCCCGGGGCCTTGAAGATGATCACGAGGACAGCGGGCTTGCCGTTGGCAAGGCCGGAGGTATAAATATTTTCGACCGAATCGACAACATCGCCAATGTCCTGGAGCCGGACTGGCCTGCCATTGCTATACGCAATAATCAATGGCTTGTACGCGGTAGCGCCAAACATCTGGTCCGTATCCTGGACGATCATTTGCCGGGTCTTGTCGTTCAGCGAACCCTTCGGAATGTTCACGTTTACCGTGCCCATGGAGGTCCGTACAGCTTCCAGGCCAATTCCGTACGAACTCAACACGGTTGGGTTCGCTTCAATGCGAACGGCGGGGTTCGAGCTGCCACCGACGTACACCTGCCCGACGCCGTTGATCTGCGCCAATTTCTGCGCCAGGATGGAACTGGCATAGTCATACATCTTGGGCTTCGTGATCAGGTCGGATGTCAGAGCGAGAATATAAATTGGAGCATCTGCCGGATTGAACTTGTTATAGGTCGGATTGCCCGGCAGGTTGCTCGGCAACTGCCCGCGCGCCGCATTGATCGCAGCCTGCACATCGCGCGCGGCCGCATCGATGTCCCGGTTCAGATCGAATTGCAGAACAACCGATGTTCCGCCCAGGGTGCTGACGGAAGTCATCTGCGTGACTCCGGCGATGCGTCCGAACTCGCGTTCCAGCGGTGTGGCGACTGCCGAAGCCATTACTTCAGGGCTGGCTCCGGGCAGGGACGCCTGCACGCCAATCGTTGGAAATTCCACCTCCGGCATGGGCGCCACCGGCAGCAGCATATAGGCCAATACTCCGGCGAGCATCAGCGCGAGCGTGAGCAGTGAGGTGCCGACCGGGCGGCGAATGAATGGCGCGGACAGATGCATGTTTAATCGCCCGAAACCGTTTCGTGCTGGAGCGTGTACGCCGGTTGTTCTTTACGAAAACGCTTTGCCAGTCTTTCAAAGAACAGATACACGACGGGAGTGGTGTAGAGCGTCAACACCTGGGAAACAATCAGGCCGCCTACGATGGTCACACCCAGCGGACGGCGCAGTTCCGCGCCGGTCCCGGTCCCCAGCGCCAGCGGCAGGCCGCCCAGCAGCGCCGCCATGGTCGTCATCATGATGGGCCGAAAACGCAGCAGGCACGCCTGATATATCGCTTCTTCCGGAGACTTGCCCTCATTCCGCTCCGCGTCCAGAGCAAAGTCGATCATCATAATGGCGTTCTTCTTCACAATACCGATCAACAGAATGATTCCGATCAGCGCAATGATGCTGAACTCCTCATGGAAAATCATTAATGCCAGAATGGCCCCCACGCCCGCCGAGGGCAAAGTCGAGAGGATCGTAAGTGGATGGATGTAGCTTTCATACAGCACGCCCAGCACGATATAGACGGTGATCAGCGCAGCCAGGATCAGCAGCGGCTCATTGGCCAGCGCTTTGCGGAACGCCTCGGCTGTCCCCTGGAAATTGGCGGCCATGGAAGCGGGCATTCCCAGGTCTTTCTTCACTTGCTCAATCGCGTCGACGGCCTGTCCGAGAGAAGCGCCCGGCGCCAGATTGAAGGAAAGCGTCACCGCTGGAAATTGGCCTTGATGGTTGATCGAGAGTGGGGTGCGCACTTCCTCGGAACGGACCAGTTCCGTCAGTGGGACCTGCTGGCCGGTCGCGGACTTTACGTACAGGTCCGACAGGTCGGTTGGATTGCGCTGATAATTCGGCGCAACTTCCAGCACCACATGGTATTGGTTAAGCTGCGTGAAGATTGTGGAAACCTGCCGCTGACCGAAGGCATCGTAAAGCGTGTTGTCGATGTCGGACGGATCGATGCCAAGCCGCGAGGCCGTGTCGCGATCGATCACCAGCTCGACAGCCAGTCCGTCGTTGAGCTGGTCCGACGCTACATCGCGCAGTTCCGGCAGCGTCTGGAGCCGTTGCAGCATGCGCGGCGTCCAATACTCCAGCTCAGTGGCGTTCGCATCTTCCAGCGTGTATTGGAACTCGGTGCGGCTTACGCGGTCTTCCACAGTCAAATCCTGCAGCGGCTGCATGAACAACTGAATGCCCTGTACTTTATCGACCTGGGGTTGCAACCGGCGGATGATCTCGGAGGCGGAAGCGGCGCGGTCCTCGCGTGGTTTCAGGTTGATCTGGAGACGTCCGCTATTCAGCGTCATGTTCGTGCCATCGACACCAATGAACGATGTCAGGCTGGCGACGTCTGGGTCTTTCAAGACGACCTGGGCCAGTTGGCGCTGCAGGTTCGACATGGCCTGAAATGAGACCGTCTGCGGCGCCTGCGAAATGCCTAAAATCAGTCCGGTGTCCTGCACTGGGAAAAATCCCTTGGGAACGATGTAGAAGAGAAACCCCGTAAGAATCAGTGTCGCCAGCGTGACCAGCAAGGTCGCCGTCTGGCGGTCCAATACCCAGCGGAGAGTCTGGCCATACTTGGCGATGACCCAGGTATAGAAGCGCTCGGAGCTGTGATACAGACGTCCCTGCTCGCTCTCCGGCGTGTGCTGCAGCAGGCGCGCGCACATCATTGGCGTCAAGGTCAGCGAGACAAACGCGGAGACCAAAATCGTGACGGCGAGCGTGACGGCAAATTCGCGGAATAGCCTGCCGACGATGTCGCCCATGAACAGCAGCGGGATCAGCACGGCAATCAGGGAGACCGTCAGGGAGACGATGGTGAAACCGATCTGCTTCGAGCCTTTCAGCGCCGCGTCCAATGGCGAGTCGCCCATTTCCAGATAGCGCGCAATGTTCTCGATCATCACGATGGCGTCGTCCACGACGAAGCCGGTCGAGATGGTCAGCGCCATCAGGGACAAATTATCCAGCGTGTACCCCAGCAGGTACATCACCGCAAACGTACCCACAATCGAAAGCGGCACAGCGACGCTGGGAATAATCGTCGCTGCGATGTTTCTCAGGAAGAGAAAAATCACCATCACAACCAGCGCGATGGTCAACATCAATTCAAACTGGACGTCTTTCACGGAAGCGCGGATCGTCTGCGTCCGGTCCGTCACAACCTTCAACTTGACCGAGTTCGGCAGGCTGGCCTGGAGTTGCGGCAGAATTTTTTGAATGCGATCGACCACCTGAATGATGTTCGCTCCGGGCTGCCGCTGAACGTTCAGAATCACCGCAGAGGAATCGTTCAGCCACGCTGCTTCCTGCGCGTTCTCCGTCCCATTTACGATGGAGGCGACGTCTTGCAGCCGGACTGGTGAACCGTTGCGATAGGCAATGACGACGGGATCATATTGCCTTGCTAGGGTCAATTGGTCATTGTCGTTAATGGTGAAAGACTGGCGTCGTCCGTTCAGATTGCCTTTCGCCTGGTTCACATTGGTTGCCGCCAACGCCGTGCGAACATCTTCCAGGCTCAAGTCGTAGGAGGCCAGCGCGGTCGGGTTGGCCTGTACGCGCACCGCAGGTTTTTCTCCGCCAACGATGGAAACCAGTCCCACGCCGGAAAGCTGCGAGATTTTCTGCGCCAGCGTTGTGTCCGCCAGATCCTCCACCTTTGACAACGGCATGGTGTCGGAGGTCAACGCCAGCGTCAGCACCGGGAAGTCCGCTGGGTTCACCTTGCTGTAGACCGGCGGATTGGGCAGGTCGGTCGGCAGATAAGTTCCAGCCGCGTTGATGGCGGCTTGCACTTCCTGCTCGGCGACGTCGATGTTTTCATCCAGATCGAATTGCAGAGTAATCAGGGACCCGCTGAACGAACTGATGGAGGTCATCTGGTTCAGTCCAGGCATTTCGCCGAATTGTTTTTCCAGCGGTGCAGTGACCGCCGACGCCATGACCATGGGGCTGGCGCCGGGATAAAACGTTGTGATCTGGATGGTCGGGTAATCGACTTCCGGCAAAGCGGACACCGGCAGTTGCGTATACGCCACAATGCCGGCCAGCAGGATTGCGGCCATCATGAGAGACGTGGCCACCGGCCGCAGAATAAAAAGCCGGGAAGGACTCACAACGTGGTCCCTTGCGCGGCTTTCTTGTAAGCAGTCTGGTCGCTCTCCATGGTTACAAGCACGGGTGTGCCGGTACTTAGTTTCTCCGCCCCGTCGATGACGACTCCGTCTCCAGGCTTCACGCCGTTGTCGACAACCAGCGTTGAGCCTTCGGTCAGCGCGACATGGACTGGCTGGGCTTTTGCCTTGTGGTCCGCGTCCACGAGGAAGACAAAGTCTCCATCCGGGCCATGCTGCAGCGCAGCGGCGGGCATCACAATGGCGTGGGGCAGGTGATTGATGATCAGGCGGACATTGACAAATTGATCGGGAAACAGCGTTTCGTTTTCGTTTGCAAATACAGCCTTGAACTTGGCCGTCCCTGTCGTCTGGTCGATCTCATTATCCACAGTCAGCAATTTTCCCGTCGCCAGGTGGTCCTTCGACGACCGGTCGTAGGCATCGACAGTCAGACCCTTCTCGCTCCGCATTTTCGTCAAAACTTCCGGCAAATTGTCTTCCGGCAGAGAAAAGTCGACCGCAATGGGCCGCATCTGCGTGATGATCAGCATTCCCGTAGTGCTGGTCGCCTGCACGATGTTGCCAGGATCTACCAGTCGCAGTCCGACGCGCCCGTCGATGGGAGAGCGGATATAGCAATAGTTCAAATTCACCTGCGCTGTCTCAATTGCGGCCTGGTCGGCTTCTACAGTCCCCAGATATTGCCCATAGAGCGCCTGCTCGGCGTCCAGTTGTTCCTTGGAATACACACCTTGCTGGTAGAGAGATTTATAGCGCGCAAGCTCCAGCTTGTAATCGTCCAGTTGCGCCTGGTCCCGCACCAATTGCCCCTTGGCCTGGTCGAGCGCCGCCTTATAGGAGGAGGGGTCGATCAAGATCAGCAGATCGCCTTTGCGAACGTTCTGCCCTTCCTTGAAATTCACCTGCATGATCTGACCGGTCACACGCGAGTTCACTGTGACCGTGTAATACGCTGTGACCGTTCCCAGGCCGTCCAGATAGACCGGAACATCTTTCTGTTCCACCAGCGAGGCCTCCACTGGTACTTGTTGGTTGCCGGCCAGGATCGCCTCTCGGGCCGCCGCTTGCTTTTCCTTTTCCTGGCGCGCCGTTGCGATTCGCCAGACCAGGAATCCCGCACCGACAAGAATCAGTAAGACAACAACTGTATGGAGCCAGCTACGCTTATGACTTTTCCGCTCGTACGCAGGGTCGTCGATGGATGGCGGAATAGGGCGGAGACTTTCGATTGTGGGCATAAGAACTCTTTTTAGAGTGTTGCTTGGCTTTCTCGGCGACGGATGCTGGTCTGCCGCTATATAGATACGCCATCAAGGCCGTTACTTTTAATGATAATGGGACGCGCGCGCAAGGCGAAAAGTTTCACGATCTGGCAGCAACTTACGAGTGCATCCACCTTCTTTTGATGCTATCCGACTCTGTAGGAATGCATAACTTTTGATAGAGCTTTTTTCCAGATGGCAGGGGTTTCTTTGCGAGGGTTCTCTGGAGCGAGATCGATCTTGTTGTAGGATCAAAGCAAATTTGACGCCCAAAGCGTCCTGCGCTGCAACTCAGCCGGGGTCAGCCTTATGCATGCAGATCGCCAAAAATCGATGGCAGTGGAAAGCGTAACCGGTCAGAAATCCGCTCACGCCGCCGAGCGACTGCCATTATGTGTCGATCTGGATGGGACCCTGGTCAAATCCAACACGCTGGTGGACTCAGTTTGCATCCTGGCTCGTGTCCAGCCAGCGGTCTTGTTGCGTTTTCCCTTCTGGCTGGCCCATGGCAAGGCGGCGTTCAAACAAGAAGTGACTGCCCGCGCCCCGCTGGATGCAGCCCATCTGCCTTACAACGAATCTCTGATTGTGTATTTGCGCGAGCAGGCCGCGGCCGGGCGGCGACTGTATCTGGCCACTGGCGCAGACCGCGAGCTGGCCCGCCGGGTGGCGCAGCATCTCGGCCTGTTTGACGAGGTGTTTGCCAGCGACGGCGCAACCAACCTGACTGGACCCAACAAGCTGCGCCTACTTGAATCTCGCTTTGGTAACGGCGGTTTTGCGTATGTAGGCAACAGCCGGGCGGACCTTCCATTGCTGACAGCATCCAGCCAGGCGATGCTGGCGAACCCTGTGGCTGGGCTGCGAGGCCGGCTGCAATGGGGGAAAGTCTCTGTTTCCAAGCAGTTTCTGGATCGCGCGCCGTTGGGCCGCTCCCTGTGGCGTGCTTTGCGTGTCCACCAATGGGCGAAGAACACGCTGATTTTTCTGCCACTTTTACTGGCCCACGCCGTAGGCCTGGGCTCCCTGGCGCAGTCCGTGCTTGCCTTTTTCAGCTTCAGCCTGGTCGCTTCTAGCACGTATATCGTGAATGACTTGCTGGACCTCACCTCGGACCGCAATCATGTCATTAAGAGCCGCCGTCCCTTTGCGGCAGGCGATCTGTCCGCCAGTGTGGGTGTCGTTCTGGCCGCTCTTTTATTTGCCGGAGGCGTTCTTCTTTCTCTTCCCATGGCGCACCGGTTTCTGCCCTGGCTGCTGACCTATTGCGGTGTGACGCTGGCGTATTCGCTCTATTGCAAGCGCATCGTAATTGTTGATGTCATCATCCTCTCCGCGCTATACACGCTGCGGATTCTCGCCGGGGCCGCAGCCGCACAGGTCCCTATTTCGGACTGGATGGCTGGCTTTTCTATTTTCTTCTTTTTCAGCCTGGCGCTGGTCAAGCGCTTCAGCGAGTTGGAAAATCTGCGCGCGCGGGGAACGGCCCCCTCGAACGGGCGCGGCTACATGGTCCATGATATGGAGCAACTGCGCGCCTTCGGAACGGCCAGCGCCTTCGCTTCCATCGTCGTTTTTACCCTTTACATCAATAATTCGGAGGTGCGCCAGCTTTATCACCACCCGCAGCGGCTCTGGCTGCTGACGCCGCTGTTGATCTGGTGGTTGAGCCGCGTCTGGCTGCGGGCCTCGCGCGGCCAGATGAACGAAGACCCTGTAATTTTCGCGCTCACCGACCGGGCCAGCTTGCTCGCCGGTGTTGTGATATTTCTGATTGCATTCTCCGCGTCTATGTAAACAAAAGCGATATAACTAGAGGCTATGGCCGCCAAATCCAAACAGCCCGTCTTTGAGTCCTGGGGTCGATATCCCAAGGTGGACTGTCGCGTCGAACCCCTCTTCTGGACGGATGAGTTTCCTCGCGGCACACGGCTCCCTCCCGCAGTGCTGCCGGTAGGCATGGGGCGCAGCTATGGCGATGTCTGCCTGCTCGAAGGCGGGACGCTTCTCTCCACGCGCGGGCTGGATCGTTTCCTCAACTTTGAACCCTCGACCGGCCTGCTGCGTTGTGAAAGTGGTGTCACGCTGGCGCAGATTCTTCAGTTCGCTGTGCCACAGGGGTGGTTTCTGCCCGTCTCTCCGGGCACAAAACATATCAGCGTCGGCGGCGCAATCGCCAACGACATTCATGGCAAGAACCATCATGTCGCCGGCTCCTTCGGCAGCCATGTTCCATCGTTTGAGCTGGTGCGCTCCGACGGTACGCGGATGGTCTGTTCTGCCCAGAAAAATGTCGAAATGTACAGCGCGACCATCGGTGGCATGGGCCTGACTGGACTCATCACCTGGGCCGAGGTGCAGCTTCGCCCCATTGCGTCGCGCAAAATTCGTTATGAAGGCGTCAAGTTCAGCGGCATCGATGAATTTCTATCGCTTTCCAGCGGCAGCAACCATGTCGAATACACCATGGCCTGGATCGACTGCATCTCACGAGGCCGCAACTTTGCCCGTGGCATTTACATGCAGGGAGACCATTCGGAGGTCATCGAGCCGAAAAAGGTCTCGCGTGAACCGCGCCTGTCCGTGCCCTTCGATTTTCCCGGCTGGGTGCTGAACCGCACCTCGATGCGCATCTTCAACGAACTGTATTACCGGAAACAGCTTCGCCGCCACGTCACTCGCCTGGTCGACTACGAGCCATTTTTTTATCCGCTCGACAGCATACTGCACTGGAACCGCATCTACGGAAAGCGCGGCTTTCTGCAATTCCAGTGTGTGATTCCCTGGCGCTATGGCCGCGATGGAATCCTCGCGATTTTACAAACGGTCGCCGATGCCGGTCTGGCCTCCTTCCTCGCCGTGTTGAAGGTCATGGGCGATTGTCCATCTCCGGGGCTGATGTCATTTCCCCAGCCGGGAATCACTCTGGCGTTGGACATTGCGATTCATCCCGGCACGACCTTTCCCCTGTTTGAGCGGCTGGCGGAGATGACGCGCGAGCTAGGCGGCCGGCTCTATCCGGCCAAGGATGCGCGCATGACAGGCCCGCAATTCCGCTCGTTCTATCCACAATGGCGGCAGTTTGCCGAGTACCGCGATCCTGCCTTTACTTCGTCGTTCTGGGAACGGGTGACAGCCGATGCTTAAACGACTGCGACGGCCCGGTAAAAGGGACAGGAAGCGAGAGTTTCCGTCGAAGATTATCGTTCTCGGCGCAACTTCCGCGATTGCCCAGACATGGATGCGCCTTCTGGCGCCCGAAGGGGCCAGTTTTTTTCTGGTGGCCCGCAATGCGGCACGCCTAGAATCGGTTGCCAACGATCTGGTCACGCGCGGCGCGGCCACGGTCTACGCGGAGGCGATGGACCTCGATCCGACGGAGGCCCATCCCGCGCTGCTCCAGCATGCTGTCAACCTGCTCGGTGGCCTGGATTGCGCGCTGATTGCGCATGGCGTTCTCGGCGACCAGTCTGCGGGTGAAAAAGATTTTTCTCTTGCCGCTGCCTGCCTGCAAACGAATTTCATTTCCGCAGCATCGCTGGTCACATGGCTGGCCAACTACTTCGCCGCGCAATATCACGGGACGATTGCCGTGCTTTCCTCCGTTGCCGGAGATCGTGGACGCAAGAGCAACTACATTTACGGCAGCGCCAAAGCGGGTCTGAATGCGTTTCTGGATGGCGTGCGGAACCGCGTGGATCGCAATGGGGTGCAGGTGCTCACCATTCGCCCCGGCTTTGTGGCCACACCCATGACGGCGCATTTGCCGCAAGGGCCACTGTTCGCCTCGCCCGACGCCGTTGCACGCGACATCCTGCGTGCCATCCGGTCCCGGCGGGACGTTCTCTACACGCCCTGGTTCTGGAGATGGATCATGGCCATCATTCGGATGGTCCCAGAGTGGAAGTTCAAGCGCATGGATTTGTAGCGCATTTGCGATATTCATGTTTGGAATAGCGCTCGTCCTGCATCGAGACCCTGAACGGGAACTAAATTCGTTCCTCAGTCGTATCATTCTGAGAGAAGATGCCATTCCCTGTAGGCGTATTGCAGGAAGTATTCTGCCTGCGCAGAGAAAACAACTCGCCAGCCACGGCGAAGAAGCGAGCGGAAGATGGGGTTTCGGGAAGCACTCAAAATCGCTCTACAGTCCCTATGGGCGAACAAGATGCGCTCGATTCTTACGCTGATCGGCATGGTCATCGGCGTGGCGTCCGTCATCATGATCGTTACCATGA
This sequence comes from Acidobacteriaceae bacterium, assembly GCA_027306695.1. GTDB lineage: Bacteria > Acidobacteriota > Terriglobia > Terriglobales > Acidobacteriaceae > JAKAAZ01. The sequence continues at coordinate 11,054 of DAHUZH010000011.1, forward strand.
TCAACGGGGCCAATAAATATGTGGCGACCAAAGTCTACGGCTATGGGGCCGACGTATTCACGGCCAGCAAATTCTCGCAGGGCATTACGACTGCGGAACAGTATTTGAACGAGCAAAAAAGAAAAAATTTCAATATGGGCGATTATGAGGCCGTGGTGCAGGAATGCACAGAGTGCACCCTGACTGGCGCGGAAATTTCTACGACCGGGAACGTGGTCTCCAATCACCAGTCTGCGACCAAGGTCAACATCGATGGCTGGAGCTACAACATGCCAGCGATGTACAACTACAACATCGCCCTGGGCCGCTCCTTTACCCCCACCGAACAACAGCACAACTCTCACGTTGCGGTCATCGGCTACGACATTGTCGACAATGTAATGGGAAAAGGAGATCCACTCGGAAAAGAAATCCGCGTCGATGGTGTTCCATATACGGTCATCGGCGTCGTGGAACGTCAGGGCGAAACTCTGGGGCAAAGCCAGGACAATTTCGTTTCCATTCCCATCACCACATACCAGGCTGTGTATGGCGCCCACGATTCCATCACGATCTACGGAAAAGCGGGTGGCATCGGCGACCCGCTGGAGCGGGCCTCAGACCAGATGCGGGCCATCCTGCGCGCGCGCCGACATGACGCTCCGGGCAAGCCAGACAGCTTTTCGATCGATACCAACGAGAGCTTTGTCGGTCTGTTCAAAAGCTTCAGCCAAAGTTTCTTCGGCGTGGCCATTGGCATTTCAACCATTTCGCTCGTCATTGGCGGCATCGTCATCATGAACATCATGCTGGTCTCTGTCACCGAGCGCACGCGGGAGATTGGCATTCGCAAGGCCCTTGGCGCACGTCGCAACGACGTGATGCTACAGTTTCTGATCGAGTCCGCCGCCATGGCCCTGGCCGGAGGAGTTATCGGTGTAATTGGCGGTATTGCAGTCGCCAAGATAATTACTCTTATCATCGGATTTCCCACGACCATTGCCCTTTGGTCCGTCTTCGTCGGTCTGCTGCTGGCCACCTCCGTCGGCATTTTTTTTGGCGTTTATCCTGCCCGCAAAGCCGCCATGCTCGACCCCATCGTGGCTTTACGTTCGGAACTATGAGGCCATCGCATGAGCGCCAGTAAATCCAGCGAATCCGTCCGCATGGCAATGGACACACTGCGGTCGAACAAGCTGCGTTCCGGCCTCACGATCCTTGGGATTGTCATCGGCGTTAGTACGGTCATCACCCTTTCGTCGTTCATCAATGGGCTGAACCAAAACATTGAGACCTGGGTGGCCTCCTTCGGCACCAATGTCTATTGGGTATTTCGCTTTCCAGTCATCGCGGTGCGTCCAACCGTGGAAATGCTGGCGCGCAAGCAGTTGACGCTGGGCGATGTCAATGCGCTGGCGAAACTTCCGCATGTCGTCGCGGTCGCCCCGCAGTTGATCTATCAGGATTTCTCTCTTGGACTGGGAAATGTTGCCGTCAAGTACAAAGGCCGTCAAATTCAGCACACCATTCTTGAAGGAGACACAACCGCACTGCCGGAAGTGGCCAGCACGGACGTAACGCAAGGCCGCTACTTCTCTCAATATGAGCAGAACCAACACTCCGATGTGGTGGTTCTCGGCCAGGATACCGCCGAACAGTTGTTTCGCGGCGAAGATCCGCTCGGGAAGGAAGTCGAAATCGACGGCGATGATTTTCGAGTGATCGGAGTGATGGACAAGCAGAAGCAGGCATTCGGCGGCGGAAAAAATCCCAACGACAATAAAGCCTATTTTCCTATTGGCACATTTCAGAAAATCCATCCAGAAATTAAAGACTTCTGGATCAGCGTGAAATACGACGATCCTAAAAACAAAGTCGCCGTCTACGACGAGATAGAGCAAACGCTCCGCATCCAGCGCAAAGTCCGCTTCAATCAAGAGGACAATTTCGCCATTTTCAGCCCGGACGCCATTACCCGGCTGTGGAACCAGCTCACCGCAGGCATCTTCATCTTTATGATTGGCGTCGCCAGTGTCGGCCTGATGGTCGGCGGCGTTGGCGTCATGAACATCATGCTGGTCTCAGTCACGGAACGCACGCGCGAGATCGGCGTGCGCAAGGCCATTGGCGCGACCAAGCGCAACATCCTGCTCCAGTTCACGATTGAAGCGATTACGTTATGCGCCGTCGGCGGTGTCGTAGGGGTGCTCGTTGGCTGCCTGCTTACATTTGGCGTACGCTTCGCCGTGCCTTCCATTCCTGCCTTTGTGTCCACGTTCTGGGCGGTCACAGGATTTACCGTTTCTTGCGCGATTGGACTCATCTTCGGCATTTATCCCGCGTGGAAGGCGGCGAATCTCGACCCCATCGAGGCCCTTCGCTACGAGTGAGCCATCCCTGCGACAATGATCAGAGTCGTCATGATTCTGGCCCCGCATCTGGTTTTTCTCGCACAGCTTGTCGCCGCGTTCTTTACGCTTCTCTCGATGGCGGCGCTGGTGTACTCGCTGCTCGTCTTCCGCGCCACACGCGCGTATAGCCGTGCGTCTCGCGTCCCGCTTCCGGCTTTCTATCCTGCCGTCAGCATTCTCAAGCCCGTGAAGGGCATCGATCCAGAAATGTATGCGGCCTTCGCCAGCCATTGCGCGCAGGATTATCCCGGCGAATACGAAATCCTCTTCGGCGTGCATACTCTGGAAGACCCCGCTGTCCCCGCCATCGAGCGGCTACAGCGCGAATTCCCATCGCAGAGCATTCGCATCGTAGTCTGCCCGGAAATTTTGGGCACGAATGGTAAAGTCAGCAACCTTGTTCAGATGCTTCCAGAGGCGCGCTTCGATCACATACTGATCAACGACAGTGACATTCGCGTTTCTCCGCGCTATCTGCGCAATGTGATGCCTGCGTTTGCATTGCCGGGCAAGAAGCCGGTCGGGATGGTCACGATGCTTTATCGTGGGCGTGCTCACGGCACGCTGGGTTCTCGCCTGGAAGCGCTTGGCATCTCCACGGATTTCATGCCGGGCGTCTTGACCGCGCGCTGGATGGAAAAGGGAATGCACTTCGGCCTTGGTTCCACGCTCGCCGTCATACGGGAAGCACTGGACACCATTGGCGGCCTGAGTTCGCTGGTCGATCATCTGGCGGATGACTATGAGTTGGGAGCGCGCATTGCGCACGCTGGTTTCCGTGTGGAACTGGGCCGCGAAGTAGTGGAGACATCGATTCCGGCCTACAGCGTTTCTCAGTTTCTGGAGCACCAGTTGCGCTGGGCGCGCGGTGTGCGGGACGCGCGCCCATTCGGCTACCTCGGCCTGCTTGTGACCTTTGGAATTCCGTGGGCGCTGGCGAATGTGATTGCATCGGCGGCGTCGCTCGATAGCGTCGCGCTGCTCAGTTGTATGGTGTGCGTCCGCATCGCCATGGCGCTTACTGTGGGCGTGGGTGTCCTGGGAGATCGCGCAACTTTGCGGGATTTATACTTGCTGCTCCTGCGCGATCTGGTTGCACTTGGCGTCTGGTTCTGGAGCTTTGCTGACAATCATGTTGTCTGGCGCGGGGAGCGTTTTTTTTTGCGCGATGGAAAATTAAGTCGCGACGCTGGCGATATGCGATCCTCGGGTGCCCCACCTTCGTGAAGTTAAGGTGGGCAAGGTGGAAACTCGTTATAGTTAGAGCAGTTCTTCCGTTCGCAGATAGTGTCGCTTCAATGAAGGTTGTCATCCTGCGGTCGCTGCGGCGACCGAAGGATCTGGGGGTTTTCTGGAAGACGCAAGGTTCTTCGCTCCGCTCAGGAAGACAGCGCCTGGTTGAACGATTGCATCGAGAAAAGATATTGGCGACCATCCATCCATCCGCGTTAAAAACTGCACCGGCATTGCCGCCGACCACGTTGATTTACGACGACTGGTATCCGGCGATGCGCAGCGACCGGCTGCGCGGCCATCAAACTGCGACCGCCATGCTGCTCGGAATCCCTTTGCTGCTGGGGCGCACGGAGCAGAACAAGCTGTTCGCCATGCGCGACAGTTGCCCGCATCGTGGCATTCCGCTTTCCTGCGGAGGGTTCGATGCGTCTGGCGTGACCTGCAAATATCACGGCTGGAAGTTCGATCCCATCACCGGCCAGTGCAAAGAGATTCCCTCGTTGACGCCCGAGGACACGCTGGACTGCACGCGCATCTACGCGACCACCTTTCCCTGCGAGGAGCGCGACGGCTACGCCTGGGTCTACGTACCCACGCCCGGCTCGGGACGTGTGCGTACCGAAGACATTGCTTCGTTGCCGACAGTGCCGGAGTTGCCGAAGTTTGGGCCGCGTTTCCGTTCCGCGCATCTGGTGGCCGATCTGCCCTGCAACGTCGATCACGGCATCATCGGGTTGATGGACCCAGCGCACGGCCCCTTTGTGCATCAGTCGTGGTGGTGGCGCAGCGGCGGCAGCATTCATGTTAAAGAAAAACAGTTCGAGCCGATCTCGCAGGGTTTTCGCATGACCGCGCATGCGCCTTCGGCCAACAGCGCGCCTTACAAACTGTTGGGCGTCTACGGTCAGCCGGTCGAGACCACCATCGACTTCGTGCTGCCGAACCGGCGCTATGAAATCATTCGCTGCGGAGATAAATGGTTTGCCAGCCTTACCACTGTCACGCCGGTCACGGCTACGGAAAGCCGCATCGATGTGTACTCCGCATGGAACGTCTTTTATCATATTCCGTTCGTTCGGCCCATCGCCATGGCCTTCGGACGGCGTTTCGTTGAGCAGGACCGCCAGACGATGGTCCAACAGGCCCAGGGGTTGAAATTCAATCCCGCTCTCATGCTGATCGATGATGCGGACCGCCCCGCGAAGTGGTATTTCGCTTTGAAACAGTCGCGGTTACAAATGGCCGCTGGCGGCGTGTTTGAGCATCCCATGACTGGCCCGGTCACGCTGCGCTGGCGTAGCTAGGGCGTGTCCCTATTGGGGGATAGCTTATGTTAGGTATGTCGCCCTGAGGTCGCCACGGCGACATTCGTTCAGGATGACAACTCCTTTTGCGCGTTGCCGTATAGCAATAGGAGAACCGCTATAAGACGTTTTTCGAGTGTTAGTTTTCCACCGTCAATTGGTCCACTTCAATATCGAGTTTCGTTCCCAGTTCGCGAAACTGGCGAAGCCACTGCGGATCTGTACTTATGACGGAGGAAGTCTCGTGCAGCATGCGATGCCAATTGTTCTGCGCTTCCCAGAAATCGACCTCGAAGGGCAGCTCTCGCAGTACGTCCAGGATTTCCAGCGCGGCGTCAAGATTTTTCATTTCACGGTGCTGTTGCAGAGTGTGCATGGCGCGCAACATCCGCTGGCTGGCGACATACGCAAGCGAGATGGAATCGAGGGAAACCTGGTCGGCGAGTGCTTGCACTACAAGTCCGCGCGCGCGAACAGAATCGAAGGGATCGCTCGCCAGCGCCTGACGAAGGTCCGCATTCAGGCTGAATTGCGCCGCCAGCATCAGCGCCTGCGGTTTCGGCATTCCGCTCAAACTTAGGTAATGCAGCAGTGAAATGTGGTCTTCATAAATTGTGCGCAGCGTCTCTTCCATCTCTGCCAAGGTGGAATCGAGCAGGATTTGCAGGATGCGTCGTTGCTCGTCGCGAAACAAAGAACTCAACGAGTAGCCGGCGGAGCCAAATTCGCGGACAAACACGCGCATCACTTCTGGAAGATCGGCCCGAGTGACTGCGCCTCGAATTTCTTTTTCAAAATTCTGGAAGCTGTCGTCCTTTTCCGCATCGGTTCGCCGCACGGCTGCGGAAAGGTTCTGGTCTCCCAGGTGAAGCACGGCAAAGTCCACGCTTTCGCACTCCAGGGTGATGCGCGAGCATATCTCCGCCTGGCCATAGCCAAAACGCCCGCGACCGGAGGTCAGGACCTCGTACGATTTGCGCCGCACGTCATAGCAGAACAGGTTTGCCCGTTCCGGTTGCACCTCAAACAGAGAGATGACCGCATAATGCGCGCCCACCTCTTCCAGTCCGATCTTTTGCGGCAACACGCGCTTGCGGTAGATTTCAGCGCCATCCTGCTGTTCCACCACATTGCTCCGGGCTTGGGCCAGACGCAGCAAAAACTCCGATTCGAGCACCGTACCTGCGTTTCCAAACAGTTCTGCCGCCAATTGCAGCACGCGCCCGGCGTAAGAAATCACCTGCACGGTTTCTATGCCGGAGATGTCATCGAAGAACCATCCGCAACTGGTGTACATCAGTTGGATATGCCGCTCCAGCTCCATTAGCTTTAATGCCTGGATTTGCTGGTCCTGGCTGAGAGGCTGTCTTGCGTACTGGGCAAAAAAACTTTGGATAGAGCTTGCACTGCGGTCCAGGATGACATGAATGTAGCTGTCGCGCGCGGTTCGGGGATCGTGGAAAAGCTGCGTGGCGGTCTGCTGCGTCCACAACGGTCTTACAGTATCGCGCAACCAGTCCAGCGCAGCCCGCAGCGGCGCCCGCCAACTCTGGTTCCAGCCGGGCTGCGCCCCGCTGTTGCATCCGCAGTCGGACCGCCATCGCTCGACGCCGTGCGAACAACTCCAGGAAGTGTCTTCATGAATTTCCGCTTCATACACGGGCGGAAATTTTTCTAGGTACTCGCCATAGTTGGTCAGTCTGGCGTCGCTGTTTTCTTCAATCCACTGCAGGGCGTAAGCCAGAGCCATATCGCCGTGGCGATGATGATGCCCGTAGCTTTCCCCATCGGTTGCGATGTGGGCCAGTTGCGCGGCATTTCCGCTTTCGAGGTACGTGCCCAGCAATCGTTTTGCCAGCCGACCGCCATTTTCCAGCAGGCCTTCAAAGGCCACCGCGCGCGCGGCGGATCCATTGTAAAAAAACACGGCGATGCTGCGCCCTTCCTTGGTGCGAACCAGATAAGGTTGCGTCGGGTCCACGCTTGCGTTCGGCGTCTCATGCCAGGCAGCGGCCTCGGGATCGCTCTCGGTTGCAATGGCGCAAACCTTCGCGCACTGGTGCGGAGCAAGGATGGTGAAGCGGATGCCATGCTGCGCCAGCAGATCCAGGCTTTCCAGGTCCACTGCAGTCTCGGCTAGCCACATGCCTTCCGGTTTGCGGCCAAAGCGGTGCTCGAAATCGGCGATGCCCCAGCGAATTTGGGTGATGCGGTCCTGCGTCTTGGCAAGCGGCAGAATGATGTGGTTGTAGACCTGCGCGATCGCCGATCCATGACCGCCGAAACGCTCCGCGCTCACGCGGTCCGCATCGAGCACTCTGCGGTAGCTGAGTGGTGCGAATTTTTCCATCCACGCCAGCAACGTCGGGCCGAAGTTGAAGCTCATACGCGAATAGTTGTTCACAATGCGCACGATTTTGTTCTGGTTATTCAAAATCCGCGAGCTGCCGTTGGCCGCATAGCACTCATGGTTGATGCGGTCATTCCAGTCGTGATACGGCGCGGCGCCGTCCTGTATCTCGATGGCTTCCAGCCACGCATTTTCGCGGGGAGGCTGGTAGAAATGCCCGTGGACACATACAAATTTTTTGCTATTGCTCATGCTTCTTCAATCCGGGGATTTTCATTGGAGATTTTTTTGATTTCTGCATCGCGCGCCAGGTCGCAGGCGCGCCACAAATACCAACTGGCCACCGATTGCCAGGGTTGCCAGCGCACGGCCCGGCGCTGCATGGTGGCGGCACTGGGAAGGTCGGCCAGAGTGACTGGCATGCCCGCGCGCAGCTTGCCGCAGGTCAATGCAAATCCTTTACGCACGCCGTAGTCGGAGACGGGTAGCACATTCGGGCGACCCATGCGAAAAATTAACAGCATCTGCACGGTCCAGATGCCGATGCCGCGCACTGTGGTCAATCGCGCGCAGACTTCTTCGTCTGGAATGCGATGCAGCTTCGACAAGTGCGGCACAACGCCGGCCACGCACTTATCGGCAAGATCGCGGATGGCAGCCAGCTTACCGGCGGACAGTCCCGCTCCGCGCAGCGGCCCATCGCGCAGTTCGAGAAGCGCTTGCGGCGTCGGTGTCGCATCAGGGAACAGCGCCAGCACACGGCCATGGATGGCCTTCGCCGCGTTGCCGTGGAGTTGCTGGTACACGATCGATTCCAGTAGGGCTTCAAAGGTGGAATGGGTCGGCTTCAGGCGCAGGACGAAGGGGCCCGCGCGCTCGATGAGCTTTGCCATGTGCCTGTCCGCCGCCGCCAGCTCCTGGCACGCGCGGGCATGGTCGTAACGAACTTTACGGAGATTACCAATCACTTCCAGTCCAGTCTATACACTGCAGCGTTGCATCGGAATTTCTCTGCGAATTCGTCATGACCCATCTGCCCGCAAAAGTTGCAGGATGATGAATTTCATTGTTTAATTTTTAGTTCGGCGCAATGCGAAATTTTTTCATGGGTTGTGTTTCAGACGGCATATCCGCGCGCTGCTGCTGCTATACTCATTTTTCGACATAATTTAAGATCATTTTTTACGGTCCACTAGAAATTGCACGATGTCGCCGGCTGGATCCGGTCGATCACCAACGACGGCTACAAGCCGCGCAATCAGGTAGGGAAGTAACCTAAAAATGGCGCAGATTTTCGATCGCAGTTCGAATTCCCTGACCAGGCTGAGCTTGGTTCTTTACGGTGTAATTTTGATTGGTGTGGGCGTGACGCTGAACTACCTGCAACGCTCCCCATGGGTGACGCGCCAGGGACAACGTCCCGACCAGCCCGTTCCATTCAGCCACAAACATCACGTCCAGGGTCTTGGATTGCAGTGCCAATACTGTCACACTTCGGTGGAAAAATCCAGCTATGCCGGAATTCCTCCCACAAAGACCTGCATCAACTGCCACGCGCAGATATGGACGAATGCCGATTTACTGGCTCCGGTGCGTCATAGCTGGGCCACGAACCAGTCGGTCGTCTGGACCAAGGTCCACGATCTGCCGGACTTTGTGTACTTCAATCACTCCATCCATGTGAACAAAGGCATTGGCTGCTCCACTTGTCACGGCCGAATCGACGAGATGCCGCTGACGTATCAGGCCAACACGCTCCAGATGGAATGGTGTCTGAACTGTCATCGCAATCCGGCGAAAAATCTTCGTCCTACATCCGAGATTTACCAGATGGCCTGGGAAGGCCCATCTTCGCTGCATCCTGTGTGGTGTACGAACCAGCCTACGACTCCAGGAACTCCCACGGCGCAGCTTGTAAATTGCACGACCCATGATCCTGACAAGGAAGGGCCACAGATCGCAACACTGGAAGAGCCTCTGGGGCCGGAGTCGCCTACGTTTAACGACAACAGGCTATGGTCTTCTTCCGGCTCCGGCTCGGTCCATGCCCCGGTCCCTGTCAATCCGCATTATGTGAAATTTACGCAGCAGGAAGAGCTTGGAAAATACCTGCTGGTGCAGTACCACATTCGTCCGCCACGCCAGCTCACGAGCTGCGATACCTGCCATCGATGAGCCACGATATGGATGTACAGAAATTTCCGGGCGAAGCCATGAAAGACAACCGCAAAGGTCAAGATTCGAAGATGGAAAACGAACACGAGACCGCAACAGTCGATACAAAACAACGTGCGAAGACCGCGCAACTGATGGAGACCGCGCAGGCCCGTCTGGCAGGCATGACCGGCAAACGTTATTGGCGCACCATCGATGAACTGGCCGACACCCCGGATTTCCAGGACGCTCTACGGCGTGAATTCCCGCAGCACGCCTCGGAATGGGTAGACTCTGTTTCGCGCCGCGGCTTCATGAAGTTGATGGGCGCATCCATCGCGCTGGCTGGACTTACCGGATGCACCAAGCAGCCCGACGAACCGATCTATCCCTACGTCAAGCAACCAGAGGACCTCGTCCTCGGCAAGCCAATCTATTTCGCAACGGCGCACCCGTTCCCCATGGGGTCGGTGCCGCTGCTGGTCAAGACGGACGCATATCGCCCGATCAAGCTGGAAGGCAATCCAGAACATCCGATGAATCACGGAACTACGGATGCCTATACGCAGGGAACGCTGCTGGGGTTGTACGATCCAGACCGCTCGCAACGCGTGATGTATCGCGGAGAAACCCGCAACTACTCCAACTTTCTTGCCGACTTTACGGCCATGCTGGAATCGAAGACCGCCAGCGGAGGCCAGGGGCTGTATTTCCTGAGCGCCACAGTGGCTTCCCCAACTTTGGCTGCGCAGTGGAAACAGGCAAGCGCCAAATTCCCCAAAGCGAAATGGCTCCAGTACGAACCAGTCAATCGCGACTCGGCGCGGATCGCTTCCCGGCAGGCATTTGGCGATTTTGTCGATACCCAGTACAAGCTCGATGCCGCGGATGTGATTCTCTCGCTCGATGCGGATTTTCTGTCCGGCCTCTGGCAGCCTGGATTTCTAAAGCTCGCAGCGGACTACGCACATCGGCGCTCGTTGAATCCGGGTGTGGAGATGAATCGCCTGTATGTGGTCGAAAGCACCCCATCCACGACTGGCTTTAAGGCGGAACATCGGCTACGCATGCGCGCCAGCCAGATGGAGGGCTTTGCCGCCGCAGTAGCATCTGCGCTGGGCGCAGGTTCCGCGCCAACCGGCGCAGTCTGGACGGACGAACAAACGGCTTATCTAAATGCTGTTGTCAAAGATTTGAAGGCCAATGCTGGCAAATGCGTGGTCATCCCCGGTGAGCAGGCCGCTCCCGGCGTCCATCTGGCGGCCATTGCGATCAATCAGGCGCTTGGCAATGTTGGCAAGACGGTGGTCTACACGGAAACTGTAAACCCCATGCCCACTGTGCAGGGGGAAGAGATCAAGCAACTGGTCGACGATCTGAATGCCGGAAAAGTCGACTGGTTGATTATGTTCGACAGCAATCCGGTGTACAACGCGCCGGCTGACCTCGAATTTGAAAAGGCCATGGGCCACGCCAAAACCGTAGTCCATCTTGGCTTGTACCCGGATGAGACTGCCCAGATTTCCGACTGGCACATCAACGGAACCCACTATCTGGAAACATGGTCCGATGTTCGCGTCTACGACGGCACGGTCAGCATCGTCCAGCCGATGATCGAGCCGCTCTATGCCGGCAAATCGGCGCACCACATCGTACAGGCGATGCTGGACGAGCCGGATATTTCTCCGATGCAGGCTGTGCAGCAGACCTGGAAGTCTGTGCTGGGCGCGGGCAGTAAAGGTGGCGATCCCGATCTGCCATGGCGGAAGGCGCTTCATGATGGATGGATTGCCGACACAGCTTTTCCTGTCAAAACCGTGAGCGCAAAGAATGCCACGGCTGCCGCCGTAGCTATTCCCGATGCAACCGCGATGGAAGTCATCTTCCGCCCCGACCCGACCATCTACGATGGGCGCTATTCCAATCTGGGCTGGATGCAAGAGTTGCCAAAGCCGATCACCAATCTTTCCTGGGACAATGCCGCGTTGATGAGCATCCAGACCATGGCCAGGCTCAACGCCAGCGAGAGCGATGTAGTCGAAATCGATTATCGGGGCCGAAAGATCAAGGCTTCCGCGTTGGTGGTTCCGGGCCATCCCGATCAAAGCATCACGGTGTATCTGGGCTATGGCCGCCGCAATTCCGGGCGTGTGGGTACGGGTCAGGGATTCGATGCGTTTCCAATCCGCCTCACTTCATCGCAGTTGTTTGCAGTCGGCGCGACGGTCAAAAAGACAGGCGAAACCTACGAGTGCGCGATCCCGAAAAGCCATTACATTGATCATCGCAGTGCGTTTGCGCGTACATACGGCAATGTAGAGGAGGCGGACCAGGTAAAACCGGACACCACGCCGCATTCTCTGGAAGGCCGCGAAGCGGAGCAGCGTGGGATCATTCGCTACGCCACGCTGGAAGAATATAAGCAGAACCCAAACTTTGCCGCCGCCGAACCTGACTTCAACGCCCCGCCCAAGACGACGACGCTGTTTCCAGTGTGGGATTACAGCAAAGGATATCAATGGGCGCTGTCGATCGATCTGAATTCCTGCGTGGGATGCAATGCCTGCATTGTGAGCTGCTATGCGGAGAACAACATCGCTGTCGTGGGTAAACATCAGGTGAAGGTGGGCCGCGACATGCAGTGGATTCGCATCGACACCTACTTTGAAGGCGATCTCGACAAGCCTAAGGCATATTTCCAGCCGATGACCTGTCAGCAGTGCGAAAATGCCCCTTGCGAGCAGGTCTGCCCGGTCGGCGCGACGGTCCACACGCCGGAAGGTCTGAACGCCATGGTCTATAACCGCTGCGTGGGCACGCGGTACTGCTCGAACAACTGTCCCTATAAAGTGCGGCGCTTCAACTGGCTGCTTTTTTCGGATTGGGAGACGGAATCCCTCAAGTTGATGCGCAACCCGGACGTCACCGTCCGCAGCCGCGGTGTGATGGAAAAATGCACCTATTGCGTGCAGCGGATCAGCGCAGCAAAAATTCAGGCCGACAAAGAAAATCGCGTCGTCCAGGATGGCGAAATCGTGACCGCCTGTCAGCAGGCATGCCCGACCAAAGCCATTACCTTCGGCAACATCAATGACAAGAACAGTCGAGTTTCAAAGATCAAACAGCAGACACGGAACTATACCGTTCTGGCTGATCTCAACACACGTCCACGGACGTCTTACATTGCCGGAGTTGTCAATCCCAACCCGGATTTAATGGAAAACGCCTGAGTGGCAGGATTGCCACCGGGTTATTTGCAGGCTGACGCAGAGAGGGAAACCTCGGCGAACTGAAGAGGTCGCACTAAGCATGGCTACCAAAGATATTTCGCCTCAAGATCCGATGATCGACCCGGAGACGGGAGAGCAGCGAGTCATTGCCCCTGGGCATACTTTCCGCTCGATCACTGAGAAGCTCACGCGCATTGTCCTGACCACGCACACGCCGCTGGGCTGGTTCTTTGGCTTCGCGCTGGCTGGCAGCGTTGCCATGCTGCTGCTGGTCGCGGTGACCTGGCTGTTCCTGAAAGGCACCGGCATCTGGGGCATCACCATGCCCGTCGCGTGGGGCTTCGCAATCATCAACTTCGTCTGGTGGATTGGTATCGGCCACGCCGGAACGCTGATTTCCGCCATTCTTCTGTTGTTCAAGCAGAAGTGGCGCAACTCCATCAATCGGTTTGCGGAAGCAATGACGATTTTTGCCGTCATTTGCGCTGCCATGTTCCCCGTGATCCACACTGGGCGGCCGTGGCTGGCGATTTACTGGCTGTTCCCTTATCCGAACACCATGAACTACTGGCCGCAGTTCCGTTCCCCGCTGATGTGGGACGTCTTTGCTGTCTCGACCTACGCGACCATCTCCGTTGTCTTCTGGTATATCGGGATGATTCCCGATCTGGGCACGCTGCGCGATAAATCGAAATCGAAAATAGGCCGCTTCGTTTATGGCCAGATGGCGCTCGGCTGGCGTGGTTCCACCCGGCATTGGATGCGGTATGAAACCGCCTCCCTGCTGCTGGCCGGTTTGGCGACGCCGCTGGTTCTTTCCGTACATACCGTCATCAGCTTCGATTTTGCCGTGGCGATCATGCCGGGCTGGCATACAACCATTTTCCCGCCGTATTTCGTGGCGGGGGCCGTCTACTCCGGCTTCGCCATGGTGCTGACCCTGGCCATTCCGATCCGCAAGTTCTACCACCTGGAAGATCTGATTACCATCCGGCATCTCGATAACTGCGGCAAGGTGATGCTGGCCACTGGTTTCATCGTTGCCTATGGCTACATGACGGACATTGCCTATGCCTGGTACTCGGCGGACAAGTGGGAATTCTTCATGGCTTGGAACCGCATATTCGGTCCCATGGGCTGGTCGTATTGGATCCTCATCTTCTCGAACATCGCATTTCCGCTCACTACGCTGTGGTCCCGGCGTCTGCGCCAGAATGTCGCGTATCTGTTCGTTCTCTCGCTCATCGTGAATACGGGAATGTGGTTTGAACGCTTTGTGATTGTCGTTACCAGCCTCACCCGCGACTACCTGCCATCTTCGTGGGGCACGTATCGGGCGACCCGCTGGGACTATATGACGTTTGTCGGAACGATGGGCCTGTTTACCGCCCTCTTCTTTCTCTTCATTCGGCTGCTGCCGATGATCCCGATGTCGGAGATTCGGCAGATTTTGCCGGGGGCAAAAATTAATGAAGCTGAACTTCAGCACAAAGGTGGGGACTGATGCCAGTGCGCGAAGGTATTTACGGTTTGCTTGCAGAATTCGATACGCCGACGCAACTGGTGTATGCGGCCCAGACGGCTTATGAGTCAGGATACAGGCGCATGGACTGCTATACGCCCTACCCGGTCGAGGAAGCTGCAGAAGCCATAGGCTTCGATGAGCCGAAGGAAAAGGGTGTTTCTCGGGTTTGCCTTTTAGGCGGAATCCTCGGCGGTCTCGCCATGTTCACGCTGGAAACGTGGGTCTCCGTTTGGGCCTATCCGCTTAACATTGCCGGGCGCGGAAAATTTTCCTGGGTGGCCTTTATCATTCCGGCGTACGAGTGGACCATTCTCTGGGCTGGACTCTCTGCGGGTTTTGGCATGCTGGCGCTGAATCGCCTGCCGTCGCCCTATCACCCACTTTTCAATGCGCCCAACTTTCGCAATGGCGCCACGTCGGACAAGTTTTTTCTCTGTTTAGAGGCGGACGATCCCCGCTTCGATATCGGGGAATCGCGGGAACTTCTGGAATCCCTCCACCCAACCTCTGTCGTCGAGGTGGAGCACTAAACTCATGTCTATACATTCGTCAAACTCGATTTTTCGCTGGGCGCTTGCTTCTGCGGCTCTGGTTTCTGTGGCCATGATGGCAGGCTGCCGCCAGGACATGCAGAATGAACCAAAAATGATTCCGCAGCGTGGAACCACCTTCTTTGCCAGCGGCCGCTCGGTACGTCCGCAGGTGCTCGGCACTGTGGCCCGCGGCCAACTCGATGCCGATACATATTTCCATACCGGCCTGATCAACAATCAGGAGCAGGACAAAATGCCGTTCCCAGTCACCATGGAGGTGCTGCTACGCGGCCAGGAACGGTACAACATCTATTGCACTCCATGCCATTCCCGGGTAGGAAATGGACGCGGAATGATTGTCGAGCGTGGCTACAAGCCAGCAGGCGATTATCACGATGCGCGCATTCTGGATAAGCCGATCAGTCATTATTTTGTAGTGATGACCCATGGCTACGGCGCCATGCCGGACTATGCGTCGCAGCTCAATGCTCAAGACCGCTGGGCCGTAGCGGCTTACATTCGCGCGTTGCAACTGAGCCAGCACGCCACCATTCAGGATGTACCGTCGGGAACCAACGTCCAAACACTGGCGGAAGTCTCGCAGCAAATGGGATACTCTCCGAATTTCCCGCAGGAATGGGTCCTGCCGGAGCTGACCAATGTTCCCAGTGCCGGGGAGATGAAGAGCGACGTTGCTTCCCATAAAAAAGCTATGCCCGCTACAACGCAAAATGCACCCGAGAACAACGCCCTGCACAAGGGAACAAAGTAGCCGGGGACTGGATATAAGCATGGAACAAGGACAGCACGCACACCACTTACCCGCAAATCTGGGCGCTCCGGTCTCCGTCCTGCGCTGGCGCTCTCGCGCGATCCTCGCGACTGCGATCTTCGCAGTATTGGCGATCATCGACCTCTTCATCAGCCATAGTTTCGACTATGTCCTGCGTGGCTGGCTCATGGGGCTGATGCTTTGCCTCAGCGTCTGTCTCGGGGGCTTGGCGCTTTTAATGGTGCAGTGGGTCTCTGGCGGAAAGTGGGGTTTCCTGATTCGCCGCCCGCTGGAAGCCATGAGCCGCACGCTGCCGCTCGTTTTCCTGATGTTTCTGCCGATTGCGATTTTTGCCAAGCGGCTCTACCTATGGGCGCGCATTACCGATCCTCAATCTGCGCTGCGCGCCGGAGTCATCGACGCCATGCAGGCGCACGCCATCGCCTACAAGCGGCCCTATCTCAACCTGGAAGGCTTCTGGATTCGCGGCATTGCGTACTTCATCATTTTTGGGATTTTTACCTACTTTCTCAACCGCTGGTCCCTGCAGCGCGACACCGATACGCAGCATGGCAACTGGTTCTGGCAGAAGCGCTTTGAAAACCTGAGTGGCCCCGGTCTGGTGGTTTACTCGCTGGTGCTGACCGGCATGTGCGTGGACTGGGTCATGTCGCTCGATCCAACATGGTTTTCCTCGATGTACGGTTTCATGTTCATTGTTGCCCAGGGATATGCGGCACTGGCCTTTGTGGTGTTGGTGGTGTTGGCGCTTTCGCAGTATGAGCCGGTCAACGCCATTTTTCGCGTCACCGAGCAGCACGATTTGGGCAAATTGATGTTCGCCTTCGTCATGTTGAACATCTACATGGCGTTCTCGCAATATCTGATTATCTGGTCCGGCAATCTCCCCAACGAAATACGCTGGTACATGAACCGCATTACAGGGGGATGGGGACCGATCGCAGGGCTGGACTTTCTATTCCACTGGGTGCTTCCGTTCTTCCTGCTGCTCTCGCGGGACCTCAAGCGCAACAAGCGGAAACTGGCAACCGTGTGCTGCATCATGCTGTTTGCGCGTTTCTGGGACACCTGGTGGTTGATTGCACCCAACTTTCCCGATCAGCGCCACAACCTTCACTTCAGCGCTGGCATGCTGCAATACATCTTTGTGCCGGGCGCGATGACCGCTCTCTGGTTGGCTTATTTCATCACCACGCTGCGGACACGCAACCTGGTGCCGCAGCACGATCCGCATCTGCCTCAAATTCTGGAGCCTGAACATGCCCATGCATGATCCTAAAAATACGAACCAGGCCGGCGATACCGGCCCCGGATACGAAACCAGCGACGCCAATGTGTCGGGAGCGGTCACGTTTCTGGTTGTGCTCGGGGTGTCGGTTATCGTTGTGTTCGTCCTTGCCTTCGGGATTGGGAAGCTCATCAATCTTGAACTGGCCAAACAAGACGGCCCGGCAAACAAGTGGAGCCAATTGGCTGGTGCGAAAACTGGCGGCAACATGGAGTCCAACCCACAAATTGAGCAACAGCAGCTCCAGCAATTGGTGAAGAGATTTCCGACGCCGCGGTTGCAGACGGATGACGGCAATATGGACGTCGCAGAGATGCACGCGCGCGAAGACATGTTCCTGAACTACTACTCCTGGGTCGATACGCAGCATCAGGTCGTCAGAATTCCGATTACGCGTGCGATGCAGATTTTGGCCCAAAAAGGGATTCCAGTCGAAGGCCAGCAGGGAACGCAGCAACAGGCAATGTTCGGAGATGGCTCGAATGCTGTTACCCCGCCTCTTACCGACGGATTTGCCCGCACCGGCCCGGAGATTGACATGATTGAGGCGCGGCGGCAGCAGCGGATGGAAGCGGAACCGCCGCAAAACACGCAAGCGGAGATGCAGCCTGCGCACTAAGACGGCGGTGTCCTTTCCCTCGCATGATCGACATATATTTTGCTTGCGATTTGCAGTGAACTGGATGGATGCATCGCATTCCATCTTTGGATAGAGCTACCATAAATTTAAGACAGGACTTGCTGGAGATAGAGGCCGAAAACCTTCTAGCGAAATTATGACAGTAGCGCCCACAATTCGATCTGGCCAGCGGCAAGCTGTATCGCGTTTTGCGCGGATGGCGATTTTGTTTGCCTGCTCGGCGGGTGCCTGCATGCCTTTTGTAGCGCGCGCCCAGGTTGCACCTCTCATCGAAAAGTCCATGGGAGATCCGGCGCAGTCCAAACTTCCGACCATCCTGCAAAAAGCAACGATCGAGCAGCATCTGGACCAGCAGCTTCCTTTGAATGCTGTGTTTCGCAATGAAGCTGGCAAGACCGTTCGATTGGGCGACTACTTCGGCAAGCGTCCCGCCATCCTTGCGCTGGTCTACTACCGCTGCCCCATGCTTTGCTCCGAGGAGTTGAACGGTCTGGTTGGCGCACTGGAGATGCTCAAGTTTACGCCCGGAAAAGATTTTGACGTCATTGTGGCGAGCATCGATCCCAGCGAAGGGCCTGCGCTGGCCGCCTCAGAAAAAGCGGTCTACCTGAAGCGGTATGGCCGCCCGGAAACGGCAAACGGCTGGCATTTTTTGACTGGCCCGCAATCTTCCATCGATGCCCTCACCCAGGCCGTTGGCTTTGGATATGTTCGCGTCCCCGGCCCAGATGGCAAGATGGACCAATATGCCCACGCGAGTTCGATCGAACTCATCACGCCAGAGGGAAAAATTTCTCAGTATTACCTGGGCGTGGAGTACTCCGCGCGGGACATGCGCGCTGGACTGGTGGAGGCGTCGCACGGCCAGATTGGTACACCAGTTGACCTCATCTACACATATTGCTATCGATATGATCCGCACACTGCAAAGAACAGCATGATCGTCGTACGCATCGTGCAGGCCGGTTGTCTGCTCACGGTTTTGGCTTTAGGTGCATTTATTTTGATTTCGCTCCGGCAGGATGCATTGCATGGTGGCAACGCCGGGGCTGCTAAAAAGGCGAACGGGTAAATATAAATGTCGCATATCAGTCCTGTCCTTTGGGAATTCTTAGTCAACTGGCTCAAACGCTTTGCGATCTTCCCGCCGGAGGCATCCACCATTGCTCCGTACGCAGATGCTTTGTATTTCGCGCTGGTCGGAATGACCATCACGGGTCTTCTCATTGTCTTGACCATGGTGGTCGTATTTTCCATACGCTACAGCAAAGACCGGCATCCTGAAGCGATACAAATGGAAGGCTCTACGCTGCTGGAAGCCACATGGACATTGATTCCCCTGGGAATTTTCCTTGTCTTTTTTGTGTGGGGCGCGCTTCTGTACTTCCGCATCTTCAATGCTCCGCCAAACTCAATGAATGTGTATGTTGTGGGCAAACAGTGGATGTGGAAGGTCGAACATCCCGGCGGCCAGCATGAAATCGATGCTCTGCACATTCCTGTAGGCCGGCCCATTCAGGTCACATTGATCTCGCAGGACGTGTTCCACAGCTTTTCCATCCCCGCGTTTCGCGTGAAGCGCGAAGCGATCCCGGGCCGTTACACGACCGTGTATTTTCAGGCGACGACTCCGGGCAAATACCATCTCTTCTGCACGCAGTATTGCGGCACGCAGCACTCTGGAATGATTGGCTGGGTCTATGTCATGACGCCGGAGGACTATAGGGCCTGGGCAGCCGGAAATACGAGCGGAGCATCGCTTGCCCAGAATGGTGAGAGGCTCTTCGCCAGCATGGGCTGCAATGCGTGCCACAGCGGAAATGCAGCGGCACGAGGCCCCAATCTAGCCAATGTCTACAACACCCGCATTCGCTTGACGGATGGATCGACTATGGTCGCGAATGAAGCTTATCTGCGGGAAAGCATTCTGAACCCTTCCACGCACGTCCCTGCGGGATATGCGCCGATCATGCCCACCTACCAGGGGCAGATCAGTGAGGATGGATTGATCGATTTAGTTGAATACATCAAAAGTCTCGACTCAAACTACAGAATTCAGCAGATGATGAATAAATCGGAACTGTCTTCCGCACAAGCCGCACCCGTTGGAAACACGGCGCAAGCACAAGGAGTAGCTAAGCCATGAGCACTATCGTATCGTTACCGGACCAGGCAACTGCAAAGCTGCCTCATAAGAGTTATTTGAATGAGGAATACGGACTCAAGAGCTGGCTGCTGACCGGCGACCATAAACGCATTGCGATTCTATATCTGATCTCGATTACATTTTTCTTTGTCATTGGCGGCGTGCTGGCAGGGCTCATTCGGCTGGAGCTGCTGACGCCACCGGCCGATCTGATGTCCACGGATACCTATAACAAGGTATTCAGCATGCATGGTATCATCATGATTTTTCTTTTTTTGGTGCCGTCCGTACCCGCGACGATCGGAAATTTTCTGATTCCGCTGATGGTGGGTGCCAGAGATCTGGCCTTCCCCAAGATTAACCTGCTCAGTTGGTATCTGTATGTGATCGGCGGCATCTTCATCCTTTCGGCCATGGTTTTAGGTGGAGTCGATACGGGCTGGACCTTCACCACGCCCCTTTCAACGCATTACCTGAATACCCATGTGGTCACAGCAGCCATGGGTATATTTGTTGCCGGATTTTCGTCGATTCTTACGGGTCTCAACTTCATCGTCACCATTCATCGGATGCGCTGTCCGGGTATGACATGGTTCCGCCTGCCGCTGTTTGTGTGGGGCCATTATGCGACCTCGATCATCATGATCCTCGGCACTCCGGTGCTTGCCATTACTCTTGTGCTGGTCGCGCTGGAACGCACGATTAACATAGGCGTCTTCGACCCAACCAAGGGTGGCGATCCTCTCCTGTTCCAGCACCTCTTCTGGTTCTATTCGCATCCGGCGGTCTATATCATGATCCTGCCCGGAATGGCCGTGATCTCCGAAGTCATCAGCACCTTTTCCCGTAAACGGGTCTTCGGATATACGGCGGTCGCATTTTCCTCAGTCGCAATAGCGGTCTTCGGCTTCCTGGTTTGGGAACACCATATGTTCATCATGGGTGTCAGCCAATATTCCGCGCTGGTCTTCTCTTTGTTGACGATGCTGGTCGCCGTACCTTCCGCCATCAAGATTTTCAACTGGTCGATGACCCTGTATCAGGGTTCCATCACCTTTGAAACCCCGATGCTCTATGCCTTCGGCTTTATCGGGCTTTTCACCATCGGTGGCCTGACAGGAATTTTCCTGGCGACTCTCGGCATGGACGTCCATCTGACCGAGACATACTTTATTGTGGCCCACTTCCACTTCGTAATGGTGGGGGGCATGTTGATGGCATATCTTGCAGGGGTACACTTCTGGTGGCCTAAGATGACGGGCCGCATGTATCCAGAAGCAATCTCGAAACTGTCCGCAATAGTGACGTTTATCGGCTTCATCGTGACCTTCTTTCCGCAGTTTCTGCTGGGTTATCTTGGCATGCCGCGTCGTTATGCGGCTTATCCGGCGGACTTCCAGGTACTCAATGTGTTCTCAACCGCTGGCGCTTCGATCCTGGGGATTGGCTATCTGATGCCGATGCTGTATCTGCCCTGGTCTTTGATCTACGGCAAAATAGCCGGCAACAATCCCTGGCAGGCAACCGGCCTGGAATGGCAAATTCAATCTCCGCCACTGACAGAAAACTACGTCGAGATTCCCATCATGGATCACGAAGCCTACGACTACGAATGGCTGGCAAACAAAACTGTGCATGAGGTGCAAACCGTTGGATAGCCAATCGATTGCGGCAACACACGGGGAACTGGTCGGAGGAGTAGATCCTCACTCCCACCCCGCTTTTCTCCGCCACCACTTTGAAACGGTCGCCCAGCAGCGGGAAGCTGCCAGCTTTGGTATGTGGGTCTTCCTGCTGACGGAAGTCATGTTCTTCGGTGGTATGTTCTGTGCGTATCTTATTTTCCGCAATTGGTATCATCCGGCGTTCGTTGCAGGCAGCAATACGCTAAGCATCACCCTGGGAACAACGAACACCGCCGTGCTGATCTGCTCCAGCTTAACTATGGCCATGGCCGTTTACAGCGCCGAAATGCGCCGCAGAGGACAGCTAATAGCCTTTCTGTTGCTGACCATTGTTCTGGGATTGGCGTTTCTTGGTATCAAGGCCGTGGAATACAAGGAAAAGTTCGATCTGCATCACGTACCGGGTCCCAATTTTTCCATTCAGGAATTTGTACATCCAACGAACCCCAAAGCCATTCCACTCGCGCCCGATATGGCGGAGAAAACCCAAATTTATTTCTCGCTGTACTTTGCCATGACCGGCATGCACGCTTTGCACATGATCATCGGTATTTCGCTGCTCTTTTTTCTGGTGGCGAAGGCCTATCAAGGTGCGTACACAGCAGGACACATTATGCCGATTGAGAACTTCGGACTCTATTGGCACTTCGTCGATATTGTATGGATTTTCCTGTTTCCACTGCTCTACCTCATCAGTCGATATCGATAAAGGTAGCTGCAACGGTTTCCGAGGCGATGTAGATTATGCCCGCGCATGCGGGACAGGAGTATGGAAGATGTCTGAAAAAAATGACCCGGAACACCAGGAACAGCACATTGTTGGGCCGAAGGTGTATCTCTTAGTTTTCCTGGCCTTGATGGTTTTGACTGCAACCACGACCGGCGTGGCTTTTATCGATCTCGGCGTATTCAATCCCATTATCGCGCTGGCCATCGCGTGCGTAAAGGCGTCGCTCGTCGTACTGTTCTTCATGCACATTCATTACAGCTCACGGCTATTGAAAATGACCGTGCTTGCAGGTCTGTTTACATTCCTGCTGCTTATAACCTTAACCATGACCGACTACATCAGCCGCGCCTGGGGCATGTGGTAGCGCCTGATCGATTATGCGGCAGCAAGACAGAAAAGGCCCCGGAACCGCCGGGGCCTTTTCGCGTTAACTTCGGCATTCTGACACTATGAGCGCGTTCTATTCTGAACCCCGATGAAAGATTCCGATCAGGAGTACCGGCTGCGCCGATTCTGGGGAGTGGCGATCTTTTCCCTGGGCATACTCTGGGGATTTTCCAGCCTCGTCTATGTCCCGGAGGCTGTTTTGACCAGCGTTCGCGGCAGTTCCTGGCTGGAGGTGTTCGTTGTCGCTGCGGGAGGAATTCTTTCTCTGGCCGCATCCATTCGTGCGTTCTACCATCGCAGCCACGCAACCGTGCTTCTACTGGCAGGCGGTGTAGTCCTGTTGGCAGTGGCCATCTGCGGGCAAATTTTAATTCCCCACCGTGCGAGCGGAATCGTCAATCTCATTCTGCTGCTCCTACCAGGAGCGATTGCCGTGGCGCTTGGCCTTTTCGGAAAAATTACTGAGCGCAAAAGATGGCCTTCTCTGCGTGGAGAAGGCTGATGCTTATTCGATTCGGCCCATGACTGCCAAAATAGATTAGGATTTTACGTTGGGATACTTCCCACGATGGAGCGTATGCATGACCACCACGGTTGCTCCGCGCACGCAGTTGGCACACTTGTCCGCGCAGTTGGAAGAGCTGAAACAAAAAGGCACATATTTCAAACTCCGCGTGCTCGATGACGAGCAGGAGCCAGTTTGCATCTACGACGGCAAGCGCGTTATCAATCTCGCCTCCAACAATTATCTGGGGCTGACAACGCATCCCAAATTGCGCGAAGCCGCCATCGCAGCGACTCGGAAATACGGCGTGGGGTCGGGCGCCGTCCGCACCATTGCCGGAACCATGCGCATTCACATGGAGCTGGAGGAGAAAATTGCGCGCTTCAAGAATGCTGAGGCGTGCGTGGTGTTTCAGTCCGGCTTTACCGCGAATGCGGGGACTGTCTCCTCCATCCTCGGCAAAGACGACTTCATCATCTCGGATGAGCTGAACCACGCCAGCATTATCGATGGAGCGCGGCTGTCTCGCGCCAAGGTGAAAGTATTTCGTCATCGCGATATGGCGCACGCCGAAGAGCTATTGCAGGAAGTGCAGCAGGAACCAGGCCGCAAATTGCTGATCACCGACGGCGTGTTTTCGATGGATGGCGACATTGGCCCTGTCGACAAACTCTGCGATCTCGCCGACAAATATGGCGTCATTATGATGGTCGATGACGCGCATGCCTCCGGTGTTCTCGGCCGCAACGGACGCGGCAGCGTCGATCACTTCGGCTGCCATGGCCGCGTGGATGTTCAGGTCGGCACGCTTTCCAAGGCCATCGGCGCGCTGGGCGGATACGTCTGCGGTTCGCACGACCTGATCGACTATCTTTACCATCGCGCGCGCCCGTTTTTGTTTTCCACCTCGCATCCGCCGTCGGTTGCGGCGACGTGCATTGCTGCTTTCGACATATTAGAAAATGAGCCTGAGCGCATCGAGCGCCTGTGGGAGAACACGCGCTACTTCAAGCAGCAGCTTGCAGCGGCAGGGTTCAATATCGGCGGCGTCAACACGCCTGCGAGCGAAACGCCGATCACTCCTATCATCATCGGCGATGGTCGCACTACAATGGATTTCTCCCGCAAACTTTTCGATGCCGGTGTGATGGCGACCGGAATCGCATTCCCGACTGTGCCCGAAGGCAAGGCTCGCATTCGCACAATTATGACCAGCGAGCACACCCGCGCCCAGCTCGATCAGGCGCTGGAAACAATGTCGAGTGTCGGCAAACAGATGGGAATCTTGTAAGTCGTCTTCTTAAAACCAATTCAAGATTGCAGTGCAACCACAAGATCCTTCGCCTGCGGCTCAGGATGACAAACCATTCGCTGCGGAGGATGTCAACATTACCAGATGTCTTTCTAAAAAGGAATGCGCACGGTAAAGATGGCGGCGTGGTTGTACTGGTGGTAATGGCTGGCTGCGATCTGCATTCCCACTCCCAGAGTCAGTCCAACGCGGTTGTGCAGCGGAAACCGGCCTAAGAGCAGACCAGGAGTCAAAAAGGTCTGCTCTTTTCCATCGTTTGGGCCACCTGTGAAGAACGAGGAATTGGCCTCGAACTCCGGCCACAGAAAACGCCCTAAATGTTCCTGCGCGACCGTATTCCACACAATGGTTCGGCCAACCTGTTGCACGCTGTCGACTGGTAAAATTCCGCCCAGCGTGGACTCGATATCGAAGCGACCCCAGCCCTTGCCACCTGCCAGCGTTGGTGTCAGTACGGAACTGGAACCTCCGTTTTTGTAAGTGCCGGTGGGTACGCTGCCTCCGAAAAACGCCGTCAGAATATAGTTGCCCTTCTGCTCATTCGCCGCCAGTATGCGATATTTCATCAAGAAACTGACATCTCCCGGCCCATTCACAACGCCGTTCTGGCTGTGCTGAAGATACGGCGGCGCGTTGAATAGCAGTTCGATGTGAGACTGCGGAATCAATTCCAGTCCCTTGCCATTGTCGTAGTTCCAGATCTGCTGGTAATTGGGCAGAAGCTGCCGGACAAAGTCGGTGCGAAACTCTTGCTCCAGTCTCGGCGTGACCAGAACCAGCGGTGTGATCCAATGCGGCTGCCGGTTTTGGGTTTTGGTCACATTGGCCAGCCAACGCGCGGTCCAGGAAGTTTCTGCGGAAGCCTGCGTGAAAGCAAGCCCGCTGGCTAGGAGCAGTAGCAAAAAAATGGGGAAGAAGGCCGGTCGTCGCATAGAAAGAATATGCCGACTTTAGCCAATAATATTCGGATACACAAATCGTATTGCTACGAAAATATGCGATTTTATATGGATGAATGCACGATGCGGCCTTCGCTGATGGTCATCACGATGCGTCCGGGAAGTTTCCATCCATCGAAGGGCGTGTTCTTCGATTTGGACTTCGATGCGCTCGCATGGAATTTCCAATCCTCGTTGGCGCAAAACAGAATGACATCCGCGAAGGAACCGACTGCAAGCGAGCCGCGATGCTTTAGATGCAACAAAGCTGCGGGCTGGCTGCTGAGCAGGGCAATCACCCGCGCCAGCGGCATGCGATGCTGCTGGTGCAGCACCAGCAGCGACAAACCCAGCGCCGTTTCCAGGCCGGTAATTCCATTGGGCGCGCGCTCGAATTCCTGTTCTTTCTCATGGATGGCATGGGGCGCGTGGTCGGTCGCGATCGCATCCACCGTGCCGTCCAGCAGGCCATCGATCAGCGCCGCACGGTCGGTTTGGCTGCGCAGCGGAGGACTCATTTTGGCGCGCGTATCGTAATCGCCGATGGCCTGCTCCGTCAGCGCGAAGTGGTGCGGTGTCACCTCGCTGGTAACATGCAGGCCGCTGCGTTTTGCGCGGCGAACGGCTTCGAGCGCTTTTTGCGTCGAGAGATGTGCGACATGGAGATGGGCGCGATTGTCATTCAGACGCTGGAGCAGTTCAATGTCACGCTCGACAATGCCGCTTTCCGCATCGCCCGGCATACCGCGCAGCCCCAGGCGAAATGAAAGAGCGCTCTGATGCATGCTGGCGTTCTGCGTGAGCCGTGTATCTTCCGCGTGCTGGATGACCGGGAGGCCAGCGCGCGCGGCTGCGGCCAGAGATTCATACATCATCGCGTCGTGCAGAATTGGCTTGCCATCGTCGGAGACAGCGACGGCCCCGGCGGCTTTCAGCACGCCATATTCCGTCAACGCCTCTCCCATGCTGCCGCGCGTGGCCGCCGCGATGGGGAAGACGCGCACTGCGGCGTCGCGGTCCGGAGATTGCATCCAGCGCGTGATCTCCGGTGAGTCATTCACAGGCGCGGTATTCGGCATGGCGCACACGCTGGTGAATCCACCGGCTGCCGCGGCGCGCGTTCCGCTGGCGATGGTCTCTTTGTAATTTTGTCCCGGCTCGCGCAGGTGGACGTGAAGATCGATCAGGCCCGGCGCGACCATCGCTCCTTTGGCATCGATGACCGTTGCGTGCTCTTTTTTCGCCAGAGCATCCAGTTTGCCGGGAAGGTCTAGGGCAGCCACACGCCCGTCGCGCAAAAACAGATCGCGCTTTTCGTCCAGGCCCGTCGAAGGGTCGATGAGATGTCCGCCGCGAATCAAAATTGCCGTCATTATTTTTTTCTCTGCTTCCTGCTTTTGGAAGCGATTGGATGCAACGCGCGGAACAGGAGCGCCATGCGGATGGCCGTGCCATGCTCCACTTGCTCGGCCACGGCGGAGTTTGGGCCGTCCGCCACTTCGCTGGTGATTTCCAGGCCGCGAATCATCGGACCGGGGTGCAGCACGACTGCCTTTGGCGCGTGTGCAGCGAGCCGCGCTGCGTCGAGCTGGTAGCGCGCGATATATTCGTCCAGGTCCAACTGCATGCCTGCGAGTCGTTCCCGCTGAATGCGCAACATCATCACGACATTCGATCGTTGCAGGGCGCGCTCCAGATTGCGCTCGATTTCTACACCAGGACCGATTTCCGCAGCGTCCGCGGGCAACAGCGCCTGCGGACCGCAGAAGAGGACTTTGGCCCCCAGCCGCGGCAACAGGAGCGCGTTCGACCGCGCAACGCGACTGTGCAGGATGTCGCCGACAATGGTCACAGTGGTTCCCTGTAGCGTTCGATCAGTGACTGTGCGTGCGGATTTGTGTAAGCGGGCGAGAATCGTGCGTAAATCGAGCAATGCCTGTGAAGGATGCTCGTGCGTGCCGTCGCCCGCGTTCAGGATTGGCAGTCCCGTGGTCTGTGCCAGCAGATACGGCGCGCCAGAGTTGGGATGCCGCAGGATGATGCACTCCGCGCCGAGCGCGCGCAGGGTGATGCCGGTGTCCTTCAGAGACTCTCCCTTTTCGATGCTCGAAGACAGAGCGCTGACCAGTACGGTGTCGGCACCCAGGGATTTTGCAGCCAGTTCAAAGGAGGTGCGCGTCCGCGTGCTCGACTCGTAAAACAGAAGCGCTACGCGACGTTTGGAGAGCAACTGGGCGCGCCGCTGGATCGGCATTGCCTCCAATTTGGAAGCCAGCGCCAGTATGCTGTTCACATCATCGAGCGTGAAGTGGGTGACGGACAACGCCGAGCCTGTGTGATAAGAACTGCCACCAGCAGCGTTGCTGCCCGGTTTGGCGGCGCGACTTTTCGCGGCTTTCTTGATCTTGGCTGGCATAGTGGCAATCGGCTACAGATGCGGGTTACTGTCGAGGCTAGTTGATTCGCTCCACCAGCAAAACCTGCTCGCTCTGGTCGATCTCTTCCAGCTTGACTTCAATAATTTCGCGGTCTGTGGTTTGGATCGTGCGTCCGACGAAGGTGGCCTCGATCGGCAACTCACGATGGCCCCGATCAATCAGAGCAAGGAGCTGGACCCGCTGCGGACGCCCATGGTCCATCAATGCGTCCAGCGCGGCCCGTACGGTGCGACCCGTATAGAGCACATCATCGACGAGCACGACATCGCGTCCGTTTACATCGAAGCCCAACGCGCCCGGACTCACCACGGGACGCTGGTCGCGTGTCGAAAGATCGTCGCGGTAGAAATTGATGTCGAGCGTTCCAACGTCGATGGGCCGTTTTTCAATAGCGGTCAGCAACTTGGCCAGCCGCTCGGCCAAAGGCACTCCGCGCCGCTTGATGCCGACCAGAGCCAGTTTGTCGCTGCCGTTGTTCTTCTCGACGATCTCATGCGCCAACCGCACCAAGGTGCGCTCAATTTCAGAGGAAGACATCAGGCGGGATTTTTCCCGCAATCGGGGCGTGGACTGGGAATTCACTTTTGATTCCATCCTATTCTCCGCTTGATGATACGAGTTGCATCCGTCAGCGGCAAGGCCGGAAATCGAGCTTCTCGAATGCACCTATCTTAAATTGCAAGATTGCCTCCTCGCGATAAAGGGCCGAAAGCAGCCACATTCCCAGGCCCAATTGGCAGAATGTCTGAAATATTTTTTCAATCTGCAATCCAACCGCCCTCGGCATCCGTTCCCGCTATAGAAAGTTTCCTGTTGCTTCATCCTCTGGTTGCAACGAGGTTGACGGAGGCAAGCGGAGAGCACGAGATCGGAAGCGAATCGCGGACAACGCGAAAACCATCATACGGAGGGAATTTATGGCAATCGAGGATATTACGAAATCGGAGCTTTACAACAAGATCGTGAATCGCAGGTCCTTTATGACAGGCATCGGCATGGCCGGTCTGGGTGTGGCCGCAGTCGGATTGTCCGGTTGCGGTTCCAGCATGACGGCAATGGCGCAATCCAACTCCTCTTCTGCGGACACTGCGCAGCAGATATTTACTGCGGCGCTGATCGCAGAAGACCTGGCTACAACGATGTACTACAACGCGCTGATTGGCGGCATGATTCAGGACCCCAACCTTGCCGGATCCGGTGGTACCGCAACCAGCGTAACGGTCGGCGGCAGTGTGGCGAACGTAGGCTACCTGCGCGGCGCGCTTGCTGAGGAAATTTCACATGCCACCCTACTGCGGAGCGTGTTGAATATTTCCGCCTCTACCAGCGATCCCGTCCAGACATTTTATTTTCCCACCGGGACCTTCGATAATCTGACGAATTTCTTCCCGATATTGATTGCACTGGAAACGGCCTTCATCGCCGCTTATATGACGGCCGTGCAGGAATTCAGCTTGATGATCGGGAACGTCTCTCCTTACACATCTTCCCAGATGAGCGCTTCCGGGCAGGCTTACACCGCGACCCAGCTCGCTTCGTTTGCAAAGATATCCGCCGCTATTCTCGGGGTGGAGGCCGAACACCGCACGCTGGCCCGCGCCATTCCGCCGCCGCCGACCTTCAACGGCGTCTCCATCCTTCCGTCCGACAATGTCTGCTATGAGTCGACGGACACCTTGCAGTCTGTATACACCGGAATGAACTCGGCTGCGGCCGCGCTGCAACCATTCCTGGCGCAGGGCAACGGCACAACGGCCTTCTCCTTCCAGACAGCGCTGAGCAATTCCGCATCGGTTCAACTGGCTTGCACGGGAATGCCGCCTATGTAGGGTTCCCGGCTACGGAGGATGAAGTGGGGAACTTTGTACCTTCGTATGCCAGTTTGGACAGCGAGAAAAACTTCTCGCTGATATAAAGGCCGCAGCTCGGGGGAGTTGTGGCCTTTTACTTCGATCTTGGTTTTATTGATCCGGTCCGATTGGAATGGGCCAAATTTCTCCGACACTTGCCGCAAACAACGCGGCAAGGATGGGAGGTCCGAATGCGTTGCCGCATTTTTTAAGAGGCAATTTTTCGGTTCTTCGGCGAACGATAAATCTGCGCGCCGAGAACGCCCCCGGCAATAGCGAACAGCAGAATCAGCACAGACAGAAATGCCATTGTCAGCAGAATCAGGCCGGTGCGGCCCTCGGCTGAGAGCCAAAAGTTTGTGAACACAGCCACCGGGGCCTCAGGGTCCACAGTCGCGGCGTGGTCCGCCGCCTGCTTCACAATGCTTGTGAGCTGGCTGTCGATGGCGCCTCCCTGATGCAGTCCATAACGTTGGACCACTAGAAGTGCGGCATTGCCCACAATGGCCACGGATGCAGCCAGCAAGCCCACCAGTGCTCCGATCCGCGCTCCTACGCGCGGATTGAGCAATGCCTGCGGCTGGCGTCGATGATAGACGCCAATGACTATGATCGCACCGACCGCGACCCAGAGCACGCTGCCGACGGCCAGCATTGTGGACAATAGCCCCACGGCCACTGCGGCCAACGCGGCAAGTTGAATCGTCAGTTTCCAGTGGATAGCGCTATGCGCTGTGCCTAAAGCAGGGGGAATGGAGCCTTGGAGCGTAGCCACGACCTCCTTTTCCTGTGGCACGAAACGTACCTGAGGAGCGCCGCATTGCTGGCAGTAATATGCTTCCGGTTCCAGAGTTGCGCTACAGCGATGACAGACCAGCTCCATACGTTGAAGCTAAATCACCTTGGCGTCCTCGGCAAACGCTCGCTAATCCGTCTGGTCTTTGTGAGGCAGATGGACAACCACCAGCGAGAATTTTGTTCCATCCGAACTGGGATGGACCTCGACGATATGCTGGTCTTGCGGTGAACCTGCCAGCAACTTTACATTGCCGGAGATTTGTGGAGTCTTAACATGCACGGACTGGTGGGACGTATCGAGTTGCATGTCCACATGGTATTCATGGTCATCGGCGCATGTTAGTCCCTGGCGTGTCCGGGTTGGTTCTCCCACGGCAACTTTGTCCTTGCAGGTGAGCACGTCGCCGTATTGGGACAAAGCATTTTTATAAAACGCCACAATCTTATCTTCGGGGTCGCCGCTTCGATACTCGATGGCCTTGACATGCAGTTGCCACTTGCCAAAGCTCATATCGATGTCCGCAGACCCGGAATCGTCGCCATGCTCGACGGTCTGCACTGCGCCTGGATACGCAGGCAGTCCCAGGTCGGCAGCATGCACCTCATTCGTGCGGACCGCAAGAGCGCCAATCGGCGTGCGTAGCTGCACATTTTCGCTCTGGCCGTTTTTTCTGTCCTGCACGGAACAGCCTGAGATCAGAAATAAGAGAGAACTTAGCACAATCAGTTTTTTCGTGGTCCTTCCATCTTTTGAAAATCGTTTCCAGTACGGGCCAGTGTAGTTTGAACCTTCAACTTGCATGGAACATGCCTCCTGCGGCGTTGCATCTTCAAGATACGCTGGGTGTGTCGAAAATGTTCCGAACAAGGAAGTTTGGTGGTAGCTGGAAATTGTTTTTTAGTTGACATAGCCGTTTACATGACGCAATATATAGTGCGGCATCACTTTCAAGCGCGACCACTGGGGTGTGTGGCACAAGAAGGCTTCAACGGGAGAAGAAGCTGACGGAGGCAACGCACGATCCTAGGATTCCGCGCAATAGAACGAAGGATGACCACCGCGCAGTAATGGCAAGTACTACGCGCAATTCACCAAAAGGCAACGGCCCTGTCGCAAGGCGGGGCCATTTTTTGCGTCGTGCGCGCAAACCAGCTTCTGGTTTCTTCCAGCGCTTTTGAACACTCCCGTTGCCGGGAGGAAAAACATATCCTGAAAAAAGGTGTTCAATCGGTACAGGGAGTCATCTGAATCCAAGGACTTGGGAGACGAAACCTATGGAACGCAATCGGCATATCTCCGCGAAAATTTTAAGCCTGACTGCATTGGTGCTGCTCCTTGTGGCGCAGGCCTTTGCCGCCGACCAGGACCCTCCCAGTCGCGTCGCACGCCTCACGCAAATCGGTGGTCAGGTTTCGATCCAGCCTGCCGGAGTGGACCAGTGGACGCAGGCATCGTTGAATTATCCGATGACCACCGGGGACCGTCTTTACGTCGACCAGGATGGGCGCGCAGAACTACAGGCGGAACAAACCGTGGTACATGTCTGGCACTACACGGACCTGTCTGTGACGAATCTTACCGACAACGTCACGCAACTTGGCCTGTCGCAGGGCAGCCTGCATGTGCGCACCTTCGGACTCGATGCGAACCACACCGTGGAAGTGGACACCCCGAATGGGGCCATCACCGTGATGCAGCCCGGAGATTTTCGCGTGGATGCGTATACCGGCGACGGCGGCACGGTGGTGACGGTCAACTCAGGTGAAATCCAGATCAGTGGCCCCAGCCTGTCGCAGATTCTAGGGTCGGGCCAATCGGTGCGGTTGATGGGAACCAATCCCATTGCAGCGACGCCGCTCGCCTTGCCTGGGAAGGACCCGTTCGATGTGTGGAGTCAGCAGCGCGACCGCCAGCTCCTAAGTTCGCAAACGCGCCAATACGTGAACCCAGACACCATCGGATCGGACGATCTCGATCAATATGGAACCTGGAACCAGACGCCAGATTATGGTCCCATCTGGTATCCGACGAGTGTTCCTGTGGGATGGGTCCCCTATACGACCGGGCGCTGGGTCTGGGTGTCACCCTGGGGATGGACCTGGGTGGACACATATCCATGGGGCTTTGCGCCGTTTCATTATGGCCGCTGGGCCTACTATGGATCGCGCTGGGGCTGGGTTCCCGGCCCCTACGCTGTGGCCCCCATCTATTCGCCGGCATTGGTTGGTTTTGTAGGTGGACCTGGATTTAGCGTGGGCGTTGGCGTGGGAGGAGGATTCGGCCTGTCCGCATGGTTTCCGCTGGGGCCGGGAGAGCCGTTCTATCCCTGGTATCACTGTAGCCCGCGATATTTTACCCAGGTCAACATCACGAACATCAACCGGGTGACCATCGACCGGAACAATTATTACAACTACTATCACAACAAAACCACGTTCAATAACATTCATTACGCGAACCGGAACATTGCCACCGTTGCGGTCCACGCCAACGATTTTTCCAGTGGCCGGGCCATTACGCCGCGTACGATCATTCGTCCGACTTCGCAGCAGTTGGCGCATGCCCAGATTATTCCGCATCCTTTTGTGATGCCTACCACGCGCAGCATTGTGCCGCATCCTGTGACATCGATTCCCGTAGCGGCCCAGCGGCCCACGCTCATTACCCCTCGCGGCGAACAGAGAGCAGTTCTGGGTGCGCGCACCTCCGCCGTGCCCTACCGCGTATTGCCTGTGCAGCCTACAAAAACGCCTCAGTCACAGGGAAACATAAATTCTGGTCCGCAGCAGCCAAAGCAAACTTTCAGCCGACCGTTGATTACTCATACAGAGCCACCAGCTCCACGGCCAACATTTGCGCAACGGCAGCCCGCACTGAGCCGCGATCCGGGACGTCCGCTCGGTCCCCGGCAGGTGAACAATTTAAGTCAAGGCCGCCCGGCAGGCCCTGCGCGCACGCCTGAGTTCCCACCCCATCCGAGTTGGGCGCCGAAAGCTGGAGGGTCCGCTCCCCTTGGTGGCGCGCCTCGGCGTTAGTGGGTCCGCAAGAATCGATCGTCCAAACCGATTCCAGATTGCCGCACAAAGAAATTTGCCGTTTCGAGCGAGGTCGCCGTGGTGGACAAGTCGAGAAACCTCCCTACCCGGACCTTGTGTCCGCGGACGCACACACTGCGATACTGGATGCATCGGTCAATCGTTGATCAACGCCGACCTAAAGCAGTTCGAGATTCTCGCTTGTGGACCCAGCCTTGAAATCGCAGACATTCACAACCCGCAACGCCACTGGCCCGCAGATGGACCTGCTCTTTGCTGCCGAAGCTGGATCTCCGCATTCGCAAGGCTTGGTGCGTCCTCCGTGGAAGGTGCGAGAACTGGTCGCGGAAATCCGCAATCACATGGAGAAGGAATACCGCGATGTGCGCGTCGAGGGGGAAATTTCCAATCTGCGCCAGGCGGCCTCCGGGCATATTTACTTCACTCTGAAAGACGATCAGAGCCAACTTCCCGTAGTGCTGTTTCGTACCAAGGCGCGCCTGCTGAAGTTCGCCCCGAAAGACGGACTGGAAGTGCAGGTGCGCGGTGGAATTTCTGTCTATGAAGATCGCGGTCAACTGCAACTGGTCGCGGAAAGCCTGCAACCGCGCGGCAAAGGCTCGCTCCAGGTCGTGTTCGAGCAGCTCTACGCGAAGTTGAAAGAGGAGGGCCTGTTCGATGCGGAACTGAAACGCCCGCTGCCCGCCTATCCGCGCATCATCGGCGTCATTACTTCGCCAAAAGGCGCGGTGATTCACGACATCCTCAACATCCTTGCGCGGCGTCACGCCAAAGTACAAATCCTGCTGTATCCGGTCGCGGTGCAGGGGGAAGCTGCGACTTCGGAGATTGTGGAAGCGTTGACCTGGTTCCAGGAAAATCCTTGTGCCGATGTGCTGGTGGTGGCGCGTGGCGGCGGGTCGCTGGAAGACTTGGCCGCGTTCAACAGTGAAGAGGTCGCGCGCGCGATTGCCGGCTCGGCGGCACCAGTCGTCTCCGCCGTGGGCCATGAGACGGACTTTACCATCGCGGACTTTATCGCGGATTTGCGTGCTCCCACGCCTTCGGCGGCTGCGGAGTTGGTGACTGACGCGCAGTATCGCGTGGAAGAACATCTGCAAGCGCTGGATGCCCGGCTGGAACGGGCCGCGCGTTACCAGCGAATGCGCGCGAAAGAGCGCTTTGCCCATCTGGATGCAGCCGCCGTCTTTGCGCGCGTCCAGCACGGATTTGCTCGCCGCCAGCAGCGCGTGGATGAACTGCGCTTTCGCCTGGAGTCTTCGTGGGACAAACTCTGCGTGGCGGCAGGCCAACGGGTCAGCGGATTGCGGATGCGCTTGCTGCAACGCGACATGGGCCGTCAGTTGGCGCTCCATCGGGAGCGCCTGCGTGCGCTGGAAACAGGTTTGCTCCACGCCTGGAAAGCTCCCATGGAACGCCGCCGTACGCGCTGGGGCCGCGCCAGCGACCGGCTGCTGGCCCTGTCGCCGCTGGCTGTTCTGGAGCGCGGCTACGCATTGGTGTATGACGGCACGGGCAATCTGGTAAAAACAGTGGAGCAGTTGCATGTTGACGGTCCGCTGCGTCTGCGTTTCGCCCATGGGCGCGCGGTGGCTCGTGTAACAGAAGTAGAAAAGGAAGATCGCAAAAAGCAATGAGAAAACTCTTTGGGACCGACGGAATTCGCAGCGTCGCGGGCCAGTTTCCGCTCGACAAAAAAACGGTGTACGCCATTGGCCTCGCCCTGGCCCACTCCTTGAAGAAGCAAACAGCAGCCCCGCATGTGGTGATGGGCATGGACACGCGGGAATCCGGCCCGTGGATTGCCTCCGCGCTGACCCATGGCCTGCGCGACGGCGGCGTGAAGACGACCAGTGCTGGCGTGATTCCAACACCAGGCATTGCTTACCTGGCGCATACGTGCGGGTTCGCCGCCGGCATTGTAATTTCAGCCTCGCACAATTCATGGGAAGACAACGGCATAAAAATCTTCGGCGCAGACGGCTACAAACTGGCCGACCAAGTCGAGCTGAACATCGAACACGAAATCTTCGACAAGCTGTCGCAGATCGAAGAGCCGGATTTGTCCGCAGCCGATGCGCCCGTAATTGACAGCTCTCTGTCCACGGCCTACATCGAATTTTTGCGTAGCCAGGTCCCGAAGTTGCGGCTGGATGGAAAAACGATTGTCGTCGATTGCGCCAACGGCGCGGCCAGCGCGATTGCGCCGCAACTGCTGGCCCACTTCGGCGGCAAGCTGGTCTTGACGCACACCACGCCGAATGGCCGCAACATCAACGAACACTGCGGCGCGCTGCATCCTGAAATCGTCGCCAAAGAAGTAGTCGCCAATCGCGCCGACCTTGGCATGACCTTCGACGGTGACGCCGACCGCGCCTTGTTTGCCGATGAGCATGGCAACGTGGTGAATGGCGACGCGGTGCTGCTGATTGCAGCCCGCGATTTGCAGGCGCGCAATTTGCTTCTGACGCAGACTGTCGTCGCCACGACAATGTCGAACATGGGTCTGGAAGCGGCCCTACACACGAATGCCATCCGCATGCTGCGCGCGCCGGTCGGCGACAAATATGTGCTGGAGGAAATGCAGCGCCACGGCGCGGTGCTGGGCGGTGAACAGTCCGGCCATATTCTTTTTTTGGACCGCAGCACCACTGGAGATGGCCTGCTGACCGCCCTGCTCGTCCTTGATATTCTGCATCGCTCCGGCAAAACTCTGTCCGCGCTGAAAAGCGACTTGAAGGTATTTCCGCAGGTGATCGTGAACGTCCGCGTGCGAGAGAAAAAACCTTTAGAAACTCTGCCGGATGTGATGGCCGCCATCCACGAAGCCGAAACCGCGCTGCATGGCAGTGGGCGCGTGGTCATTCGCTATTCCGGCACCGAAGTGCTGGCGCGGGTGATGATTGAGGCCGAGTCCGAGGAAGCCATGCAACACCACGCGAACCGCATTGCCGACGCCATTCGCGCCGAGTTGGGCGTCTGACGGGTCGCAAAGGATTTATTCCAGATCGCGCCAGTTGGGGCCAACCGCGACATCGGCCACGATGGGGACCTTCAATTCGATGACCTGCTCCATCGCCGCCTGGACGCGCTCCCGCACTTCCTCGACTTCTTCCTTCGGCACATCGAAGACCAGTTCATCATGCACCTGCAACACCATCCGCGCGCGCAATTTTTGTTCGCGCAACTCGCGCGCAATGCGGATCATGGCCAGCTTGATAAGGTCCGCAGCCGTTCCCTGCAACGGTGTGTTCACGGCGGTACGCTCGGAAAATCCGCGCATGTTGGCGTTGCGGCTGACGATGTCTGGAATGGGACGGACACGGCCAAACAGCGTGCGCACGCTTTGCGTCTGCCGGACTTCTTCCAGCGTGCGATCGATAAATGCCCGCACGCCTTGATAGCGCTCGAAATATCGATCGATGTAGATGCGCGCTTCTCCGGGTTCGATGCCCAACTGCTGCGCCAGCCCGAACGGCGAGATGCCATAGACGATGCCAAAGTTCACCGCCTTGGCACGATTGCGCGTTTCCTTGTCCATCGATGCAATCGGAACGCCGAAGACCTCCGACGCCGTGAGTGTGTGAATATCGACGCCTTC
>DAHUZH010000120.1 GCA_027306695.1 Acidobacteriaceae bacterium
CGCTCCTGTCGCACCCGCAGAACCTCACCGGCACGGCAAAGAAGAACCTGAAGCTGTTGCTGGCGGCGAATAAGCGCCTGAACACCGCCTACCTGCTCAAGGAGTCCTTCGGTCAACTCTGGGACTACAACCGTGAGGCTTGGGCGCGCAAGTTCTTCGAGAACTGGCGGGCGAGTCTGAAGTGGCAACGCTTGAAGCCGTACGAGAAGTTCGCCCAGATGATCGAGCGACACTGGGACGGCATCGCCGCTTACTGCCAACCCGAAAACAAGGTCGCCCTTGGCTTCGTCGAGGGATTGAACAACAAAATACGGGTCATCCAGCGTCGTGCCTACGGTCTGCGTGACGAGGAATATCTCAGGCTGAAAGTCCTGACTTCGATGCTGCCTCAGATTTGAACCGAAAACGGTCAACTTTTACCCACTCGTTTCCACGATGACCCTGAATAAGAAGCCGGATGGGCTCGGTGCGTGGTCTCGCGGCATCGGCGCGTGCGATTCCAATCCTCCGGTGAGCGGAAAGTGAACCGCGTTGAGCCGCGCGCCTTGGCCTGCAAAAAGACGCGCTGCATCCCGGGAAGTCCGCGACTGCCGCCCACGGCGCGCAGAGCGAACACAGGCGGGAGGCTACCGATTCAATCGGCCGCGACCGAGTGTGCCGGCAATGGTCATTGAAGAGTTGCGCCGGGTGCATGAGGGCATGTTGTCGCGCTTCGGATTGCGTGTGTTGGATTTGTTGCGCTGCCAGGCGCCGCCGGGGGGTGCGGCGTCGCGGCTGGGCGGACGGGACCGGCCCGCGAGGTCGTAGGCATCGTTCAGGAAGCTATTGAGGGTGTAGCGCTCGACGTCGCAGCCCTTGTGACGTGGGCATTCCTCAGCGATGTAGCGCTGCACGAGTTCGGCGAGGGTAATCTTGTGCGCGGCCGTGTAGTCGATCATCAATCCGCGAGCGCGCTGAGCCTCGATCTCGTTGACCGTGTGCTGGGTTTCTTCGCGCGATCGGGCGGCGAAGGACGCACGGTGCCGACCGGAGCCGATGCGCACGAACCACGCATCGGTGCCCTGACGTATTTTCGGCTTCAGCCCCTGAGCTCGCAGCGTCGCGCTGTATTCGGTCGCGCGGGCTTTCGCGGTGTGCGGGAAGGAGCGGGTCAGCGCGGGTCGGCGCGTGACCGAGACGGTGTAGCGAGAACGGTTTGTGATCGATGCCATCGGGACTCCGGGATTGGAGTCACGTCTAGGCAAGGGGCTTTAAACGCGCCGCCCGCAGGGGGTATAAACTGCCACCGATCTGCCACCTGCGGCCCCGAGGGCACGGTCGATGGGTCGGTTCAGAGTGCGAAAAACCCTTAGAAAAGCCGGGATTTGATGGTCGGGGTGACAGGATTTGAACCTGCGACACCTACGTCCCGAATGAAATCAGAAGCCTCCGAACGCATACCAAGCAATGACAAGCCGTATTAGGTCAAACGTCGGAAATCACTGCATTCCCAGGTAGGGGGCAGCTTAGCATCCCTTGTCGCGGCCAGCCATCCGCGGCTATGCTTGGTGGACTTGCGATGGACTTGGGAGGCCATCCATGCCAAAGCTCACCAAGCGCGCTATAGAGGCCCTGCCGGCTCGGGATCGCCCCTACGAAGTCCGGGAGTCCGAACTGCGCGGGTTTCTCGTCCGAGTCGAGACCGGCGGCACGAAGAGCTTCTTTCTCGATTATCGGCTCCGAGGCAAGCGGAATCGCTATCGCCTCGGGACGTTCCCGAACCTTTCCGTGGACGGGGCGCGTTCGCTAGCGAAAGAAACCGCCGGTGAGGTTGCCCGCGGCGCCGATCCACAGGCCCGCAGGAAGGCCGAACGGGAGCAGGCGGAGCGCGAGCGCCATTCGACCTTGCGCGCGTTCCTAGACGGCCGCTATGAGCCCTGGGCGCAGACGCACCTGAAGTCCGCCGCCTTCCAGCTCGCAAGGTTGCGGTCCGACTTCGCCGAACACTTGGACCAGTCGCTCCATGCCTTTCATCCGTTCATGGTGGAGGGGCTTTGAAGTGGTCCCTACGCGGCGGACCTCTTAGACGGGGTTTGATCGACGTGTTGCATTCTGCTCGCATACTCGTTCGGCGACAAGTATCCGAGTGATGAGTGCAGACGAACCGGGTTGTAAAATCCGTGGATGTACTGTGCAATCGCGCGGTAGGCGTCCTGTTTGGTTGCATAGGGCTCGGTCGCTTCCTCGCTCTTCAGTGTTGCGAAGAAGCTCTCTGAGACTGCATTATCCCAACAATTTCCCTTGCGACTCATGCTGGCGACCATGCCGAGCGCGCCGATGGCGTCACGGAAGTCATCACTAGCGTACTGACTGCCGCGATCGGAGTGGAACAATGTTCCCGGAGCCGGTGCCGCGAGCTGGCAGGCATTGCGTAGTGCGTTGAGCACCAGCTCATCGGGCATCCGGTCCGAGAGGCTGTAGCCGAGTACCTGACGGGTCTGCAAGGCGATGATCACCGCCAGGTACAGCCAGCCCTCGCGAGTGGCAACGTACGTGATGTCGCTCGTCCAGGCCGGCACGGCTGTATCGACGCTAAAGCGCCTCTGCAGGACGTTCGGGGCGATGACGCGCTGATGGGCGCTGTCGGTCGTGCGCGGCACGAAGCGCCCTTTGCGCACGCCTCGCAGGCCTTCCTCTCGCATCACTCGATGCACTCGTTTGGGGTTGACGCACATGCCCTGCGCGCGCAGGGCATGCGTGAGCCGCCGACGACCATAGCGGCGCCGGCTTTCCTCGTGGACCTGCGCGATCGCTTCTCGCAGCGGTGCGTCCGCATCGCTGCGTGGCGCACGCTCTCGGGCCTGCCAGGCAAAGAACCCGGAGCACGAGACCTCGAGCATCCGGCACATGAACCCGATCGGGTAGTGATCCCGCTGCGCGGTGATGTACGCGTACTTCACTTGGACTCCTTCGCGAAGTACGCAGCGGCTTTTTTTATGAAATCGCGCTCCATGCGCAGCTGAGTATTCTCGGCTCGCAGCCGTGCATTCTCAGCTTCCAGATCGCTCACCGGACGACGCTTTCCGTCCTTGACGAACCCCGCTCCATCACGGGAAATGCGGATCCAATTCTCCAGCGTCTTGACCGAAATACTGAGCTTACGGGCTGCCTTTGTTGCCCCGAGAGTCTCCGCCAATGACACTGCCTGAGCCTTGTAATCGGCGGTATATTGACCACGAACCTGACGTTCCATAGTGACCTCCAAACGGTGGGTTTAATCCATCCATTAGAGGTCCGTCAACGGGGGACCACTTCACTTCGCCAGCGCTGGAAGAAAGAGGGTACCAAGCCGCGCTCGATCAACCGCGACATCCAGCGCTTGCAATCGGTTCTGTCTCGGGCGGTGGAATGGGGTGTGCTGGACCGTCACCCGCTCGCGGGTCTGAAGCCGCTGAAGGCCGACAAGACCGGCCGAGTGCGGTTCCTGACCGCTGACGAAGAGGTGGCGCTTCGCAAGGCACTGACCGATCGGGAGCAGAATCTGCGCGAGGCGCGCATCCGGTTCAACACTTGGCGCATTGCCCGCGGCAAGAAACCGTTGCCGGAGCGCGATGGCGACTACCTCGATTATCTGCGCCCGCTGGTGATGCTTGCGCTGAACACCGGGCTACGCCGCGGCGAACTTCTGGGACTGCAATGGGGAGCCGTGAGCTTCGACGCCAAGCTCCTGACCGTAGTCGCCGAGACGGCCAAGTCCGGCCATACCCGGCGACTCCCACTCAATGCCGAGGCGTTCGGCGTGCTGTCGGCTTGGCACAAGAGGCAGGGTAAGCCGGGACCCGATGCGCTGGTATTCCCTGGTCACGGGGGCGAGCGGATGACCCGCATCGACACTGCTTGGGAATCGCTGATGACCAAAGCGGCCCTTAAGAATTTCCGTCTGCATGATTGCCGCCATCATTTCGCCTCGAAGCTCGTACAGGCTGGCGTCGATCTGTACACGGTCAAGGAACTCCTCGGGCACTCCGAAATCGCGATGACGGAGCGGTACTCGCACCTCGCGCCCGACAACCTGCGGCTCGCGGTGGAAAAGGTCGCGGGATGATCCCCAAGGAAGTTGATTCGGGCCTCCTAAAGGCAATGGACCAAGGGATCGAAATGGCGAACAAGCGCAGTAGTGGCCAATTCAATGGCGTACTTGGGAGCCTTCCGAAGGACGCGGCCAGAGTGCTGGACGATATCGTCGCACACCTGCGCAGCTATTTGTTTGACAATAGAGGACTGAAGGAGGAGGAAATTCGCACAACTGACAAAGGCGTCTCGGTTGCCCCGAAGTGGAGACACGATGAGGGCGCGCGTGTCGCTGTTGGAGTGCTGAACACCATTTTATCAGCGGTCAGAGTTAGGAACGGTCAATTTACCTTGGACGGTAAGCCCTTGTCCAAGGCCGATGCGGTTGCGCTGCTCCTTACCGGCCCCGACAGTCCGCGACGCCGGGAGCGCCAGCGAACGAATGCGAAAAAGGGTTCACAAGCCCGCACCGAGGGGCGCCGGAATCGAGAAACCCGCTGGCTCGAATTGGCGAGACCGCTTCGAGCAAAGCACCCAGAATGGAGCGACTCGACCCTCGCGAGGAACGTCGCTCTCTCGAAGGACGTATATTTAACTGCTAGTACGATTCGTCAGGCGCTCCGAAAACACGGGCTTTCCAAGAAAGCTGCCAGATAGCCAGGGGTCCTGTCAGCCGCATGTGATCCCATGCCGGGCG
Organism: Acidobacteriaceae bacterium; assembly: GCA_027306695.1. GTDB lineage: Bacteria > Acidobacteriota > Terriglobia > Terriglobales > Acidobacteriaceae > JAKAAZ01. Next base: position 4,748 of record DAHUZH010000120.1, read on the forward strand.
TTACCTCTACAGAAGGAACGCCCAATGTCTTCTCCAATTACGTCATCGCCTGGACCCCGCCGCGCCCTGCGGACGACCGACGCAAGCCGCTACCTCGGGGTATCTCCAAGCCTCCTGCGCAAGATGCGGGCGCGCGGTCCGGCCGATCCGCTCGGCGCTGGCCCCGCGTACATCCGTCTTTCGCCCTCGCTGATCGTCTACGAGATCACCGCGCTCGACGCGTGGCTGGAGGCGCACCAAAAGGCCATGCGCCGCGTTGCAACATGACACCGTCCCCGCGGGGCCCCCGTAGGGATGGTCAGAGGCCCCCCACCCCCAGAAGCCCCTTTTTGGAACCCACCCCTCCGCTCAACCGGCGCTACTATGTTGCACGCGCTGCCCTCTTCGCTCTGGGGTATTGGCCATGAGCTTTCGCCAGTGCGTAGAGCACGGTTGGGCCTTGTGCGGGCTCGAGGCGCGGCAGAAGGGACCTCCGTATCGAAACTGGCCGACCAAGCCGATTCCCGCGGACGCGATTGATGGTTTTGACGGGGCCGGTCTGATTCACGCGCTTAGTGGCACCTGCGCCATCGATATCGACGCGAAGGACCGCGCCACGGTGTGGCTCGCCGAGCGTGGGGTAGCGCTCCAAGAACTCCTCAGCGCGGCCGAGGCGGTGCGGATTGAGTCAGGCACCCCCAACCGCACTAAGCTGCTATACGCGCTCAAGCGCCCGCTCAGGACCGTAAAGCCAAAGGGAAGCGGGCTCGAGCTCCGGTGCGAGGGGGCGCAGGACGTGCTCCCTCCGAGCACGCATCCGAGCGGTCGGCAATATCGATGGGTCTATCCCGAGCCGCTCATCGGGCACTGGACGCAGCTTCCACCGTTGCCCGCCGCGCTCCTGGCGATCTGGCGCGAGACCATCGGAGCCGACCGCTGCGCCTTCGGGCCGCGCGCGCCCGACCCTGTGATTCCAACGAGAGCACGCGACCCGGTGGCGCTCCCACCGCTGCGCGAATGGCTCGCATCGCAAGACCCGAACGCTGAGCATGACGACTGGTTGAAAGTGGGCATGAAGCTCCACGATGCAACCAAAGGCGCCGAACAGGGCTTTGCATTGTGGAACGACTGGAGCGCCAAGGCTACGCGCAAGCGCAATGATGGCTCGTCGCTCTATCCGGGCGCGCCGGAACTGCGCAAGCGCTGGCGCTCCTTCAGCTCGGAACCCGGCAAGCACGTTGCGACGCTGCACCGCGAGCTGCCCGCGACGGCCGACGAGTTCCCCATCGAAGAAACCCCTGCGCGCCCCGTAATCTCCTTGGCTGGCGGCGAGCTGCACAACTGCGCGGTGCAGTGCGAGCAAATCCTAGCGGATGACACATTCGTGCGCGAACGGCAACTGGTCCGAATCGGCGGGGCGAACGAGCTTGCAGCCGATCGCGGCGGAGAAGTGACGCGGGAAGGCGCGCAGGCTGTCATTATTCCGGCGGGCATCGAGTATTTGCGTCGCAAACTCAATGAGCGGGCATGCTTTCAGTCCTACCGGCGCAGGGAAAGAGCGTGGATCAGAATCGATTGCCCGAAGGATCTTGTGCTCAACATAGCCGGACAAGGAGACTGGCCGACGTTGCGACGGCTGGTGACAATTGCAAGAGCGCCATTTGTGCGACCAGACGGCTCAATTTGCGAGACGCCAGGATACGACGCGGCATCTTGCGTGTTCTACTTGCCGAATGCCGACTTTCCACCCGTGCCGAGCAACGCCACCCGCGACGACGCGGAGCGCGCGCTTGCTACGCTGCTCGAACCTTTTGCGGAGTTCCCAATCCCAACCGAAACAGCACGTAGTGCCTTCGTGGCCAACATCCTGACTGAGATTGTGCGGTCGGCTGTCGATACAACCCCGGCCTTCCTTTACACGGCGCCTACGCCCGGAACCGGAAAGACGTTGCTTTCCGCAATGCCATCGCGCATCGTCCACGGTTGCGGCCCAGCGCTGCGACCCTGGGCCGAGAGCGGTGAGGAACTGCGCAAGGCACTGTTCTCGAGCCTGCTCGCCGGAGACCGCACGATTACTTTTGACAATCTCCCCGATGGCGTCAAGGTCCGCTCACCGATGTTGTGCATATTCCTGACTGCCGATACCTATAGCGATCGGAGGCTTGGTGCGAGCGACGTTCCGACGGTTCCCAACCGCAGCGTTGTCTCTCTCACCGGCAATAACATCACTCCGGCCGGCGATCTTGCGCGCCGCTCCCTCGTCATTCGACTCGACGCCGACTCGATATCCTTGCGCGATCGCCGGTTTCGCATCATGGACCTGCGGGGGCATGTGGCTGCGAGTCGGGCGGCGCTGCTGATAGCGTGCCTGACAATACTGCGGGCTCACGCTTTATCCGGCTCGCCAGGTGGAGCGACGCCGCTGCCGTCGTTCGAATCATGGTCGCAGCTGGTGCGGGACCCGTTGCTGTGGCTCGGCATGGCGGACCCCGTGAGGACGCAGGACGAAGAGGCGGACGACGAGGTGGTGCCGCTGGCCGAAGCCTTCAGGCTCATGGTCGAGCATCCGGCGATCGGGGAGAAGGAATTTACCGCAAGCGATCTGGCAGCACTCTCCGATTCAATCGTCGGCAACGACCCGCTGGCAGCGGCGATCGAGGCCGCAGGGTGCGGCGCTTCGAGCGACCAACGGAAGGTTGGCTATTGGCTGCGGGGGAAGCGGGACCACATAGCGGGAGGCATCAAGCTGGTGCGCGGAACCGAGACCCACAGTGGAGGCTGGCGCTGGCGGCTTCGGAGGACCCCATGAAGCGGGCGGCGACCGCGCCAGGGCCAGCGCTGTCGGCGATTCCGGCCATGTCGGCGATGGTTCCGGCCCACCTCACGGGAGATGGCATTACCTCCTATACCCTCACAGATACAGAAGTTCTGCCATCTCCCGCGGGTTCGGGCAGAAACATGACCGAAATGGCCGGCATCGCCGACGCAGAGCGCCCGGCTACGCCTAAAGTAGTTCGCGAAAGACGGTCCAAGACCGGCGGCAGGCAGAAGGGCACGCCGAACCGCGTCACGGCTGATATCCGAGCGGCGCTCCGGGATTTGGCGGAGCGCAACGCGGATCGCGTCCAGGAATGGCTGGACCGCGTGGCCGAGGACGACCCAGCGGAGGCAATCCGCCTTTATTTGAGCCTCTGTCGTTACGTGGTGCCGGTGCTCAGCGCTGCCGCGATTGCCGACGTCACGCCAAAGCGGCCGATCGATGCGTTGTCGAAAATGACCGACGAGGAGCTGCTGGCCCACATCATCGACACGCCCGAGGCCGTGATGCTGGTCACGCAAGGTTCCGTTCGATCGAAAGACGATTTGATTCTGCACTTCGCGATGAGGGACCCACCCCTGGCCCTCCCCGCACCAGATCCAGACGACGAGGAACTCATTAGATGACCGCAAGAACCAGGCAGAGGACGGAGGGCGCACCGTCGGGGAATTCGAAGCCGGCGGCGGCAGGCGAATGCCTCACGCCGGAGCCATGGAAGTTCCTGCTCCCGAGCAACCAGGAGTGCCGTAGAGTCCTGGAGCGGTTCCCGACGTTGACAGCGACAGGTTACCATCCGTACGAGCGATACAAGCGCGAGAACGACCGACGCACAGAGCTACTCGCCTTACCCACGCTTACTATGGCGCTGACAGGCCAGGCGTTGCCGCCCATACGCCGTGTCCCGCTGATCGCAATAGACAGCCCGACTGTATGTGAGGACATTGCGCGTGTTCGGCTGTTTCTGCGATCGATCGTCGGCGACTGGATCGGCGCGCATACGAGCTACAACTTGCGAAACGAGATAGCGCGATGGGCAGGGAATCCAATCTGGCACGGCGCTGTTATCGCTGGCGCGTTTCTGGAAGGCGGCGTTGTCGGCCGCGAAGGGAGTGCGGCCGTCATTGGATTGCGGCTGCCAGCCGCAATCCATTTCCGGCTACGGGAGCGCGCCGCTAGCGCGCTCGCCGTCATAGAGGGGGCACTGGCGTGCGTGCCACGATAGGATGATCCACCGCCCGCATGTGCCACAAGCTCTGGGAACTTGAAACAGTCTCTTTGAACTGGCTAAATCAGGGCACGTTCTCGCGTGGTGCGTAAGTTTCAAGCGGAGCACGCCTGCGGGAGAACATGCTGAACGTGTATGTTGCTGGAAGGGGTGATCGGATGAAAGCGCAGCCTTCAGTTAAGACTGTCGATGCCATTTTGAGCCTTCGCAATGCAAAGATGCTGACTGCGAACCCGGAGTATCAGCGCGGAGAAGTGTGGACGAAGCCGCAGAAAAAGCGGCTCATCGACTCCCTGTTCCGCAGCTATCCAATTCCGCTCATCTATCTTCACCACATCAAGACTGAAGTTGCGGGTGCCAAGCGGGAGGATTTTGAGATTATCGACGGTCAGCAGCGCATTAATGCTCTCTATGAATACCGAGAAGGAGCATTCAAGCTCTTCGATCCATTGAAGGACGCAGAAGAGGCGCGCTTTCCGAGCTTTATCGAGACGCAGCCATGCCCGTGGGGTGGGAAATCGTTTGACGAATTGACGCCTGAGCTACAGAAACAGTTCGTTAACACGAACCTATCCGTGGTCATGATCGAAACGGATGTGGCAAACGAAGCAAGGGACTTGTTCATTCGCCTACAGGCCGGAATGCCTCTCAATTCGCAAGAAAAGCGAGATGCGTGGCCGGGTAACTTTACGGAGTTCGTTCTCAAGGTGGGTGGTAAGCCGCTGGTAGCGAAGTATCCGGGGCACGAGTTCTTTCCAAAGATCATGAAGGCTAAAGGGGACGATAGGGGTGATTTTCGTCAACTTGTCGCGCAAATGATGATGTTATTCGTGGCCCATCGCGACTCAGAAGGGGAACATTTGTGCGATATTAATCGTGAGGCGATAGACACATTCTATTACAAACATCTCGATTTCGACATTCAGAGTGAAACAGCGAAAAGGTTTCGAGAGGTCCTTGACCTGCTAACCAGATTACTGTTTGATGGCAAGCGCCCAAAGATCGTTAAACACGAAGCTATTCACTTGGCTCTGTTGGTAGACAGTCTATGGGACGAGTACACAAGAGGCTGGGTCGATCATTTCACTGAAGCTTTCGACGCATTTCGAGCGCATGTGGCCGTCGCCAAGCAGACGCGGTATGACGACACTCCGAGCGATTACTGGACAAAGTATACGCAGCTGACGCGGGTGAATTCCGACCGTGCCGATACGATCGAACGGCGTCACCGGTTCTTTGTGGAAAAGATGTATCAGATGTTGAAGCCTCGTCTGAAGGATCGCGATCGGAATTATGGCCTGTTAGAACGAGAGCTTATTTATTGCCGAGATCAGAAGAAGTGCCAGGAGTGCGATGGGGACGTGCCGTGGGTCGAGGTTGATATCCATCATGTAGAGGAGCATTCAAAAGGTGGACCAACCACATTGGAGAACGGTGCATTGGTGCATAGGCACTGTCATCCAAAGGGCGAGCGTGCCGTCGCTGAGTTCGCGAAGAGATGGAAACTCAAGCGAGCGGCAGCCGCCTAGTGGCCTGTAACATTCATTTGTAGACTGTTATACTGGCGTTCATGAGCAACGCCATTCAGCTGACGAACGTGGAACGCATGGAACTGGAGCGGCGGGCGGGGAGCAGAACGGGACGCGCGGAAGATGCGCGCCGAGCTCGACTGATCCTGCTGTTGTCCGAGGGCCATACGTGGGATGAAGCCTGCGAACGAGTGCCGTGCAGCCGTGGGTTCGTGGCCAGCTGGACCAAGCGCTTCGAGGAGCAGCGTCTGGCGGGCCTTTACAGCCGACACCTTGGGCAAGTGGCCACGGTACTCACGCCGCAGCTTGAGGCACGGATTCTGGATGCGACGCGCACGGGCCCGAAGGACGGCACGACACACTGGAGTACTCGCCGGCTGGGTGAACACCTGAGCGTCAGCCACATGATGGTCGCTCGAGTGTGGCGCAAGCACGGCCTGAAGCCCCACCGTCTCGAGCGCTACATGGCCTCGAACGATCCGGACTTCGAGAAGAAGGCGGCAGATGTCATCGGGCTGTA
>DAHUZH010000121.1 GCA_027306695.1 Acidobacteriaceae bacterium
GACGCCGGAGCAACTTCAGACTAACTCGTTTCCAACCCGCTTCGCCTACTCGAATCTAGGATGTCAACAGAGCCACACACGCTCTAAGCAATCATGCATGCATCCATTATCTTTCACTGTATAGCCCTTTATAAATTCCTGGATGAGACGCCGAACCGAGTTCCCATGACGGACTGGTACGATACGATCACCGGGAAGCAGATCGCATTTCAGGCGCGGTCTGTCGTCGGAGGCGTCTATATCAAGATGCTTGCGGACCCCGCGCTCTGGCGCAAATGGGCAACGCAACCGCCCGGACATCCATAGGTATAGAAATGTCCAGCACCGGCTTCCACATTTTGACCAAGCCCATTGGCCCGATCTGCAATCTGGATTGCAAGTACTGTTTCTATCTGGAAAAGGAAGTCCTGTATCCAGATGCGTCCAAGTGGGCCATGCCGGACGACGTGCTGGAAACCTACATACGCCAGTACATCGAGGCGCAGCCGACCGATGTGGTCCACTTCGCCTGGCAGGGCGGAGAGCCGACGTTGCTTGGTGTGGAGTATTTTCGCAAAGTCGTCGAGATGCAATCGAAATATGCGAATGGCAAAAAAATCGAAAATGCGCTACAGACCAACGGCGTTCTTTTGAATAATGCCTGGGGCGAGTTCTTGTCGGAACAGAAGTGGTTGATTGGCATCTCCATCGATGGCCCGCGAGAAGTGCATGACGCTTATCGCGTCGACAAGGGCGGCCAGCCTACATTCGATCGCGTGATGCGTGGCATGGAAGTGCTGAAGAAGCATCAAGTCCTGTTCAATACGCTGACCACGGTCCATCGAGCGAATTCGCGGTTTCCGCTCGAGGTGTATCGCTTTCTGCGCGATAACGGAAGCGGCTACATACAATTCATCCCCATCGTGGAGCGGATCACGCAGAGTACCACACAGCATGGTCTGTCACTGGTGTCTCCCGATTTTGCGGGCCGGGCGGCCGTGGCTCTGTGGTCGGTGGAACCGAAGCAGTATGGGCGCTTTCTCTGTTCCATCTTTGATGAGTGGGTCAGAAAAGACGTTGGCACGACCTACGTTCAACTGTTCGATGTATCGCTGGAGATGTGGATGGGAATGGAGGCGAGCCTCTGCGTCTTCCGCAAAACATGCGGCTCCGCGCTGGCGATGGAACACTCTGGCGATGTCTATTCGTGCGACCACTTCGTGTATCCGGAGAACAAGCTCGGCAACATCATGGACGCGAATCTGGCCGCGCTGGCGGACTTGCCGCAACAAAAGAAATTTGGCGCCGACAAGAACGATACTCTCCCCAAATATTGCCAGGAATGCGACGTGAGGTTTGCCTGTAATGGGGAATGCCCGAAGCACCGCTTTGCAACCACCCCGGAGGGTGAGCCGGGCCTGAACTATTTATGCGCCGGCTATAAGATGTTCTTCCAACACGTCGATCCCCACATGCGCTACATGGCGGAAGAACTGCGCCACCAGCGGTCTCCGGCAAATATCATACAAGCTCTGCGCATACAGGAGGGACAGGCCGCGAGCAAGCCGACCCGCAATCAGCCATGCCCCTGCCGCAGCGGACGCAAATATAAGCACTGCTGCGGGAGAGCGTAAAAGCTCTCGCGTGACGCCGAAGACGAAGCTACAATACGCAAAAATGTGCCGTCCTATTAAAGTTCCAAATCGGGCTTTCTTGGGAGTGTGCTTATTCACGAGAGTCCGTTGGGAGTCCAATGACAGAGAAAATCCGTGCATTCTGCCGTCTTATAGCGCGGTTGGTATCGTGCAATTTCAATGAGTTGCGTTACGTTGCCGAAATGGCATGGAAGAAGAGGTCGCCGGTTCGATTCCTGCGTTCACGCCAAGAATTCAGCCAACGATCTCTCGAATGGAATCACGAGTAAATTCGAGACGTTGCAGGCCATTGCAACCACAAAGCGTTTGAAATCAGTACGCCCTTGCAACCATTCTCTTCGCCGCCGCACATCGCTTCCCACTTCAACGGGCCGCAGATCGTCGATGGCAACATCGGCGGCACGACGTTCGGCCAGGTCATCAACTCCGCTCCACCGCGCATTCTGCAGGGGCGCGCTCAAGCTCTCGTTTTAGTTCCAGCTTCCAGGTTTAAACCCACCGCCTTTCAGGCGGTGAGCTTTGAGCATCCGTGCTAGATTTGGCGTGTGATGGTGGAGTACAGAACGAGCGCGCACGCGATCTGGGATGTGAAGTACCACGTGGTGTGGATTACGAAGTACCGGTATAAAGTGCTGCGCGGTGAAGTGGCGGAGCGCGCGCGCGATCTTATCCGACAGATCTGCGCGGCGCGAGAGGTAACGATTGTGCGGGGAGCGGTGTCGCCGGACCACATTCATCTGCAGGTGGCAGCGCCGCCGCAGTTGGCGCCGGCGAAACTGGTGCAGTATTTGAAGGGACGATCGAGCCGGATGCTGCAGGAGGAATTGCCACAGCCACCGAAGCGGCTGAACTTCTCCAACGGCTGAGGAGTTCAGCACTCTGGTCGGGGCGTGGATTAAGAGTGCGCACCCTCACCTGAGCTAACCCACGGCTGGACGCTACGCCAAGTGTTCTGAGCTGGACAGCACTTCCACCTTGCCGAGAACCTTCAACCCCATGATCTCGACACTCGGCTGACGGTTTCGCACGTAGGCGAACACTTCCTCCAAGCTGAGCGCCGTGAACATCTCTGTCGAAGCAGTCGCCGCGCCTCCGTCCTCCGCCGCCCTCTCACTTTTCAATTCAATCAGAAGCGCTCTGTGCGGTTGATCCGAAGGTCCAAAGTAATCCCGATCTTTGCTCTTTGCCATAACAGACTCCCTGGGGCGTAGAATCGCGGCGCCCGGCTCCTAACCGTGGCGAGCCTGTCGCCGCTACATGGCAGCTCCACCCCTGGAACCGCCGAGCCGTACAAAACAATGTGTCGCATATACCTCTATTGTGTGGTGCGGTAGTACCATAAGAGCCGGTGGCCAAAAGGGATCACATTCCTTCCCGGCGCACCGGCAAGACCCCACTTGGAGCGAAAGTGTTCTCCTACTACACACAGGAAGAACGTCGGCTGCTGGAGAAGGCGGCGAGACAGGAACGCCGCAGTCTGAGCAGTTTTGTCGCCCTCGCCGCCCTTGAGCGCGCGCAACGGATCATTGCCGGCAAGTAAGCGCCCGCATAAACGGCCACCGAACTCCCCAACTCGTAATGCTACCATTATGCAGTGTTATGAGCCGCGAATGAACCCCAGAGAATCTGCTTGATCTGAGCGGAACTGTCCCATGCTTGCAAGGGCAATAGATCTCCTCCTGTCCTGCATGTTCTCTCAGGCACCGCGAGAGAAAGGCGGGCCGCGCCCGGCGGCGGGCGGGATTCTGCTTCGTCTGCCAGGCCAGTCTATTTCCTGCCGATCTAGCGAGCGGCCGGCAGGCGCCCTGCGGGTTTAGGCTCCCCCTGAAGGTCTCCCCCGAAAAAGCATCCCGCCGTCTTGGGAGCGGCCATCTCTCGCGCCCTCCGGGAGTGTGTCCTGAGAGATCACTCCGGGACCACAAAGGAGATCAAGGTCATGCAAGCACAAACTACAGTTCAGAATCGGTTCATCAATAGCATCACGCAGGGCGACTGCATTCAGGTCATGCGCCAGATGACTGCGAACAGCGTCGACTTCATCCTCACCGATCCGCCATATCTGGTGAACTACCGCGACCGCGATGGGCGCACCATCCAGAACGACGCGAAGGCCGATTGGCTCAAGCCAGCGATGAGAGAAGCGTACCGGGTGCTTAAGCAGAATCGCGTAGCAGTCATGTTCTACGGCTGGACGAAGGTTGATGCTTTCTTCGCAGCGTGGAAACAGGCGGGTTTTCAGCCTGTCGGACACATCGTATTCCGCAAGGCCTACAGCTCGAATAGCCGGTTTTTCAGCTATCAGCACGAGCAGGCATACCTGCTGGCCAAGGGCAATCCGCCGCTGCCGAAGCAGCCACTGGCGGATGTGATGGACATGCCGTACAGCGGCAACAAACTGCATCCGACGCAGAAGCCGGTAGAGGCGTTGGCTCCTCTCGTTCGCAGCTTCACGTTGCAGGGGGAGTTGGTACTCGATCCCTTCGCCGGCAGCGGCAGTTCCTGCGCGGCAGCGTTGCTGACAGGCCGTAGGTACATCGGCATAGAACTGGATGCAGTGTATTTCCATCAGGCGTCGGCACGGTTGCAGCGCGTACACGAGAGAATTGCCGCCAGGAAGCGGTCCTCTCAGGTTCTCATTCCCCCCATGCGGTGAGTGTGCCCGCGTGCCCGCCGCGCCTCAAGGCGACCTCCCTCCTGAGTTGTGATCTCACAGCCTTGACCCGCGCCGCGCCCCGCGGATTCTTTGCCTGACATGGCGGGAATGAGCATATCCGCGCAATTTGCGCGAAATCCTCGAATTCCGCCGTCTCATAAGGGTGCCGATCTGCCGTCAACGAGTGCCTTGGCGATTTACCATCATTCGTGACAAAGAATCGTCTACATTTTCTTTGGTTCGACACTCGGAAATCAAGCTTGAGCGGATCATGCACGAAGCTTGCGTTTCCTGATCGACGTCATTCATTGTCTTACTCTCGACAATGACGAGTCACTTGGAGAAGAAGTTGGGGGATCACGCGTCATGAACATTCGCGGATGTCACGAACTCTCACGCTCTGAGATCGACTCCTTCCTTGTCTCGAAGCCGGTTTTGCTCGTTGGGTCCGCCGTCTCGGACTACCCTCCCACCAATCTGCCCAGCGGCGGAACCGTGGCCAACGATATATTGAAGATGCTGGCCCAACCCGACACCGGGGAAAGATGGCCGGAGTTTTTGTGGACCGATGCCAAACTGCTTCCTTTCGAAGCGGTCCTAGAAGGTTATCCAAACCAAAAGCAGCTTTCGGAGATCCTCTGTCGGTTGTTTGGAGACCCGCAACTCAAACCCAACACACTTCATGCGGCAATAGGGGAAGGGGTGAAGCACGGCCTGTTCAGCGGGCTAATCACGACAAACTACGATCTTGCTTTCGATAACTACTTCGCGGATCGATCCGTTTTCACAATTTGTCGCGAGCAGGACTATTGCGCCTGGAAGAGAGAACCCGCTCGAAGGGCCCCTTATTGGAAGATTCATGGTAGCGCTCGATACGAAGACAAAGACACGATGATCTATAACCTCGCTCACGAGCGAAGGATGGACCTATGGAAGCGGGAGCTCCTCAAAGAGCTCGTCGAAGACCAGACCGTGATCTTTTTGGGATATAGCGGCCGTGATTTTGACATCTGCGCCGAAATGGCATGCATCAACACAATCCGCAGATCAGTCTGGCTTGTTTATGCAGGCGAAGAGGTTCGAACACCTGAACTGATCGCAAATCAGGTGCGTCTCCTGGGCAAACCTGCGGACACCGTGGTCTTGGGAGACCTGCACACCTTTGTTGGGCAACTCTGTTCTCAATCCATCCCCCGTGAAGATCGCCGGAACTCAACTGTCAACATCAGGACCTGCTTCGACGGAGCGCTCAACCAGGAATGGTGCCTTCGCCTGCTCGACCGACTCGCTTGCCCGTCGATCGGTATTCCGATGCTGCGCCAATTTCGGCCGAAGAGTGGCGAGGCAAACGGCTCTTTGTGGGCCAGTATGTATAGCCACGCAGGCCAATATCGCAAGGCCGCTCGCCACGTCGAGTCTCAGATTGCAACTGCAAGCGAGCCTCGTGATCGATTGACATATCTTATCGATGCCGCAAACGCGTGGTACGTCTACGGCGCCAGGGTTAGGTCGTTTATCTATTTCTGGAGGGCAAAAAGGCTCGCATCTTCGCTGCCGGCCGACCCGTATCAGGACGCATGTCTCTCCAAGGTGGAACTCATGTACTGGATGCGGCGAGCGCGATTTTGCGAGGCTGTTCCAATTCTTGCCCTCCATTCCTGGATTCGCAGCAAGGCTACGGCTTGTTATGGCGCGGCGGTCGATGGTTTCGAGAGAACAAGCCTGGACAATCTGTATATCGTCCAGGGCGATGCAGAGCGAATCGGCATTGCAACCCATGACGGGTTTGCATCCGAGGCAAAGCTCGGGTACATCTCCCTCGGACTGCACGGAATGCAGACCATCAAAACGAGGGAAACGATACTGCAGTTGAGAAGACGTCTGAACACAGAAGAGCAGGAAACCTGCTTCAACATGCTCAAACGGGCGAAGAACTACGGGTGGGCTCCTGAGGCGTGGAAATGGGCGTGGATTGTGATGTGGCAGGACGGTCTTTGGAAGCGCCGCGATCTATGGCACGATTGGTGGCGCAACTTCAGGGAAAGTGAATATCCGCTCAGCTATCGCATCGTCATTCTCTTCAACTATGCCCGGCTGTGTGCTTCGGCGGCGCTTCACCCATAGCCAAGCATCGATCGACTCCCAACCGCGGTTGTTGACCGCGCAAATGGCCATGATGTACCGTCGGGCGAATTCGAAGGACCTTATGACATCCCCTCTTCCGGCCATCACGATCGGGATTGTTGCTTTCAACGAAGAGGAATCAATTCCGAAGACAATTCGATCTCTCAGGGCTGCATCTCGCAATCTTTGCGGCAGTGTAGAGTTCATTGTTTTGGCGTCTGGATGCACTTACCGAACTGCGGAGGTGGCAATCGATGCTTTCTACGGGGACCATCGTGCCCGGGTGATCCAGGAGCAATCGCGACTCAGTAAATGCGCGGCGCTCAACCGGCTAGCGGACAGCGCCCACGGCGGCATCCTTCTTTTCATCGACGCCGATGTCGAGGTCGATCCGACAGCACTTCATTTGCTATTCAGTGCCTTGTGTGACGAGCCTGGGCTGGCGATCGCATTTGGACGCATGATTCCTCGAGCAGGGCCGAACCGGTTTTGGACAGGGATTGGCGTGATGACGTCCGAGGCGCTGCACTCCGTCCGAGCCCTGTCGGATGGCTCGGGCCTGTGGCTCGTGTGTGGTCCTCTCTATGCCATTCGAGCGACAGCCTGGCCGGGCCTGCCCGAGGGACTAATTGCGGATGACGTTTATCTTGGAATTCTGTGCAGAACCAAAGGGCTTCCTGTACGGTATCTGCCGGATGCAATCGCCTTTGGAATGTATCCCCAGAATCTGCGAGATCTCCTTTCACAGAAGCTACGCAATCGGCTCGCGCGGCTTCAGTTGCGCACTTTTGAAGGCGATTCTTTTCGCAGCGCTCCGCTCTGGATGGCACCTTTTGCAATTCCTCGATTGGGATGGACTTCAATCCGCCACTTGCCAATCCTGCTCATTGATACGGTGCTCTGCTTCGTTGCACTGCTTCTCTGGGCCTCGGGTCACACGCCAAGTCCACTTTGGAGACAGGTATCTTCAACCAAGCTTCGCTGAGCCGAATCGCAGCTTCGACGACCGCAGAGAGGCGGCAGGCCTCTTCGCCCTATCCATGAAGGGAAAGCTGAACGAACTGATTCATTCTTCGTGCGATCACGTCGACCTTCGCACCGCTGTGCCATGCTTCAAACCTAAGTAGAAAGTCCTGGCCAGAGCGCATGCAGTCTAGCCAGTAGCGTGCGTCTGCCTTCAGAGGTGTGCACAATTCGAGCCATGTCAAAAAGTCGTGCATTTCGGTCACGTGCGTACCATGCACAGGATCGAAATAGATCGCAGGGATGTTGACAACGTCCAGGCGCAAGCCCGACTTGTGAAGAGAGACGCACGTGGCATGCGTGAATGCGTAACCGGACGTCACCTTCGCGTCAGATCCGATTGCCGCACCGAGTCCACGGGCGCCATAGATTCGAAAACCACAGCTAACGTCTTCGCAAATCGGGCTCCGCCCAATGCAACGTTTCACGCAGTCCCACGCGAAGTTATTTGAGAGCACTTTGGTCTCGGGAATTCCATCCAACTTGGCGAATCGATTTCCGAAAACTACGTCTGCTCCGCGGTCTAGTATCGACAGCCCTTCGTCTATCCACACTGGACTGTGTTGCCCATCAGCGTCGATCGAAATTGTGGTACCAGCGCCAGCGTCATGACACCACAGCAATCCTCTTCTAAGAGTTGCGCCATAACCCTGGTGGCACTCATTTCTCAGAACCACACACCCTAGTTGGTCAGCAATCTGTCCCGTAGCGTCATCTGAGTCGTCATCGATGACGAGTACGGTATCCACGCGGCACCTAAGTTTCTCCACGATCCCGGGCAGCGCCATCGCCTCATTTCTCGTGGGCAACACGGCTACCCTCATTCAAGCTCCATTTCTACCGTTAGCCCGGTAACCGGTGCTACCCGGACGCTCTGGAACAGAGTGACCACCGGGTACGTGGAAGTTGCAGGACTGAAAAGCACCTGGACTCTACGAATGACGATAACAGGCCGAGGCACTCTCCCAGGAGGGCGGCGCTGGAAACACACATTGGCGATGATGCACTGATCGACGCCCCGTAGAAGATCGCGGGACTGAACCGCGTTTCAGATTATTTATTCCTGGATCGATTTCCATCAGCCCACTATCCGTATTCGCTCAGGCCAGCCAGGTGATTTTTCATTTGCCCGTCGAGGACGAACAGGTGTCCCTGTAATCTGCTAGATGTCCAGCGGCGCAGGCACAAATTTCGTCATCATCAGGGCAGCGACAAGGGCCGCGAGGAATGAGGAAATCGCGGCGATGCCAAGCGACCATCTCGGGCCGAAATGATTCGCGACCCAACCGACGATGGGCGCTCCGATGGCTGTTCCGCCGAGCGCCACACCGACACGAATCGCCATCACACGACCGCGCATTTCCGGCCTGGTGGAAAGCTGCATCATGCTGTTCGTTGCGTTGGTGAAGGTGAGTGCGGCCACTCCGATCATCGCGAGGGCCGCGGCGAACCACCAGTATCCAGGCGAGAACGCAGCAAGCGCACAACCGATTCCAAAAACCGCGGCGCCGAGGAGCAGCGATCCAAAATCCGGCTTGTCGCGTCCGGCCGCCAGAAGCGCGCCGCCGATGGTGCCGATCGCCATGATCGACGAAAGCATACCGAAGCCGCCGGCATCGGTATGGAAGACACTGACCGCCATGGTGGAGATGAAGATCGGGAAATTGAAACCGAATGTCCCGATCAGAAAGAGCATGACTACGATGGAGCGCAGGTCCGGCCTGGCCCATACATAACGAAGTCCTTCAATGAAGCCACCGGAACCGCGGGAAGCGCGCGCGCTTATCCTGAGATGCTGGACACGCAGCAGAACCATGGAGAGCAGAACAGCGCCGAAGGACAGCCCGTTGAGGAGAAATGCCCAGCCGGTTCCGATCTTTGCGATGCATAGACCGGCCACTGCCGGGCCGATCATCTGGCCGGCGAAAAACGAGGTCGAGTTGAGCGCGACGGCATTGGGCAGGTGATCGTCGCCCACCAGTTCGCCGACAAAGGTCTGGCGCACCGGCGCGTCCAGGGCCGCTGCGGCGCCGAAGACAAAAGCAAACACATACACATGCCAAAGGCGGACGTAACCGGAGATGGTCAGGACTCCCAGCGCTGTGGCCAACACGCCCATGGATGCCTGCGTCAGCATCAACAGTTTGCGCTGGTTGAAACGGTCCGCGGCCAAACCGCTCCAGGGCAGCAACAGCAACTGCGGAGCAAATTGCAGGCCGGTAACGATGCCGAGGGCAGTTGCGTCATGGCGGGTCAGTTGCGTCAGCACAATCCAGTCCTGCGCGACGCGCTGCATCCATGTCCCGATGTTCGATACCAGACCACCTGCCGTCCACAAGCGGAAGTTGAAGTTCCCCAGAGCGCGGAACGCCCTGGCGAGCGGATTCCTCATGGGCGCTCCGGGGTGTTGCCTCCGTGGAACTGGCCGAAATGCCGTGCCGAGAGCAGGCTGATGAGGAGCGCGCCAATTGCAAACGGCGCGATGCAGGCGATGGATCGCGGATCGAAGTGGCCCACGCGCAGCAGAAGCAGATAGGCGAAGACAAAATTCGCCAAGCCCCAGAGAACATTCACGGTCGAGGACGAAAGACCCTTCCCCGGAGGTTTTGCGAACGGCGTCTGAAAGGGTTTTCCCATCATGCCGCTGACGAAATGCGGCACGGCATTGGCCAGAAACATGCCTCCGAAAAAGTAGGACACCAGATGTAGCCAGTTCATGGTTATGCGCTCCTCTGCGCGAGTAAATCAAGCACGTCCTGCGTCGAGCCTGTCTCTCCGAGCCGGGGAAAGACGCTTGCGAGGCTGTACGCATGCGCTTCCGGGCGCGCATCGGTCATGGCATCAAGGGCAAGCGTGACGTTGAATCCCGCTTCGTACGCCTGTCGAGCCGTCGCTTCGACACCGGTTCCCGTCGCCACGCCCGCGACGACGACCTGCGTAACTCCGTGTGTCTTGAGCTGCGCTTCAAGGTCAGTGCTCGCAAACGCGCCCCATGTTCGCTTCGTCACCACGATATCGTTGGCCTTGCGACCCAGTTCCGGAATCAGATCGCTGAATCCCTCAGGGAACGTCGAGAAACGGCGTGGCTGCTCGGTTCGTCCTGGCGCGCCTCCGGCTACATTGACCAGAACGACCGGCAGATCGTGCTGTCGAAAGGCAGCCAGCAGGGCGCGG
>DAHUZH010000122.1 GCA_027306695.1 Acidobacteriaceae bacterium
ATCTGGGCGGAAACGCCCACCAACCCCATGCTGCGACTGGTGGATCTGTCCAGGGTGGCCGCCTTCGCGCGCAAGCACGGGCTGATCCTGGTGGTGGACAACACCTTCTGCTCGCCCATGTTGCAGCGTCCGCTGGAACACGGCGCGCACCTGGTGCTGCATTCGGCCACCAAGTACCTCAACGGCCATTCCGACATCGTCGGCGGCATCGTGGTCGCCGGCACGCAGGAGCTGGCCGAGCCGATGGGCTTCCTGCAGAACTCGGTCGGCGCCATCGCCGGGCCGTTCGACAGTTTTCTCGCCCTGCGCGGACTCAAGACCCTGCACCTGCGCATGCGCGCGCACTGCGACAACGCGCTGGAACTGGCGCGCTGGCTCGAGCAGCACCCGCGCATCGAGCGCGTGATCTACCCCGGCCTCAAGAGCCACCCGCAGCACGCCCTGGCGCGCCGCCAGATGCAGGGTTTCGGCGGCATCATCAGCATCGAGGTCAAGGGCGGGCTCAAGAAAGCGCGCAGCATGCTGGAGCGCTGCCACCTGTTCGCCCTGGCCGAATCGCTGGGCGGCGTGGAGAGCCTGATCGAGCACCCGGCGATCATGACCCACGCTTCCATCCCGCCCGCGCAGCGCAAGAAGCTGGGCATCAGCGATGGACTGGTGAGGCTGTCGGTGGGGGTGGAGGATACGGAGGATCTGCGCGGGGAACTGGAGGATTCACTTCGGTGAAGCAGTGGTCTTGCAGCCGTGTCCGATTTGTACTTTGTCCCATAAGGATCAGGTTGGGATGAATCCCATAAATATCCATCCGATCATTCGAGAGTTTGCGTCAGAGGTGTGATCAGCATGAATAAGAGCGGACTTCCGGCCCGTCGAGCGATTCTCGTGTTCGGCATGCATCGTAGCGGAACGTCCGCCGTTAGCCGGACATTGAATCTTCTCGGCGCCAAGATCGGTGCGCGCTTGGTTGGCGCAATCGATGGCAATAACCGACTTGGATTCTGGGAGAACGCCGACGCCGTCGACATCAATGATCAGTGGCTGCGCGATCTTGGGCGTAGTTGGTACGACATGCGCAGATTGCCCAAAGACTGGATGGAAGTCTCTGCGTCGCGCGAGGCAATCGAAAATATAAGGCACTTTATTCGGAACGAGTTTTCCGACACGGCGCTGTGTGCGATCAAGGATCCGCGGCTGTGCCTATTCGCGTCTGCGTGGCTGCAGGCAATCGCGGCCGAAGGTCAGCACGCCGGTATCGTGCTGGTGGTGCGCCATCCTGTTGAAGTCGTCGCGTCGCTGTATGCCCGCGATGGCTTATCCAAAGGTCATGCCTGTGTGCTGTGGGGGCGCTACATGGCTTCGGCGCTTCGCGCCACTGTGGGGCTGCCGGTAGCAGTCGTCGATTACGCGCGTTTTCTGCAGGATTGGCGAGAGGCAATCGCTGGGATCGGTTCTGCGCTACGGTTGCGATGGCCGATCGAACCGGACGTTGCCTCTTCCGAGATCGAATCCTATCTGGACCGCAATGAGCGTCATCACGTAATGCCTCCCGAAGAGGCCGTGTCGCGTGATCCGCTGACCTTGAGCGTCGAAGGCATCTACAAAGCACTCTTGTTGCACGGCCCCGATGCGGTGCAGACGCAAGATGCGATTGCGCGGTTCGAGACTGCGGCAGATATAGTGCAAGAGCCGTTGCGAGACCTGTTCGATCATGTGCAGGTGCATGTGCATAAAGCGGAGCGCATCGCATTGTCCCTCAGCAGCGAGGTGGAGGATGCGCATGCCGCACGCATGGCAGCTGCTACATCCACGCAGCGTCTGCACGATCTGCAGGCGGAGTTGACGGCGCAGCTGATTGCTGAGCAGAAGCGCAGTTATGATCTGGAGACTCAACGCGCTTTGCTGGAAGTCCAGATAGCAGACCTGCGCGGGTACATCGCGAACAGGGATGCGGAACTGGCCTCGTTGCAGGCGAGTCTGAAGACCCATGAGGCAGAGTTGTCGAACTTGCGCGCCTCACACGGCTGGCGATTGACAGCACCCCTGCGGGCGCTGCGAAGTCAGCTTGCCGTGTCTGTCTGGTGTGGCCGAGCCGGTCGTGGGGTCAGGCGTCTTTACGAGGCTCTGCCGATGAGTACGCCCGCGCGACTTAGGCTGAAAGACCAGGTCTTTCGTCTATTTTCGCCACTGTTGCGCCGTACGACTTCCTATCGAGCGTGGCAAGCCTTCAAGGCGCATCGTGAACAGCCTGAAGATGCTTCGGTTGTCGCTGTCAGAACTGACTTCAAGCAATCTGCTGCGTCGGCCGGAGATTCAAGCCCTGCATCGCGCATGCTCGAAGGACTTTATACGGCGGCGGCCTCGGACTATGTCGCATGGGATAACCAGCCAGCCGGTCCGGCTCAAATCGACGTCCGCGCCATCGCGTTCTATCTACCCCAGTTTCATCCGATCCCGGAAAACGACGAGTGGTGGGGTCGTGGCTTCACCGAGTGGACCAATGTGTCCAAGGCCATGCCCCAGTTTGTGGGGCACTACCAGCCCCGTCTGCCTGGCGAGTTGGGCTTTTATGACCTGCGCGTGGCCGATGTCATGCGACGCCAAGTCGAACTCGCTAAGCATTACGGCCTACAGGGCTTTTGCTTCCACTACTACTGGTTCGCCGGCCGGCGCCTGCTAGAACGGCCACTGCAGCAGTTTTTTGAAAACAAGGACATCGACTTTCCGTTTTGCATCTGCTGGGCCAACGAAAATTGGACGCGGCGCTGGGACGGAATGGATCAGGAAGTGCTGGTCGCACAGCATTATTCGCCCGAAGACGACATCGCCTTCATCACGGCACTGGAGCCGCTGCTGCGCGATCCGCGCTACATCCACGTGGATAGCAAGCCGCTGATCGTCCTCTACCGGCCTTCGATTCTTCCCGATGCCGCGGTCACTCTGCGACGTTGGCGCGAGCATTGCCGCAAGGTTGGGGTCGGGGAAATCTTCCTTGCGATGGTGCAGTTTGACGTCGAAGACCCGCGCATCTACGGCTTTGATACGGCCATCGAGTTCCCCCCGCACAAGCTTGCCAAGGGGTTGGCTCCCATCAACGATCAGCTGCAGATCGTCAATCCCAAGTACTCCGGCTACGTGATCGATTACCAAAGCGTGATCGAGCGCGCGCGACAGCACGAAGCCGTGGGCTTCAACATGATTCGCGGCGTATTCCCATCCTGGGACAACGAGGCGCGCAAGCCCGCCCAAGGCTATACCTTCGCCAACGCGACACCCGAACGCTATCGCGAATGGCTTGCCATGGCAGCTGATTACGCGCGCCAGCACCCGGTCGCGGGCGAGCGGCTGATTTTCATCAACGCTTGGAACGAATGGGCCGAGGGCGCCTATCTGGAACCGGATCGACGTTATGGCTATGCATACTTGCAGGCCACGCGCGAGGCTCTCACCCGTGGCCCTGTGACCTCGGGACGGCTGGTGATCGTGTCCCACGATGCACATCCGCATGGCGCGCAGTATCTGGCCCTGCATCTGGCGCGCGAGTACGCCGGGCAGTTCGGCCTGGCTGTTGATGTGGTTCTGCTGGGTCCGGGGGGGCTGCGCGCGGAATTTGCCCATTGTGCCACGGTGCACGATCTTTCCGGGTTTGATCCTCGGGGACCGCAGGCACTCGAACTGGCGCAACGGCTGCATTCAGCGGGCGCGCGACACGCCATTGCCAACACCACTATTTCGGGACTGTTCGCCGCCACCCTCCGCAGGGTCGGCTTCACTGTGATCGGTCTTGTGCACGAGCTGCCGGGGGTGATCCGCGAGTTCGGCCTGAAGTCGCATGCGCGGGCGTTGGCCGCCAGCGCTGATCGCCTGGTGTTTCCTGCGGCGCAAGTGCGCGATGGTTTCGCCTCGTTTGCGACGCTGCGGGACGAGCAGGCCAGCATTCAACCTCAGGGACTGTACAAGCTCAACCGTTACGCATCGGCCGACGCGAGAGGACAGGCACGTAACGTGTTGCGAAAGCGGCTTGGCATTGCCCAGGATGTGCGTATTGTGCTGAGCGTCGGCTATGCCGATCAGCGCAAGGGTATCGATCTGTTTGTCGACGCAGGCGTCCGACTGATGCGCATACGACCGGATGTGCATTTCCTGTGGGTTGGCCACTTCGATCTTGCGCTGGAGCCCCAGGTGCGCGCGACGATCGACGCTGCGGGCATGTCGGCGCGCTTCCACTTTCCGGGCATTGATCCCGACACCGACCTCTACTATGCCGACGCCGATGTGTATGCCCTGACCTCGCGCGAGGATCCCTTCCCATCGGTCGTGCTCGAGGCGCTGCAGGTCGGCGTGCCGGTGGTCGGCTTCGAGGGGGCTGGAGGCTTCGCATCCCTGCTTGACCGTGGTGCTGGATTGCTTGTTCCCGCTTTCGATACAGGCGCATTTGCCGTCGCGCTGCGAAGCCTGCTCGATGATCCGGCCCGTGCGCGCAGCATGGGTGCGTGCGGGCAAGCCTTGATCGAAGAACAGTGCAGCTTCCGCAGTTACCTGTTCGATCTCTTGGACATGCTGGGCTTGAAGTTGCCAAGGGTCTCGGTGATCGTTCCGAATTACAACTACGCTCGTTACTTGCCGGAACGGATCGGTTCCATTACGCGCCAGTATTTCCCGTTCTACGAACTGCTCGTGCTTGACGATGCATCCACCGACGACAGCGTCCAAGTGATCGAACGCCTGGCCGTCGAACTGCGCGTGCATCTGCGCATCGTGCGCAACGAGCGCAATTCGGGCTCGGTATTCGAGCAGTGGGCCAAAGGCGTGGCCATGGCCCGCGGCGATCTGGTCTGGATTGCCGAGGCGGACGATCTGGCCGAGCCGTCGTTTCTGGGATCGGTGCTCACACCTATGGCCGATCCCACCGTGGTCATGGGGTACTGCCAGTCCCAGCAGATCGACACGGATGGCCGGCAGTTGGCAGAAAGCTATCTCGACTACACCAAGGATGTTTCCGAGGAACGCTGGTTGCAACCTTATCGGGTTGAGGGTCTGAACGAAATCCGCACCTGCATGGCGATCAAGAACACCATCCCGAACGTCAGCGCGGTGGTGTTCAGGCGCACGGCGCTGGTTGACGCATTCGATCGGGTGTTGGCCGAACTACGCACTTATCGCATCGCTGGTGATTGGCTGACGTATCTTGCAGTACTGGAGCGCGGCGATGTTGTCTTCGTGCCCAAGCCACTCAATCTGCACCGGCGCCACGCCTCCAGCGTGACGATTGGTTCGGACCAAAGGCCGCATATGCTAGAAGTTCTGAGGGTGCAGCGTTTGGTGCAGCAGCGTTATTCCCCGCCTGCCGAAAGCGTGCGCAAGGCCAGCGAATACGCCCACCAGCTCTACCGGTACTTTAAGCTCAGCGATGTCGAGATCGAAGAAATCGAAGCCCTGTTGGCCAAGGACGCCTCCTTGCAGATTCAATATGCGGTCGCTCAGTCCTGAGCCGCCGGTGTGGCACAGGCCAGTTGTCGGTCATCTCAACATCTCAATCAATTGCGGAGCCAGTACATGAAGCGCAATCTCACAGTGGCACGCCTCAGCTTGAACGCTGCCATGGGTCTGGTCTTGGCGTCGTTGTTGACCACCTCACGAGCGTGGTCACGCAATGAGTCCAAAGCGCGTGCGCCCACACGGCGATGGTAAAAATGACAATACGCAATGTACTTGACAGAGTGCGTACCAAGACCAATCACCTGCACAGGTACCGGAGCCAGCCCGTGGAAGCTTGGAGCAATCAAGGGTACTGCACGACCTGCACGTCCGAGGTGACATTCATCGCCAAGCACACATGGCTGCGCGATCACTATGTGTGCTCCAACTGCGGCAGCATCCCGCGCGAGCGAGCGCTGATGTACGTGCTCGACACGTAGTACCCGGACTGGCCGCAGCTGCGGATCCATGAATCATCACCGGGGCGGCGCGGCGCAAGCATCCGACTTGCGCGCGAATGCCGATCCTATATTCCTTCGCAATTCTTCCCGGATGTGCCCTTGGGGCAGTCGAAGGACCAGATGCGCTGCGAAAACCTCGAGGCACTCAGCTTTCCGGACGAATTACTGGATCTGCAGATCAGCCAGGATGTGATGGAGCACGTGTTGAATCCGGAACGGGCTTTTCGGGAGATCGCGCGCGCATTAAAGCCCGGCGGTGCGCACGTTTTCACCGTCCCCTTGGCAAGCACCTGGACACGGTGTCGCGTGCGCGCTGGTGCCCGGATGGCAGTCTGGAACATCTGCTGGAACCGCGGTATCACGGCAATCCGATCAGCGACAAGGGGTCGCTGGTGGCTACCGACTGGGGATATGACATCTGCGATTTCATCCATCGCGTATCCGGTCTGACGACGACCATGATCGTTATCGATGACTTGAGCAAAGGGATTCGGGCAGAGTACATTGAAGTTCTTGTTAGCCGAAAAAGTAGTTTGAACGCGCTCCAGCAGCATTGACGCAGGTTCGGTTTAAGATGAGGTTGGTCCCAACGGGTGCTTGTTGTCCAGCAAAAGGTGTTGTTGGTAAGTAATGCCACCTAGCTTGATGACGAGAATGTGGTTAACCACAGAAACCGAGCCTTGCGCTGGCCATGCGGGCATTTTGTTAATCTGAAACATGTAGTTACGTATGTCAGTAATCGGTAGGGGCTTTAGGCCTTCAATACCAAGCAACATCAAATAGTCAGCAACGCGGTATGGATTGCCGCCATCTTGCTGAAAGAATGACGTACCGAATATCTGCACACGTCTGGCGACGCCTTGGTGCGGAAACGTCCAGTCACCGACTAGCACGAAGGGAATGTTATTTCCGAATACAGGGCGTCCAACTGAATCAATAACGGCAGCAAGTCTGGTAGCCAGAAGTTGATCTCGCTGACGTGCAACCTGATCGGCATAAAAGAGCGACGCACCAATCCATCCGGCAATCAGCATTGCATAGGAGAAGGCTATCCATTGCGGTCCTCGAGTTTTGAAGAAGTGAATGCGGAAGCTGTTAACTGAAAGCACTGCAAACAGAAGTGGAAAGCCAATCAGCGCACGAGTGGGCATGCGGCCCGCCGCCATAATCACCAACGCTACGGCAGCTACGATCATAGCCGCGACGGCTAGTAGCGAAATTGAGGCACGCCTAGGGCAAGTGATTCCGTGGCGCACAACTTTGATCAAGCCATAAAGAAACCCTCCCGCTGGAAGCAGCAATAAAGGGCGCCCCCAACCGAGATAGGTTGGATCCGTACCAAAGAGCAGGCCCATGGCTTGATGGAGTATGCGATGCGCCGTTTGGAAAAATTTTCGACGTAGTTCGTCGATCTGAATATATGAATCGATATAAGTGATGTGCTGGTCAATAAGCACGAGGAAAAATTTTTGCGTTGCAAAATAAAAAGCGAAGGCTACTGCAAAACTTATTGCCACATTAATAAACTGACGGCATGAAGCAGTCAATTTCTCAACCGTGTCATCACACCAAAAATAACTACCGGGGAAAAGCAACACTACGCATGCAATGGCGTAAATAATTACCAGCGCCTGATATACGCCAATAGCAAATCCAACACATAAGCCAGCGTAGATAGCGGAAATTAATCGCCCAACACTGATTAGCTGTACAGCAAAAGCGGTAGCTATCAGACCGATGCCTACGCCAGTAGCGACCGTGTTGAATTCAACAATATGCAACCATATCGGCGAAGTCACAAAAAAACCTGAGAAGATTAATGCTTCAGATCGATTTTTCGCCACCGACTGAGCAATCAAAAGTGCTGCGATTGTCACGGAGAATACGAAAATCAATGTCGAAATAAATGGGATGGCAGACGAGTTTGGAAGAAGTAAATTTAAAATAGCCATGCCCCAACGACCCTGTGCGGCCCATGCTTTCCAATCTTGTGCGGAAAAGCTGGCTATTTCTTCATCTATGGAAAGTGAGAAATTTGATAAATGAACGAAACTGACAAATGCGGCCAGTGCAAACGTAAAGACGGCAAGCCCCTTATCACGAACAAATAGACTAGGCACACTCATTTCTTTGGATTTATCCATATTCTCCTTTGCAACTCTATTTTTAGTACTTCGGCGATATTTTCTCGTTGTATAACTTAATTTTTCTGTAAATCAAGAATGAACGGACTTCAGGGTGGATGTTTGCGGTCTCGACGAATGATCCAGCGTGAAAGAAGGTAAGTGGCCGGTAGGGTCAAAGTAATGGCTATTGCGGGTGCCAGAATCTTAGGTACGTGTAGATTCTGTACGCTGAAATAGACGATGAGCGCACCGCCGACGATCTGGACCGTATAAGCGAATGGGTAGCTGAACATGCCACGCCAAGACCAGCGCGCCTTGAATACATACCGCGCATTGACTGCATAGGACCAAACAATGCCGATCACGAACGAGGCAACGTACGCAGCTGTGTACGGTATTGCCAGCAGCAGGATCAGGTAGGTGGCGTAGGACACGATCGTGGTTGACGCCCCAACAAGTAGAAAACCAAAGACTTCCTTAGGTGGAAATCGACTGAGTCCGCGCATTAGGGTAAATTGCCCGGCTGCGCAGATAGACGTTGAAACTCGCCGTATTCGCGAATATAGTCTGCGGCATCGTAGGGTTCAGAAGCAAACACCAATAGCACGGCATCCTTCGAGTACTGATATTGTGTCCCCCATATCATCGGCGGCATATGGATGCCTGTATGTGGCGTATCTAACAAGAATTCTTCGCGATGGATTCCGTCATCGGCAAGCACGCGGCACGATCCACTGACGCAGAGCAGAAATTGATGGCACCGGTGGTGCGCATGCTCTCCGCGAGTTTCAATGCTGGGAACTGCATATACTAGAAAGTAACGCTTTGGTTGGAACGGGATCATATTTGCAAATTCACCGACGGATAAGCTTCCGCGTATGTCGGAAAATTCAGGGAGTCGATGCACCGTGACGCCTTTGACGCTGGTGGAATTTACAGGAGCGGAAAAGGTTGCTGGTGACAGCGTGATGTCGACGGTGCGCCGGGTAGAGTTCGTAGTGTAGCCGACAATGCGCGCTGGATTGCCTACAATAATGGCATTGGGTGGCACGGATCGTGTTACAACTGCTCCTGCCCCGACCATAGAACTTTGCCCAATGGTGATACCCGGAAGAATGGTGGCGTTAGCGCCGATCGATGCGCCACGCTCTATGAAAGTATGCAGAAATTTTGTGGGGTAGGCTTTGCTGCGGGGTCGTTTATCGTTAGTGAATGTGGCATTGGGTCCAATAAATACATCATCCTCGACGCGCAGTCCATCCCAGAGTTGCACACCGCATTTCACTGTGACGCGGTCGCCGACCACAACGTCGTTTTCGACGAAAACGTGATCGCAGATGTTGCAGTCGCTACCAATGTGGGCGTGCGGCAATACATGTGCGAAAGCCCAGATGCGTGTTCGCGCGCCAATTTGAGAACTTTCGCAGATGCCTTGTGGATGCACAAAATAATTCACTTGTTGCTCCCAGGGTAGTTCGTTTGTGCCAAGACGATGTTCAAGGGTCGCTGCTTGGTGTTTTCGTAAGATCGCCAAGCATAGTTACCGATGATTCCGATGCCGAAAGTATTGAGCGCACCGAAAAAAAGAATGGTGAGCATGGTACCGGCGTAACCCGGTACGACATAGCTACTTGTGAGACGCATGATGAACACGATACCGGCCAAGCCAATGGCGAGGACAAGGCCAAATAAACCCACGGCCATTAAAACGCGAACAGGCAAGTCTGAGAAGGCAAAGATACTGTCGAGCAGGTAGGTAATTTTTTTCTTGAGCGTCCATGCACTTTTCCCATGCTGTCGTTCCCGGCGCTCGTAGCCAATGAAAAGACGCCGCCCGCCCATCCAGAATAAAAGCCCCAACAGGCTGCTGTTTGCTTCGGAAAGGCTCATCAGGCGGTCGCGGAAGCCGGCAGTGACTGCGAATATATCGACACCACCTGCGGGTACATCCGGCTGAACAAATTTTCGATACAGCCACCAAAAGAAGCGGGAAGCTAATTTGCCGAGGGCTGGATCGGAACGAGCAAAGCGCTGCCCAAAAACAACGTCGATCGGCTTGCTGTGAAGAGCGCTGTAGAACTCAAGGATGAGCTCGGGAGGCTCTTGCAGATCGGCGGCCATGACGGCGATGTAGTCGCCGCGCGCATGCTCAAGGCCACAGCGAATGGCGGCGAAAGCGCCGAAATTGCGTGATAGCAAAATGACGCTCGCGGGGAGCCCTGTCGCAGGCAAGAGATCCTCTAGCAGCGCATGACTGCGGTCAGGGCAGCCGTCAACTACGAATATGGTCTCAAGCTGCCCATTCAGTGCTTTGTGAAGGCCGCTAATGGCCGTAAGTAGATCCGGGATTGAATCCGCGTTCCGGTAAACCGGGATGAC
>DAHUZH010000123.1 GCA_027306695.1 Acidobacteriaceae bacterium
GCCACATACAACAGCGCATTCAGCAGTTGAAGGTTGGACAGGCTTACATTGCCGCGCTGCACCGGCAAAGCATCCTTAATCCGTTCATACTGCGCCTCCGTAAGCTCCATCCACAGACGTTAACACAGATCGAGTCTAGTGTGAACACGCCCTACATTCTGGGATGAGATGATCGCGGTCGGATAGTTTGCTGACTCTTTCCGTGGCCTCCATGCAGGAACGTTCGTTACAGCCGAGAACGATATGTTGACAACCCGCGCATGGAATTCGCTGAGCAACCTGCGCAGAAAATATATTCACGTTCCATCAGTGTTGCCCCCGTTGCACACAACTGATTCATGCGCTTTGAAGGATTCCCGAATGCATGTTCTTCCGCAGGACATAAAAATTGACGAGAAGGCCCTGGAATATGCCAGTGCATGTTCATCGCAAAAGGAATTCTTGCGCCAATATCTGGCGGTCGTCTTCGGCCATCCACTCCCTGGCGATTTTCTGGAGAGCGTTTCGGGGCCTAGCGGAATTACGCGGGAAGCTGCCTACGCCATCCTCTGTGGCTATATCGATGCGGTGTTTCTCAGGCCGGCAGCGGAGCGTTAGTGTTCCTGTAAATCTTAAACATCGAGCGCGATGCAATAAGATAAGCGCGTGCAGACTTTGCTGCGAGTGGACCATCTCTCTATTACGTTTTTCTCCGACGCCGGGCAACATCGCGCCGTCGACGACATCAGTTTTTCGATTGCGCAGGGAGAGTCGTTCGCTCTGGTAGGCGAGTCCGGCTCTGGAAAATCCGTCACATCGCTGGCAATTTTGCGGCTGCTGGAACCGCGCGCCAAAATCTCCGGCAGCATCCTGTTTACGGAAGAAGATTGGCTGCAACTCCCAGAGCGGACCATGACGGAACGCCGGGGCCGCGATGCCGCCATGATTTTTCAAGAGCCGATGACAGCGCTCAATCCCGTAATGCCGATCGGCAAACAGATTGCCGAAGCGGTCCGCGCGCATCAGAAACATCTTTCGCGGCAGGCCGTGCGTCAGCGCGTCCTCGAAGCATTGGAGTCGGTGGCCATCCCCGACCCGGCGCTGCGGTATGACGACTATCCGCACCAGTTCTCCGGCGGTCAGCGGCAACGCATCCTGATTGCCATGGCGCTGGTGAATCGCCCGCGGCTGCTGATCGCCGATGAACCGACCACGGCGCTGGATGTAACGGTACAGGCACAGATTCTCGATTTGCTACGGGAGTTGAAGGACCGCTCCGATGCGGCGCTGCTCTTCATCTCGCATGATCTTTCTGTAGTGGCCCAAATCGCGCAGCGCGTCGCTGTGATGCGACGAGGGAAAATTGTGGAGATGGCCACCTGCGCACAATTATTTTCCAGTCCGCAGCACCCGTACACGCGCGCACTGTTGGCTGCCGTTCCGACCATGCACAGCCGACGGGATGCGCCGCTGACGACGGAGACAATCGGCATTGCGCAAAACGGCCCACTGGTGGAAATTGCTCCAGGTCATTGGACGCGCAGTCATATAATTTGAAAACGAGGAAGCGATATGGCTAAAAAGAGATGCGATCCCGTCCGCCAAGGTATGGGGCCACAGAGCGACTTCATAGCTGAGCCGTTCCTACCGAGTGAAAATTACAAAGCACAACAGATGGCGATGGTTCAGAAGTTAATTGCAGCCGGTTTGAATCCTGAACAGGTCGCAGGCATGTTCTTCATTCCAGTTAGCATGCTTTCAGAAGAGAAGCCAAAAGATTTGTAGAGGCATTGCATCACCTTCCGCGCTATGCCCTATCGCGTTCCTAAGCATCAAATTCAACCTGTACCACAACAATGGAAGACTGGCATCCGGTTGCAAGTGCGAGTAGCATGTGTGCTGATGCGCCGAAACGTTGGCGCTGCTTTCTATGCGCGCACTGGTCCTCTCCGACATCCACGCAAACATCGATGCGCTCGATGCTGTTCTTGCAGCCACGCCGCCGCATGATGTCGTCTGGAACCTGGGCGATCTGGTGGGCTACGGCGCCGCTCCAACTGCGGTCATACAGCGCGCGCGGGAGATTGGCACGGTTTTCGTTCGCGGCAACCATGATCGCGCCTGCTCCGGCCTGACGGACGCCGAGCACTTCAATCCCGTGGCGTTGAGCGCGGTGCGATGGACGCAACGGCAGTTGGACGAGGAAGCGACGGGTTGGCTGCGCGCGATTCCTCGCGGCCCGATCCAGCCGGACGGCCCGCAGGTAAGCTGCGTGCATGGCTCACTGCTCGATGAAGATCAGTATGTACTGTCGACGCGCGATGCCTGGCAGCAACTGTCGCACGCGCACGCGCGCATCACTTTTTTTGGGCACACGCATGTGCAAGGCGGTTTTGCGGCGAATGCGGAGGGTGAATGGTTCCAGTTGAAGCCGAGTTTCAACTACGAGGACGAAGCAGACAGCGATGAGCTAGATTTGCGCGGGGCGGCCACGTATCTGATCAATCCCGGCTCCGCGGGTCAGCCGCGAGACCGCGACTGGCGCGCCGCCTTTGCCTTATACGACGACCAGGAGCAGCGCGTGACCTTCCATCGGGTTCCATACGATGTTCGGCTGGCGCAGATGCGCATCCAGCGCGCGGGCCTGCCGGATGTGCTGGCGACGAGGCTTCGCACGGGGCGGTAGCGTGCGTCGGTAAAGCGCGCGAGCTTAAAGTTTGTAGTCCTGAGATCGGTCGCCGCAGCGACACGACCGAAAGACCTTGCGTTTTTTGCGGGCCACAAGGTCCTTCACTGCGTTCAGGACGACAGATGGCTCTAAATAATCGCGGCTTTACTCTACGTCCGCTTCTTTCAAGACGGTCACTTTGACATGCGCCGTGACTTCGCGATGCAGACGGACGGGCACAAGAAATTCGCCCAGAGCCTTGAGCGGCTCTTCCAGGTGGACCTTGCGGCGGTCGATCTGAAAGCCCTTCGCTTCCAGGCCCTGCGCAATGTCTCCGCCCGTTACCGAGCCGAACAGGTGGTCGTTGTCGCCGGTCTTGCGGGTGAAGGTCAGCGCCACCTGGTCCAACTGTTGCAGCAGCAGTTCGGCGTCGCCCTTTTCCTTTGCGGAGCGACGGACGGAGGATTGCTTCATCTGTTCGATGACGGCCTTGTTCCCCGAGGTGGCTTCAATCGCCAGCTTTTTCGGCAGCAGAAAATTGCGGCCGTATCCCTGCGCAACTTTGACAACGTCCCCGCGATGACCGAGGTTGTCTACATCTTCCTTCAAAATAACTTCCATGTCCCAATCTCCAGAAACGACTTTGTGGCCGGTGCGCATCGCGACGATGCCAATGCGCGGCCAGAAATTTTTAGTGGCGCTGCGCAAACGGCAGCAGGGCGATATTGCGCGCCTGCTTGATGGCGCGGGTCACACGGCGCTGATGCGTGGTGCAGACGCCGGTCAGGCGGCGGGGAACGATCTTGCCGCTTTCGGCAACAAATCCCTGTAACAGCCGCACGTCGCGGTAAGGGATGGCGTCGATTTTTTCCACGCAGAATTTGCAGACTTTCTTGCGGCGGAAAAACTTGCGTCCGCCCTGCGCCCCGCCAGGCCCGGCTGGGCGCGGCGCGCGCGATCCACCGGGACCACTCGAACCGGATGTTTCGTGGGACGATGATTGCGATCTTTCTTCTGCCATGCTGCTACTCCTTCTTGAGTGCCGAAGACTTTGCTCCGGCGGGTGAACTGTCCATCTTGTATCGGCATGGAATTGCGCCGATAGAATTTTTGCGTGAGGCCTTTGCTACGCTATCGCTGCTGGCGCGGGTAAGGATTCCGTGGCCGCTTCCACGCTGGCGGGCGGCGGTGCAGCGGGCGCGGAGGCGCTGGCGTTCGCAGCGGCAGCCGCATTCGCCTGGGCGTTCAGCGTGCTCTGTTTGACGCGCGTGGAGCGCAGCTTGCGGATTTTGTTGATCCGCTTTTCTTCCTCGTCCATGCGGACGGTGATGAACTTAATCACCGGTTCGGTGACGCGCAGGCGGCGTTCCAGTTCGGCGACCAGACTGCCATCGGCTTCGACGGTCAGCAGGTTGTAGTTGCCTTCGTTGAACTTGCGCACGGTGTAAGCCAGCTTGCGGTTTCCCAGCTTTTCGCTCGACACCAGCTTGCCATTGCCCTTGTTGATGGTCGCTTCAAAGCCGGCAATCAGTTTGTCGGCCTCTTCCGCCACGATGTCGGGGCGCAGGATAAACATCACTTCGTATTTACGTTCCATTCTTCTCTCGTTTCCGGCAGAAGGTTTTGACCTTTGCCTGTCGCGGCCTTCCGGGCCGCACTTCCCTTGCGATTCATTCTTCTTCGACAGTCCCCTCGGCAGTGGTCCGCCGATTGAACCGGTTCATGGCGACGCTTGCGCCTTCCGTCAAAATCACCTCGACCGCCGTGGCCACATCGTCCAACGCCGTATCGAGCGCGGCCAGTTCCGGCTTGCGAAACTGGGTCAAAACATAGTCCTTGCGACGCTGCCGCGCGCTTTCCGACGCTGCTGCGCCTTCGGGGGCAATCCCAATCCGAATCCGCAGCCACTCTTCCGTGCCCAGCGCGTCGGAGATCGACTTGACGCCGTTGTGGCCGCCCGCGCTTCCCCGTTCGCGAATCCGAATCGTGCTCAGCGGAAGCGCGATTTCGTCATACAGCACGATCACCTGCCGCTGCGGATCTACTTCCAATTCCCTCGCCAGAGCGCCGACCGACAACCCACTCAGGTTCATGTAGGTCTCCGGCTTGGCGAGCAAAACTCTTCTGCCAGCAATCTGCACCGAAGCTGTCACGGCCTTCGAGCGCCGATTGGCGACCACCACTCCGCAACGCTCTGCGATGCGATCGATCGCCAGAAATCCTGCATTGTGCGGCGTGAATTGATATTCGATTCCGGGATTGCCTAAACCGACAATCAAAACCACGCCGGGGTCCACGCTACTCGAAGGTTCCATGCGCTCCCGAAACTACTTCTTGGCGTCCTTCTTATCGCCCTTCTCACCAGCGGCTGGAGCAGCAGCGTCCGGGGCGTCCTGTTTGCCCTTCTTCGCCACTTCCGGTTCCGCAGGTGTCGCCGCAGCCAATGCATCTGGAGTCGCCACCACTTCCTCACGCACGGCGGTAATGTGCGCAACAGTAGTGTCCTCATCCGTAATGAACTTCAGCTTGCCCCCATGCGGTAGATCGGCCACACGGATGACCATGCCGAAGGCCAACTCGCTGACATCCACGTCGATGTGGCCGGGAATGTCCGACGGCAAGCACTCCACGGTAATCTCGCGCAACACCTGATCGAGAATGCCGCCCTGCGTCTTCACGCCGACGGGAACGCCCTGGAGCTGGATCGGGACTTTCACCCGCATCGCCTTGTCCATTGCGATCCGCTTCATGTCGATGTGGATCAGATTGCCCTTGATCGGGTCGTTCTGCCAGTCGACGACCATCACCTTGCTGGTCGAGCCGGAGACGTTGAGATCGAAAATCGTGTTGTGGCCGGACTCGGAATGCAGGATGCGGCGAATCTGTTTGGGGTCGACGGTCACAGCCACGGAAGGCTGCGCCGCGCCGTACACAACGGCGGGAATACTGCCAGCCACGCGCACGCGGCGGGCCACATTCTTGGTAAATTTTCCCTCGCGGGGAGTTGCGGTAACGACTTCTGGAGCACTCATGTTGTATGTTTTCCTTCGGGCACGGCGGGTGAGCGCCGCTCCCTTGTCGTGGCCTCGACATTTCCTGTCCGGCCACATTGTTGATGTTTCGCTACAAAATAATCGTGCCATCCTGACCCTGAGCCTGCCGAAGGGGAAGGGCCTCGTGTTTTGCTGGCAAACCGCGAGGTTCCTCGACTTCGCTGCGCTCCGCTCGGAATGACAATCTATTAGGAAGTCCGCGCTAGTTGAACAAACTGCTGACGCTCGTCTCCATGTGAATGCTCTCAATCGCGCGGCCAATCAGACCGGCAATCGACAGCACTTTAATCTTTTCCGACTGCTGCGCTTCTTCCCGCAGCGGAATCGTGTTCGTGACGACAAGCTGTTCCAGCCGGGAGTTGGCAATCCTCTCCACCGCCGGCCCAGACAACACCGCATGGGTCGCGCAGGCGTAAACTTTTTTTGCCCCCGCTTCCAGCAATGCATCCACCGTCTTAATCAGCGTGCCCGCCGTGTCGACAATATCGTCGAGGATCAGGCACGTCCGGTCCTGCACATCTCCTATCACATGCATCACTTCGGAAACATTGATGTCAGTGCGCCGCTTGTCCACGATGGCCAGCGGAGCTTCCATCTTCTTTGCAAAAAAACGTGCGCGTTCCACGCCGCCCGCATCCGGTGAAATGACCGTCAGGTCCTGCAGGTTCATCTCCCGGAAATGGCCCACCAGCACTGGGCTGGCGAACAGATGGTCCACCGGGATATTGAAAAAGCCTTGAATCTGCGCCGCGTGCAAATCTACTAGCAAGGCCCGATTCGCCCCGGCGGTGGTCAACAAATCCGCCACCAGCTTGGAGGAGATCGCCACGCGCGGACGGTCTTTGCGGTCCTGCCGCGCATAGCCATAGTAGGGAATCACCACGGTAATGCGGCCCGCCGAAGCGCGCTTGAGAGCGTCAATCATAATCAGCAGTTCCAGCAGATGCTGGTCGACCGGGTAACAGGTCGGCTGCACGACAAAGACATCGGCCCCGCGAACATTCTCCAAAAGCTGAAAGTACACTTCTCCGTCAGAGAACCGCTGCAAGCGGACTTCGCCCAGCGGTACACCGACAAACTTACAAATCTCTTCGGCCAAAGGCCGGTTGGAAGTCCCGCTAAAAATCTTAAAGCGTTTGTCTTCGCTGTAAGACTTCGCGCGCTTGCGTCCCGATTTTGCCTGCGGGGCCGCATTCCCATCTTCCGCTTCGGCTTGCGCCGTTGCTTCCACTGCCAGTGTGGAAGCGCCTCCCGTAGCGTCACCCTTCATATATTTCCGAACCTCCAAGCTGGTTGGCGTTGGTGTTCCGAACTGCAAACTCGGACCCTGGCAGCGGGTTTTTTAAGAACTGCCAAAGCCCGGGAACGATTGCCGCAGGTGTTCCGGTCCTGCGACGCATCTAGGGCGAATTCCACTGCAAACTGCTACTACACAAACTGGCTGGGCGACTAGGATTCGAACCTAGACCGAGTGCTCCAAAGGCACTTGACCTACCGTTAGTCGATCGCCCAAAAGTTACCGCGCTTCACAGACCATGTCGCGCCAGTATTCCTGGCGACCAACAAATTTCGTTTCCAGCGCCGAAACTCCCTGCGCGGCCAGCCGTTCCGCCGCAGCCTGGGATTCTGTCGCTGTCGCATATAAACCAAACAGCGCCGAGCCGGAACCGGAGAGCGCCGCGTAAATTGCGGTTGTCCCGTTGCCGGAATCTTTCTTCAACGTTTCGAGGATGCCGTGCAGAGAGGGATACTGCGTGAAGACGATAGGTTCAAAGTCATTCACAATCCCGGCACGGACAAGCTCGAGAAGAAGATTCTCAGCCCGGTCTATCTCAGCTCTTGCTGGAAAGACACCGGTGGCGTTCGCTACAGACCCCTGGGAACCAGCCAAAGCCGCCGTCCAGGTGCGACCCAACAGCTTTAGCCTATCGGAAGCGAGGTCCGCGGTCAATTGGTTTGCAGCAGGTGCGGTTGGATAGGCCGGATTTTGCGCTTCGGGATCGGCCTGGTTTTGCGCCTGGCGCTGGTCCCAGTCGCGAAAGGCCTGCGGCGTGGAAACGCCGATGCTGGGAACGGCGAGGACGCAGTGGGTGTCCGGCAGATCTGGGAGCGATATGACCTCTTCGCCGCGACCCAGACCGAGCATTGTGCCGCCGACGAGAAACAGCGGCACGTCGGATCCCACCTCTGCGGCGATGGCGAGCTTTTCGTCCGCAGAAAGAGTGACGCCCAATTCCTTTTCCAGGCCGAGCAAAGCAGCGGCCGCGTTGGCGGAGCCTGCTCCTAGGCCGCCCTGCACCGGCATGCGCTTGTCGATGTGGATACTCACCTGCGCCGCGATGTTTAGTCGCTCCAGCACCAGCTCGACGATCTTCCAGCAGGTGTTGCGCTCGTCGCAGGGCACGCGAAGGTCGGTGCAGGTAATGGCGATTTGGCTGGCCGCGCCCCCTGCAAGCGGCTTCGCCGCCACGTCCACAAAATCATGAATGGCCAGCGTCTGATAGATCGTCACCAGGGCATGATAGCCATCGGGCCGCGCCGGGCCAATGGCGAGACCGAGATTGATCTTTGCGTGCGAACGAATGCGCGTGGACATGACTGGATTGATTGTAGATGGGTGGCGAAACGTGCAGATTATCAGACACCGACAGCGAACCTGCAGGCCAGGTCGTTCGTTTGCCACCGACGCAATTTTTGCCTAAAAGAGGTATTCTCGGATCGCGCGAGGCAACGGATGAAGATAACCAACATCTTGGTCGAAAATTTCTGCTCAATAAAACAGGCTGAGATTCAGCCTTCACAGTTCAACGTGTTTATCGGACAAAATAACCACGGCAAAACAAACTTATTTGAAGCAATCAGCTGGTTTTATTCGGGAAAAGGTAGCGTACAGAACTTTCGCTTTGGGCGCACAGGCGATGCTGAAGTTGCTGTGGAGATTTCATTCTCAGGGGTCCAAGATGCGTTGCAGAAAATGAAAAATGAGAAGAATCGTAGTTCGATCCAGAAGGTTGTGGGAGACCGTGACGCTTTGCGTGCGAGACGCAGTAGTAATGACATAAAAATTCGCCAAATTTTTGACGATTCGGCCGGCGTGTGGCTTGTCAAGAACCCTACTGGTTTTGACTCTGCATTTAATGATTTCTTGCCTATTTTTGAGTATGTCGACACGAGAATCCGGTTGGAAGATGTTAGTAAGTTTGGAAAGAATACCGCAATTGGCAGCATGCTCTCGGGCGTATTAACTGCAATTCTCGAAAACAGCCAAAAATACAAAGAATTTCGTGAGAAATTCGATGAACTTTTCGCATCACCGGACTCTGATGTACGCGCCGAATTAAATAAAGTCGGCTCACAGGTCACTATATACATCGCAAAGCAGTTTCCGGATTGCACCAAAGTGGAATTCCAGATCACCGAACCTGCCTTCGAGGAATTGCTGAAGGGGTGTACCACAGAGGTCGACGATGGAATTCCAACGGATGCATCTGAAAAGGGTGATGGTATGCAAAGGGCGCTAATGCTGGCCATTTTGCAAGCCTATGCAGATTTCAGGCGAAAAGGGGAAGCAGTAGGGAAGAACTTCTTGTTTTTTATCGACGAGGCAGAACTTCATCTTCATCCGACAGCACAGCGCAGCCTCAAGATGGCCCTAAAAGATGTGTCAGATTCCGGCGATCAGGTCTTTGTCAATACTCATTCTTCAGTGCTTGTGGCCGACGAACACACCACACAGAGAATATTCAGAGTTGAAAAGATAAACCGCGAAACGACCATATCGGCAATCGTACCAAAGGATAAACCGGCGATTATTTATGAACTGCTCGGCGGAAGCCCCGCAGACCTTTTACTACCCCGTAATTTCCTGATCGTCGAGGGAAGGAGCGATTATGAGTTTCTAAAGCAAATCATCGAACGTTTCTACCCCGATAAGCCACCTATCCAAATTGTCTATTCCGAAAGTGATTCCGAAAAGCAGCGCCGAACAATGAGCGCAATAAATACCCTGTTCGCTCCGCTATTTCTGAACCCAGTTTACAAAGAAAGGCTTGTAATTATTTGTGATTCTCCAAGTACAGAAAAGGCGAGGAAGGATCTGGAGCAGTTCGTGGATTGTTATCCATACTTAAGGAAACGGAATCAACTTCATGTCCTGTCCACAGCCAGCTTAGAAGAGTATTACGTCAGGTCTTACCGGCAAACTCAAGACCAGGTTTTGGAAATGAAAAAACTCCCTTTCATGAAGCGGAACATGGCTATTCACGTCGGGAAAAACATAACCCTCCAAGAATTTGAAGCGGAGATGCCTATCGTCAAAAGCGCTTTGGATAGATGTTGGGAACTTGCCCACACTTTAGACCAAGCGAGATCGGACATTGCGCCCCTCCCCTCGCATCAAGGATGTTTTTAAGCCTCCCCTTATGCTGCGGTACACTTGGCCTACGAAATTTCTTGCGGATGAACAGACGATGCGATCCTTGCTGACCCCATGCTTTATCTCCTGCCTCGCTCTTGCTGCCGCGACCGCGCAAACGGCGGCCACTGGCATCGACTACAAGAACGAGGCAGGAGATAAAGCATGGGGTCAGCAAGGATCGCA
>DAHUZH010000124.1 GCA_027306695.1 Acidobacteriaceae bacterium
TATACGATACGGACTCGTTCCCCACTTCCCTCGTTATTGGTGACTTCAATCGCGACGGCAACCTGGACATTGTCACTGGCAACTCAATTGCCAACGATGTTTCGTTCTTCGCAGGAAATGGGGACGGCACATTCAAGACCGCTGTCAATAGCTTCGCGCTGAACTTCCCGGATTCGATTGCTGCGGGAGACGTCAACGGCGATGGCATTCTGGACCTGGTAACGGTCGCCGCGAATTTTCAGGAAGTCGCTGTCCTGCTCGGCAAAGGAGACGGCACATTCCAACAGCGCGTGGAGTTTGCCTCTGGCCAACAACCCTGGGCCGTTGCCCTGGCTGACTTCAATCTCGACGGCAAACTGGACATCGTGACGGCGAACACGGTCAACCGTGTGAACCTTACCACTCCCGCGAACCAGGCGAGGTACATGACGGAGTTTCCACCCACGCAAAATGGCGGCCCCAGTCTGAATGTGCTGCTCAATGCTTCAGGAACCAAGATCACATTGATCCATTCTCCCAATGGACGTGTGCCTTTTAACTCACCAGTCATTCTCACGGCGACGGTCGCGGCGGCTTTGGGCGGCACGACTCCCACCGGAAGCGTGACCTTTGAAGACAGCAATGGAGCCGTGCTGGGAGGCGGCCCTGTAACACTCATTAGCGGCACAGCCTTCGTGATCGTACCCAGTCTGGGTAGCGGATCTCATCAGATCACGGTGCTGTATTCGGGTGATGTTCTATACCAGCCCAATACGGTCACAGGGCCACGCTACGTGGTGAAGGTTGGAGGTACGGCCGTCAACTTCACGGTGCAGCCGACCACTGTTGCATCTGGCGGTTCAGTCTCCTACACAGCCACAGTTGGTACTCCCAGCACCCGAAACGACCCTACGGGAACGGTGACGGTGTATGTCATTTTCCCGGATGGATCGGTGTTTTTGGCAGATGGACCGCATGCAATTACCGGTAATGGAAATGGCACTGCGACCTATTCCGGCACACTGGTCGATACTGTGTCCCCAGGCACGTATGGCCTGTACGCGGTCTACACGCCCCTGGTGAGCGGCTTCTACAAGTCAGGCAGTTCCTCCACGGTCGAAGTGACAGCGGTGCAATAAACGTTGGAAGCCTGCTTCCTTAAAGGCCGCGTGCGAAAGTGCGCGGCCTTTTTCCTTTCAAAGCGGACCGATGGTCATAGCGAGGAAGACGCATCAAATGCCGATGCCAATCACACTCAACATGCGGCCTGTAAATCCATGCTCGGCGCGATGAGAAAAAAAACGCTTGCTATCGCAGGCTGTGCACAGGCGCAAAACGTGGATGTTCCTTGCATGCAGACCGGCATCCAGCAATTGCCGCCGATTGGCTTCCGCCAGATCGAGGTGCAGGCTGGGGCCTAGATTGCTGTGTCCGGGAGCGCGCGCGGTCAGAAACAACATCGGATATTTCTCTTTGATCGGGTCCAGGTCGAAGACTTCCTGAAAAAGCGCGTCCGCATACGCAAACTGCGAGCTGAACTCCATGCGGACCTCTTCCCCAACGGAATAGCAACAGGGGCCAATGCCCGGCCCAATCGCCGCCGTCAGGTCTTCCGGGCGGCTTCCGAATTCGGCACGCATGCGGCCCACGCCGCGCTCCACAATGCGGGCCAGCGTTCCGCGCCAGCCAGCGTGAAACGCCGCAATGATCCGCTGACGCACATCCGCGACAAGAATCGGCAAACAGTCCGCCGTCTGGATTCCCAACAGTATTCCCGGTTCGGTCGCAACCGTTCCATCTCCGCGCAGGATTGGGTCAGCTTCAGTTTGGGCCACGCTCGTATCGGCATCGACACGGTGCACCAACCCGGAATGGATCTGACGCACTAACCGCAGCGGCATTGCAGTAGACTTCGATCCACTCCGGCCCGGAAGCGCCACAACCGCGCGAACAAAAAGCTGGCGATTTTTCAGAACGTTCTTCGGCTCATCGGTTGGAGTCAATCCGAGATTCAACTCCCCACATGGGGTCCGAGAACCTGCGCCGGAAAGGTACGCCGTAGACACTCCCCCGGCGCGCGTGCTGAAGCCATGCACCAGCCAGGGATATTCGCTCCACTCCGGCACGCGAAGCACGACGGGTAGACGACTGGGGCTGGAGTCTCGCTTCTTTGCTCGCTCCCTGGCACGCTTTTTGGCGACAGATGGGGTCTTGTATCTCCGCCGCTCCGTCGATGAAGGGGCAAGCGCCGGGCTGGATTTGCTTCCTGGATCGCTGTGCAGACCATGCCGGAGGCCCCCCGTCGCCAACAAATCATCGATTTCCTGTAGCCTCTCCACAGTAGGCTGAGTTCTTTTTCTTGAGGTCACATATTGATTTTATGCTGGAAATTTAGCGTGCAGATGGAAACGCAAAAGGCCCGCTTTGGCGGGCCTTGCATCGAGGCTTACTGAGGTTGGATGGGAGCGAGGACGGGTGCGATGGGAGTCGCTCAAAATCAAACGACACGGGATATGCGAGAACTTCCGAAAGAGATCAAAACTGTTGGACGCCTCATATTTACCCTTACCTATTGCACGCTGTGTGCCAAATAGGTTCAACCTAATTTACTTCTTAACTCTGCTAGAAAAAGAGCCCGAACAACCGAATCAAATATCTCTATAAACTGTTTAATTTCAACGATATTGCATGCGTTCCACAACTCATTAGCGCCCCCGTGCCGGGAAAGCTCCAGTAATGCTGCAGGATATTGCGCTGCGAAAATTAACCACAATAATAGGTATGGAAATGCCACTATTGGGTAGAAATGTTCTTCCTGCTCTTGGAACCAGCTTCCGCCGTTTTGTCCTCAAGCTGCATCTGTTTGATTTTGTTGAGGAGAGCTTTGTAGCTGACCTGCAAGCGCCTCGCAGCTTCACGGCGGTTCCAGCGCGTGACCTCCAACATCTCCAGAATCGCCCGCCGTTCCGCCTCCCAGGCAGCGCGACGGCCCACTTCCAATAAAGAGAGAGTGGGGGCCTGCGAATCCTTCGCATCGCCATTTGGAGCTGTCGCTACCATTGGCTCATGCGCTACTTTTGCGAGCGCGGGTTTCATTCTGCTGCGCTCGGAAAGTTCGCGAAGAATTTGCGTCTCTCCCCCTACAATGACAAATCGTTTGCAGAGGTTTTCCAGTTCGCGGATGTTTCCGGGCCAGTCGTACTCCATCATGCGCTGGGTCACTTCCGGGCTGAAGGAATGCAGCGCGCGGCCATACTGCGCGGCATATTTTCCCAGCAGGTACTCGGTCAAAACAGGAATTTCGTCGCGCCGTTCGCGCAATGGCGGCACAAAAATTGTGACTACGTTGATGCGATACAGCACATCTTCGCGAAACAGCCCCTCGCGGACCCTTTCCTCCAGCGATTTATTGGTCGCGCATATCACGCGCACATCCACAGAGACGTCGCGCTTGGCCCCCAGACGCGAAAACCTTCCATCCTGCAGCACATGCAGCAGTTTGGCCTGCAACATGGGATGCATTTCGG
Source organism: Acidobacteriaceae bacterium (assembly GCA_027306695.1). Lineage (GTDB taxonomy): Bacteria > Acidobacteriota > Terriglobia > Terriglobales > Acidobacteriaceae > JAKAAZ01. The sequence goes on from DAHUZH010000124.1 coordinate 3,507, forward strand.
CGATTTCATCCAGAAACAGCGTTCCATGATCGGCCATCTCAAATTTGCCTGGTTTGTCGCGCGTTGCACCGGTGAAAGCGCCAGCCTCGTAACCGAACAATTCGCTTTCCAGCAGGTCGTGCGGGATGGCCGCGCAATTCAACTTAACAAACGGTTTCTGCTTGCGCCGGGAATGCTCAAACAGCAGTCGCGCAACAATTTCTTTGCCCACTCCACTTTCGCCACGAATCAGAACCGTAACATCGGTCTCTGCGACCTTTTCAATGGTGTCGCGGATCTCTTCCATGCGAGGATTCGTGCCGACCATCACCGGAGCTTGAGGCGTAGCGGAGACTGCTCCTATCAGGTGGCCTGCCTTCCCACTGGCCGGTTGCAAGCGGTTCAGAAGCACCTTGAAGCGCTGGACAATCGAAGCCGCATCCGGCGGCAGCGTCCATAAATCTTCCACGCCCAGGCGGGAGACCGCGAAGGCCATCTCTGCCGTGGGCTTTGAAGACAGCGCCACCACAGCGAGCTGTGGATGCCGCGTCCTCACCTGTTCCAGGACACCCCGGCCCTCATCGAGTTTCAGCACCAGCAATTCTGGGTGACGTTCCGCGATCTGCTCCAGCAGATGCTCCGACGAGCGCATCTCGAGCAGAGACACAGCCGCTCCCGCCTGCATGAGCGCTTGCGCAACAGAGGCAGAATGAACCATCTCACGGACCGCGAGCAGGACCGAAACTTGAGTTGCAGCCATGGAGTGTTAACTCCGATTCTAGACCGGTTTAGCAAGATGCGGCTGCACGTATAAGATGCTCGACGGCGTCCTTCAGGCGGGCTGCAAATTGCGAATGGGACTCTCCCGGCACTTGCCGCAATGGAGGCCCCACCGCAACCGCCAGCCCAGACGGTCGAATCCGGGGAAATTTGGACGCGTGCGCAGCCTGCCAGAACCCGGCTAGCGCAATCGGAACGACCGCAGTGCGGGACTCTTCCGCCAGCAGACTGATGCCAGTCTGGAACGGCTGGAGTCCTCCGTGGAGCGTGCGCTGGCCCTCTGGAAATACGAGGACGTTGTAGCCGCGATCCAGCGCCTCCCCGGCGTGGGCGAAACTTTGCCGCAACCCAACGCCCGCAGGCAGCGGGAACACATTGAACAGCGCCGTCACTGCCCAGGCCTGGAGCGGGGCCAGCCAGCGCAGCGGCCCAGCGCCCACCCCCGCTGCGTCATGACCGCGCCGCCATGCGGCGAGCAACTCGGCGGACATGGCTACCGCCATGTGCCGCCGCACGCGAGCGGGAAGCGCAAAGAGCACCATCGGCACGTCCATCGCGGTGACGTGATTGCAGATATAAATTGCCGGCTGCTCGGGCAGGTCCTTCGCGTCACACTGCACATGCGGATGCGCCAGCAGCGCCACCAGCGGCCGCAGCAGACACTCGATGAATGCAACACGCAATGCATGAACAGGCGCAGACCAGGACCAATGGGTATATTGGGGTGCGTTCAATCCCACCTTAGCTTCGCGAAGGTGGAGCACCCGGGGTTCAGTAAACCCACCTCTCAGAAGCGAGACGTGGAACACCCGGTCCCTTTCCTGGGCCAACACGGGACGCACGATGCGACGCAGGTCGTTGAGCGTCCGCGCTGCCGCAACGTCCTCGTCGTTGACCGCGATGCCGAACTGCTCTTCGATGGCCATCGCGAGCTGCATGCGCCCCAGACTGTCGAGATGCAAATCGGTGGCCAGATCCGATGAATCCTGCGCCGCGTCCATCGATTCTCCTGTGACCTGTTCCAACAGACGTAGCAGCGCGTCCTGATTGGGAGTGAGCGATGCAGGCGATTCCGACTGGAGTTGTTGCTGTACCCACGCAGCGACTTCCCGCCGCAGAAGTTTTCCCATCGAGTTGCGCGGAAATTCGTCCGCGGGCCAGCGCAGCGCGCTGCGTATCTGCTGAAACTCCTGCAAGCCGCGATTGGCGCTGGCGAGCATCTGCGGCAGGCTGGCAGCATCGCCGCCATTATCCAAAATGACTGCCGCAACCGGCTCCGGGCCGCGCGGTCCGTTCCATTCGACGACCATGCAATCGCGAATGCCGGGTTGCGCGCGCAACGCCGCTTCCAGATCGGCGGGATGGATATTCATTCCCGAGGCGGCGACAATTACGTCGCTCTTGCGGCCAAGGAAACGCATCTCTCCGGCTGCATCCACCGCACCCAGGTCACCGGTATGCAGCCACTCTTCGGTGCGCGGTTGCATGCGCCCATCGCGCCATGTACCGGCAGCCAGCATCGCGCCGCGCACCAGAATTTCTCCATCGTCGGCGACGCGCACCTCGCGCCCGGCCAGCGGTTTGCCGATGCTGCCGCGCGCCGTGTGCAGCGGATGGTTCAACGTGGCCAGCGCGGTGGTTTCCGTCATGCCGTAGCCCTGCACCAGCAGAAAACCGAGCGTGGCCCAGAATTGTTCCAGGTCTTCTGGAAGCGTCGCGCCGCCGGAGACAAACGCCCAGAACTTGAAACCGAAGCGGCGATGCACTGCGCGCAGCCGCCACCATCGCTGCCAGATGCGCTGCCGCGCGACGGCGGCCAAGCGCTGGGCGAGTTGCGGATCATCGGCGAGCAGATAGGCCCGCATCAACTCCAGCACGCGCGGGACCACGGCAGCCACCGAAATGCGCTCGCGATGAATCCGTTCGATCAGATGCTTGGCGACCAGCGTGTCTTCATAATGCACCTCCGCCGCCAGCAGCGGAGGGACCCAGAGACCCATGAACTGGCCGAAGACATGGCTCAGCGGCAGCGTGTGCAAAAAGCGCAGAGGATGCACCCATCGCTCATAGCGCAGATATTTTTTGATCTCGCGCTCCAGCACATCGACGCTGGCCAGCACATTGCCATGGGTGTGGACGATGCCTTTTGGGGCCGACGTTGTGCCAGAGGTGAAGAGAATTTGCAGCGACGTCTCGCGATCGAGCGAAGGCTCCGGCTCCAACGCAGGCTGGGTCGGCAGGGCCGCGGAAAAATTTTGCAATGCAATCTTTGGCAACGATTCCGGCAATGCCCGCAGCAGGTCCTCATCGCCCACAGCCAACTGCGGCGATACGTCGGCCACAACGCGCATGGCAAACTCCGCGCCACCGCTCGCGTCCAGCGGAACGGCAATCACACCGCGCAGCACGCAGCCGAAGAAGGCAGCCACCCACTCGGCGGAGTTTGTGCCCCACAGCAGGATGCGCTCGCCGGGAGCAATTCCGCGTTCGATCAGCAATCGCGAAAAGCGGCCGACAAGTGCCGCCAGTTCCGCATACGAAGTCGCCACGCGCCGATTGCCGGGGTAGCTGACGATGGCAATCTGCTTGCCGTGCCGCTGAAAATCTTCGACGAGAGTGGCCAGGTGCTTTCGCATGTGTCGTCTTGTGGGATGCGCGTCGTCCACTTCCTGCGCTATGAGGAAGCGATGGGGCCGCGAGTTGCAGCATCCATGATAGGACGCACCCGGATGCGGTCCACGCGATGAACCGAAGAAGCCAGCACCTCCAACCGCAACCCTTCCAGCTCGATCACTTCGCCCGCGAATGGAATGTGCCCGGCGGCCTCCGTGACCAGCCCGCCCAGCGTGGTCGAAGTATATTTTTCCGAGAGCGGCAGATGGACCGAGTCGGCGAACAGTTCCTCCAGTTGGTCCAGTTCAAAATTTCCCGGGACGATGTAGGCCCCATCCGGCTGCGGCTGCGCTGTTTCTTCCGAGAGCGCGGTTTCATGCTCGTCGCGAATCGCGCCGACAATCTCCTCCACGATGTCTTCAATCGTCACCAGGCCCGCCAGGCCGCCGTACTCATCGATCACGATGGCCATGTGCTGTTTGTCGCGCTGCATCTCTCGCAATAGCGGCTGGATATTTTTCGTCTCCGGCGTAAACATGGCCGGGCGCGCGATCTTGCCGACGGTGGAGCTTGCCGCTTGGACATTCGACACATGCAGCAGATCGTGCAGGAAGGCGATGCCGACAATATCATCCAGGTTCGTTCCATACACCGGCACGCGGGAATAGGAATGCCTGCGCAGTTGCTCGCGGAACTCCGCCAGCGTCATGGATGCCGGAACGGCAAAGATGGCCGGGCGCGGCGTCATCACTTCGCGCACTATCTTGTCGCCAAATTCGACGGCGGAGCGGATGAGCGCGCGGTCGCTTTCATCCAGAATGCCTTCTTCTTTGCCGGCTTCAATCAGGGCCTCGACGGCCTCCGAGGAATGTTCTTCTTCGGGCGGTTCATCCGGCTCCGCGAGCGCCGCAATGGAAAGCAGAAAGCCCAGCATCACCGTCACCGGCAGCACCAGATAAAACAGGACGCGCAAAACTCCAGTCAGCCGGGCCACCCAGCGTCCGCGCGTCCGCGTAAAAAACATCTCGGGAAGAAAACGCTGGAACAGCAGGATGACCAACACAAGGGCGAGCAGGGTCTGCGCCACATCGCTGGCAAGCGATTCCGAATAGACCGAGCGCGCACGCAAAGCGACATCGCCAAAAACAAGCGCCAGCGCAGCGAGAGAAAGTTGCGTCAGCAAGGACGCTGTCTGCGCTGTGCGCTCGCGGCCCATCCCCAGGCGCGGTTCCACCTGCTGCTCCCACGCATCGATATTTTCCTGAAACTCGCGGGAAAGAAACTTGCCCATTTCGTAATAGAGCCGGTCGATGTAGGAAGCGATCGTCAGCACCGCCAACAGCAGCACAGTGAGTAGGAATTGCAGAAGGGTCATGCCCGGCCTCCTCTTCGCAAAGAGCGCGCCGCCCGTTTTGCCGGCGCGCTGCGCGCAATCAAGGCCGTCGACAGGCGGAAACGACGGCGAAGTGCTTCCTCCAGCGTTGCCATTTCACCACCATCGATTTCATGGTCGTGCCCGGCCAGATGCAGCAGGCCATGCAGCAGCAGAATCTTCAACTCGACAAGCAGCGAATGTCCGCATTGCTTCGCCTGTCGCGCCGCTGTTTCGACAGAGATTGCGAGATCGCCGGCAAACGCATGCTGTTTGCTGGTGCGATGCGCGGGAACAACCAGCGCGGGAAATGAGAGCACATCGGTCGCCTTGTCTTTGCCGCGAAACTCACGATTGAGTCTGCGAATTTTGCGGTCAGTCGTCAGCAGTACCGATACCTTCCCCGCGAGCGGCATCGCCCGCCGCGCACGCACAAGATAGGCCCGCAGCGCCGGAAGATGTTCTCCGGCCCAGCTTGCAACTGCGCTTCTACTGGGAAGATCGACGGTCATCATGGCGCGGAATATCCGGCGTCGCAACGATTCACGCAGCAGCGCCGGCCATTTCCCGCATGGTATCGCAGTTGCGTCATCGGCAAATTATTGCGTCTGTGCAACCGGCTTGCCCGCAGCCCCATTTTTCGTCAGCGCGTCTGGCATTTCCAGTGGCAGCTCCCGCTGGCCGCGCGTGAAGCCATCGTAGGCGCAGACGATCCGCTGTACCAAATGATGCCGCACCACATCGCCCTGTTCGAAATAGCAGAAGTGGATGCCATCGACATTTTTCAGCACTTCAATCGCCTCGATCAGCCCGGATTTGCGCGGGTTGGGCAGATCGATCTGGGTAATGTCGCCGGTTATGACGGCCTTGGCATTGTTGCCCATGCGGGTCAGAAACATCTTCATCTGCTCGCTGGTTGTGTTCTGCGCTTCGTCCATGATGATGAAGGCGTCGTTGAGCGTGCGGCCGCGCATGAAGGCCAGCGGCGCGACTTCAATCACGTTGCGCTCCAGCATTTTGTCAACCCGGTCCGGCTCCAGCAGATCGTAGAGCGCGTCGTACAGCGGGCGCAAATACGGGTCCACTTTTTCCTGGAGCGTGCCCGGCAAAAAACCCAGCCGTTCGCCGGCTTCGACCGCGGGACGCACCAGCACCAGACGCGAAACTTTTTTCGCGGTCAGCGCGGCCACCGCCATCGCCACGGCGAGATACGTCTTGCCAGTCCCTGCCGGGCCAATGCCGAAGACCATGTCGGAGCCTTCAATCGCTTCCAGATATTGCCGCTGATTGATCGACCGAGGCTGCACCATACGGCGAATACCGGTGGAGCGCTGCTTGCCGCTGTCCACCAGGCTGCGCAGCGTGACCGCCTTGTCGGCGACGACCAGCTTCAGCATTCCGTTCAGTTCGCCGTTTTGCAGCGTGACGCCGCCCCGCCGCAACGCTTCATAGTCGGCGAATATCTGTTCGACGCGCGCAATCGTCTCCAGCTCGCCCTCGATATAGAGAGCGTCCGAACGTAAATCGATGCGGACTTTCAGGGAGTCTTGGATCAGGTGGAGGTTTTCATCGCGGGTGCCGAAAATCGGCTCGATATTGGGAGTGATCTCGATGGTCTTCTTCATCAATAAAGCCTTTTGCCTCCATTGGAATTGGGTACACGAGGGTTACAGGCAGCGCAGGCCGCCTGGGGACGCTGTATTCGATTGGATTGCCGGAACGAGGTTGCGGATGGCTGACCGGCGGATAACACCGCGGATTGCAGAGCAGGATCCAGCCCATGCATTGTGTTGGCCGGGCGACTGGTTCGCGGTGCGTGGGTGAACACGAGGATGGGCACAGAGTAGCGCCGAAGAGAGATTGCGTCAATCGGCAAATGAAAAATTTATTTTGTGAGGTCTAGGCAGTATCGACATATAGCTGAAGGTGGAGCCAGGTACAAGCGCGAGCGACGAGGGCATGGAAGTTGATTTTGT
>DAHUZH010000125.1 GCA_027306695.1 Acidobacteriaceae bacterium
CAATGCGCAGTGCTTTCATGTCCACCATGAAAGCACAATTCCCCACTATGCGCAATTACTTATGTCGTCGCGTATAAAAGGCGATCGCGCCGATGTCAGCACCATCTTGAATTCGCGCGCATTGGAAAACCTGCCAAACCTGAACCGTAACTTTACGGCGTTCAAACTGCTGACGCCGGGCACGAGTTACATCGGCTGGAATGTTGGCCAGGCCCAGAACCCGCAGCAGAGTCAGCAGATTGAGATCAACGGCCAGTTGCCGTTCGCAACCGGCTATGAACTGGACGGCACCGATAACCAAGACCCAATTATCGGCGTCGCCGTCATCAATCCAAACCTGGATGCCGTTTCCAAAATGAAGGTCACGTCGCAGAACTACGACGCCGAATTCGGCGCGGCCGTGGCCGGAATGGTGACGGCCCAGACCAAATCCGGCAGCAACCAGTTGCATGGTTCCGCATTTGAATTTCGCCGTACCGATGCCCAACAGGCACGCGATCCGTTTACGGAATTTGCCAAAAATCCCCTCACCGGACGCTATATCAGCCCGAACGAACAGAATATGTTCGGTGGATCAGTTGGTGGACCGATCAAGAAAAACAGTATTTTCTTCTTTGGCGATTATCAAGGTGTCCGTCAAAAGACCGGCTCCGCGGTGCTGACGACAGTTCCTACAGCGCTGGCGCATACCTCGTGCACTTCAGGCGGCAATTGCAATCTCAGCGACTATTTGAATCTCAATCTGCTGGGTGGTTCGCAATACCAGATCTATGATCCGGCCACGGACCAGACTTCCACCGCAGGCCGCACGGCGTTCACCGGTAATGTAATTCCCGCCAACCGCGTTTCCACGCCGGCCATCAATCTCATTAAGCTCATGCCTTTGCCAAATGCTAGCCCCAATATCGTCAATAATTACACTGCCTCCGGGTCCGGCATTTTCAACACCGACCAGTTCGATGTACGCGGCGACGGGCAGACGACGCAAAAATTCCATTCCTTCGGGCGCTACACACGGTTCGATTCCTCACTGTCGGGAGCGCCCTATTTCGGCGGAGCTGGCGGGCAGGGCTTCGGTGCTGGCGGTTTCGCAGGAACCGACAGCGCTCTTGACCAGAGCATTGCCGCTGGCGGGGATTACGTGGTGAATCCAAAGTGGATCACGGATTTTCGCTTTGGCTGGTTCCGTATTTATATCAACGAGCAGGGGTCGAATTATAACCAGGCTTTGGGAAACCAGCTTGGAATTCCCAACGCCAATGTAGGAGATTTGGCCCTGAACGGTGGCTTGCCGCAGTTCAATATCGATGTTCCCAGCAATGGCAGCAACTGCGGCAGCACGGCTAAATATGGTACGTCCGCCAACCAGTTTCAACAAACGGAGAACCAGATCCAGGCGGTTGACAACTGGACGCATCAAGCAGGCAATCACACCATTGAGTTCAGCGCAGATCTGCGCTATGCGATGAACCACCTGGTCGGACTGGACAATAATAATGTCCGCTCCGGCAATTTTCACTTTGCCAATACACGAACTGCGGGACCCACCACCGCTGGGCTTGGCTACGCGACATTTCTTCTGGGCGACGTCACCGCGTTCCAGCGCACACAGACGCAGAACACCAACGCGCAGGAACGGCAGAAGCGGATGTTATTCTTCGCACAGGAGCAATGGCGGCCAACCAGCACGCTGACGATCAATTATGGACTTCGCTATGAACTTTACTTTCCAGAATCTGTGAACGGGAAAGGTCAGGGCGGTTTGCTGAATCTGGATACAGGAGATATTCGCATCGCAGGCTATGGCCCCTATGGGACCAACCTAAACGTGGGTAAGAACTGGAAGGAATTTGCTCCACGACTGGGTATTGCGTGGCAGGTATTTCCGAATACAGTGGTTCGTGCCGGATATGGACGTGTCTATGGAATGGGATGGTCGGGAGACTTCTTCGGAGAAATCCTGACATTCTCTTATCCGACGCAAGTTTCGCAGAACCTGAATCCGATATCGAATGCGGCTGCGATATTCAATATGGCGCAAGGCCCTCCGGGCTACACCTTCGCTCCGATTCCAGCAAGCGGCAATTACCCGCTGCCGGATGGCATCGGTGTTCCAACCCGTCCTCTGACGATGCGCGTGCCGACCCTGGATGCATGGAACGCGGCGGTGCAGCAGCAACTAGCGCCAGCTTCGTCCTTGCAGGTCAGCTATGTGGGCAGTCATGGCATCCACAACATGTTCGATTCTTCCAACCAGGCCAGCCCCAACCAGCCTACGATTGCCAGCTTCGACGAAATCAACCCGGTAACCGGAAAAATCTATTCACAGAGCGAACGGCGGCCTTATTTCGACGGCACGGCGCAGGCCGAATTGGGCGTGAACTATGGCCATCCCTTTGGATGGGAACAAGACCTTCGCTACAACGCGAATGAGGCGACCACGAGCTATGAAGCTCTCCAGGTCGTCTTCAGCAAGAGCTATTCCAACGGCTTCCAGTTGATGGCCAACTATACATGGTCGAAGGCGCGCGCCCATGAGTCGGATTACTACTTCAACAATCAACGCGCCGACTACGGGAACAGTTATTACAACCGTCCGCAGGCGTTCATCCTCGACGGAAACTGGAACTTGCCATTCGGCCATAACCAGGCGATCGGCAGCAATGCGCCGCGATGGGTGAACCAGATGATTGGTGGGTTCGCGTTGAACGGCGACCTTTCCTGGCAAGCTGGCCTGCCCTTTACACCGTCTACACCGTCGTATTCGCTGTGTACGGCGGACCAGGACATTGATGGTCAGGGCGGGAGCTTGTGCCATCCGAACCATGCCGCTGCAGGAGAATCCTATGGGTTAGGCGCTGGTTCTTTCAATCCATTGAGCCATTCCGTTCCCTATTTTGCGCCTGTTGCTTTGATGGCCACGAATGGACAGATCTCCGGGCCTTACATGCGTCTTCAAGTTGGCACTTTCGGCGACATCGAGCACGACTCACTGTTTGAGCCAGGACTGATCGATGTGGATGCATCGGTTGCAAAGAGCTTCCAGCTTCCGAAGAACGTCAACTTTTTGACTGCGCAGGCGTTCAACGTGTTCAACCATCCCAACCTGGGGCAGCCAAGCGGGTGTGTGGACTGCGGCGCCAGTTCCGGCTTGATTATGGACATTGTGGCCTCGCAGAACAGCAGTTCGATGCGTATCCTGCAATTTGCAGGGCGCTTCCAATTCTAGCGCATGGATTGATGGTTAGTGTAGCTGGATGGCAAGAAGAGTCATTCTGAACGGAGGTCGTCGCGACGACCGCAGTGAAGAATCCAGAAAATACTCGCGTGGGTTGCGTCGCCATCATCTTCTGGATTCTTCGGTCGCTGCGGCGACCTCAGAATGACTCACCATTTTTTTTATTACAGTATGTGTGTATCCGCTGTAGCGCATGGAGAAATGCAGAGAAGGATGGCTGCTCGAATGACCCATTCTTCTTTGCATGTAATTTCTGTGGACGCAAGGTATATCGAGGATTGGGAATTGCATCCACACATCGCGTACGATCAAAGCCGATACTATCCAAATAAATTTTTTCGCTTGGACGATGTCAAATAACTTCCGCCACATAAGGATTTTTTCCAGATGAGACCCTCGACATCGAAACCCAGAAAAACACTGCTGTGGCTGCCTGCAAAGGTTTTTATCTTTTCCGCGCTGCTTCTATCCTTCGGCCTCTGCCCCAAAAAAAGCCTGGCACAGAAAACTCCCATTGCGCCGGAACTGCATCTGCCGGGACTCGATAATCCCGTCGCAAATCCCAAAGCTGTCGTGACCTTGGGCCATGCGCGTTTTACCGTGCTGACGCCGCGACTGGTCCGCATGGAGTGGGCCGCGGATGGGAAATTTGAAGACCACGCTTCCTTTGTTTTTCTGAACCGGAACATGCCGGTGACAGCATTTACGCATACGATTGCGCGAAACGGAAACGGCCAGACACTTACGCTGGCCACCGATAAGCTAACACTCACTTATACCCTGGCGACTGGGAGCGACGGAAAGTTTACACCAGACGACCTTCAAATACGTTTCAATATGAACGGCAAACAGGTGGTATGGCATCCCGGCTTACCAGCCACGGGAAATCTGCAAGGCACGACACGCACACTGGATGGCGCGAACGGCAGCCACACAAAGGAACCGATCGGGCAGGGACTGATTTCCAGAGATGGGTGGGTGGTTGTCGATGATTCAAAACGGCCGCTGTTCGACTCTACAAATTTTAGTTTTACAGATGGGGAAAAAAGTCCGTGGCCTTGGGTGATGCTGCGGACTCCGGGAGATCGTCAGGACTGGTATTTCTTCGGATACGGACACCACTACAAGCAGGCACTCGGAGATTTCGTCAAGGTAGCAGGCCGCATTCCATTGCCTCCGTACTTCGCGTTCGGGACCTGGTGGTCGCGCTACTGGGCATATAGCGATCAGGAACTCGATGACCTGGTTCGCGGCTTCCACGAAAACGATGTTCCTCTGGATGTATTGGTCATCGACATGGACTGGCATCCAACGTTTCATCAGAACTGGTGGAATAGCACGCTGGATCAGTCTGGGCATACGCTGGGTTGGAGCGGCTATAGCTGGAACCATCTGCTGTTCCCGGATGCCACTGCTTTTCTGACAAAGATTCATCAAGAGGGATTGAAGGTAACGCTGAACCTTCATCCCGCATCTGGCATCCAGCCATGGGAAACTCGTTACCCGGAAATGGCACGCGCCATGGGCATCAATCCAGCCACCAAAAAGTACATGCCCTTCGACATCACTAGTAAGAAATTCGCCACCAACTATTTCAATATCATTCTGCATCCATTGGAAAAGCTGGGCGTCGATTTCTGGTGGCTGGACTGGCAGCAGGAGAACTACACACAAACGCCCGGCGTCAATCCAACCTGGTGGCTGAACTATGTCCACTTTACCGACCAGGCGCGTGAGGGCAAGCGGCCTCTGCTGTTCCATCGCTGGGGTGGTCTAGGCAATCATCGTTATCAAATTGGTTTCTCGGGCGACACCATTTCCGTCTGGCCCTCACTCGCGTTTCAGCCATGGTTCACCGCGACCGCGGCCAACGTCGGCTATGCCTACTGGAGCCATGACATCGGCGGCCACATGCCGGGCGCGGTCGGACCGGAACTTTACACACGCTGGATACAGTTTGGCGCATTCAGTCCCATTCTTCGCACGCATACGACCAAAAATCCAGAGGCTGAGCGTCGCATCTGGGCGTACCCCGAACCATATTCCGACATTATGCGGACTGCGTTCCATCTGCGCTATGCGTTGGTCCCGTACATCTATACAGAAGGCCGCCGCACCTATGACACCGGTGTCGCATTTTTGCGGCCGCTTTATTATGACTGGCCGAACGCCGATCAAGCCTACACATCAAAAAATGAGTACCAGTTTGGCGATGAGATGCTGGTTGCTCCGGTCGTCGCGCCGGTGGATGCAACCTCTCAGTTAGCAACGGAACCCATCTGGCTGCCCAAAGGCAATTGGATTGAATGGGAAACTGGACGACACTTTACCGGGCCGATCCAACTCGAACGAAAATTCTCCATCCGGCAGATTCCCGTATATGTGCCAGAGGGCGCGATCATTCCCATGGCGCCGCCCATGCTCAATACCGGCCAGAAGCCGGTTGACCCTCTGATACTGACTGTGTTTCCAGAGAAACCTGGTGCTTCCACGCAGTACACGTTGTATCAAGACGCAGGAAACAGCCGTGCGTATCAACAGGACCAGGCGGCCTGGACTACCATTCATGCGCAGGAGTCGAACGGCGACCTTTTGGTCCGCATCGATCCTGTCCGTGGCAGCTATCAGGGCATGTTGCGCGCGCGAAGCTATGTCTTGCGGCTTCCCGGAGACTGGCCACCGGAGTCTGTAACAGCCAATGGCAAGCAGTTGACCTATCGGGGTAAGAAAGGCGTATCGGGATGGTACTTCGAGGGAAATACGTTGACGACGGTCATTACTGTGCCCAGCATTTCCATGAGTCAGCCGGTTGTGGTTCATGTGCGCCGATCTATGGACCTAATTCGTAGACGCGCGGAACTAGATGGATTCGCGGGTTGTATGACGCGCCTGCGGGAAGCGTATGACACATTGAATCAGACCTTTCCGCTGGCATGGTCTCCCGATGCGCTGATCGATGTGATGCAGACCGGAGATCGGATCACCTATCATCCAGAGACTGTTTCTCACGAACTTACACATTTTCATGCAATGCTGCCGCAGGCCATCGAACATGTAAATAAGATGAAAGATGCAATCACTCCTGAAGACAAGAAGAAGATCGCCAAGATACTAGGGAATAACTGGCAGCATTCCATTGAAAAACAATTGGCGAACTACCAGAGCGAAGTTGCGCGGGCGACCGCCCAATTGCAGGATGTAACTCCCCCGCAAGCTACCCATCAGCGAGCGCATTGAAACTGCACGCTCGTAACATGTACTTATGGACAAAGCATCGAGACAATTGCGTTTCAGCGTGAAGGCCGTCAGCAGACTGCTTTTGGCAGCTCTAATTGCATTTCTATACATGGGGAACGCTTCAGCGCAAGATTTCAAGGATAAACAGGCATCTGTTTTAGAGCCGCTATTCATCCATACACACGCTGTAGCTCCACGTAGATTTATTGCTGTGCATGGTCGCCGCTCTCTCATTGATGGATACTCCGAAAGTGGACTGGAAATCTGGGCCTACCCTCTGCAACTCATCCGAGGGTACAAGATTGGATTTCGCATGGAGGGAACAACTTCAGAACTTTCTGGAGAAACTATCCTTCGACGTATTACCTATCAGCCTGAATCCATCCTACGCACTTACATTGGCCAGAATTTCATTGTCCGCGAAAAACTGTTTGTCCCATTGCACACTCCAGGCGCGATTATTACTTACACCGTGGAGAGCCGCAAACCTGTCGATATAGTCGTCCATTTTGCACCTGTTCTTAATTTAATGTGGCCGGCTGCGATTGGCGGCCAGGACACAACCTGGAATACCGTCTCTTCCGGCTATGTGATATCGGAACCGACGCATCGATTTTCCGCCGTAATCGGTTCGACGAACATTGTCGCGCACGACGAGATTTTCAATAGCGCGGAACCCTCCTCGACCCCGGGCGGCGTGGCTTTCACTGTCGGAGCAGGGGGCAATGCTGGCAACAAAACAACAGTGGTGATCGCTTCTGCCGACATGTCCAATTGAAGCTTGGCAACAACCGCTACAAACGCGCTGGTTACTTCGCTCACCTATTCCAGCGCGCAGATGGAACAACGTGCAATCGCACATTATGCCAGCCTGAGAACAAGCACATTACAGATCGAGACACCCGACAGGATCATTAATAGATACTAAGAATTTATCCGTAAATAGTGTCGAACTGGGTACGCGCTGGCAGATGGCCGGAAGCAGAGGGTGCAGGTTGGGCGAAGATATTGTGCAGGATGGCACAGATCAAGTCGTGGAAGGTATCGGAGGAGTTGTGGGCAAAGGTGGAACCGCTGGTTCCGGTCAAGCAGCGGCCGCTTGGCCGGCGGTATCGGCGCAAGCCGGGAGCTGGGCGCAAGCCGATGGCGGCGCGGAGGGTCTTTTCCGCCATGGTGTACGTGCTGCGCACTGGCTGCCAGTGGAAGGCCCTGCCCAAAGAATATGGCAGCGCCAGCGCGGTACATCAGCATTTTCAGAACTGGCAGAGGGCGGGGTTCTTTCTCAAGTTGTGGCAAGCGGGGTTGGCCGAGTACGACGGGATGGAAGGCATCGCCTGGGAGTGGCAAAGCATCGACGGGGCCACAGGAAAAGCGCCACTGGCGATCGAATGCATGGGAGCGAACCCCACGGACCGGGGGAAAAAATGGGCGCAAGCGAAGTTTGTTGGTCGACGCGCGTGGCGTCCCGCCGTCGCTCGTCGCCAGCGGAGCCAACGTGCATGACGTGAAGTTGCTGGGGCCTACTTTGGATCGGATCGTGCTGGCGCGGCCGGAACCGGACCCCAAGCGACCGCAAAACCTCTGCGCCGATGCCGGATACAAGGGCGATCCAGCCTTCCAGGCCGCGGTTGCCCGCAACTATCAGCCTCATATCAAGCAACGCAAGGAGGAAGCCGACGCCAAACGCAACCGGCCCGGCTGGAAAGCTCACCGCTGGGTGGTCGAACGAACCCACTCATGGCTCAATCGCTATCGCAAACTACTGGTCAGCTTCGAGAAAACCGAGGCCAGCTATGTCGCCCTGCTTTCCTTGGCCGCAGCCTCGATCTGCTGGAGGCAGACCACTTCTATTTACGGATAAATCCTTAATATCTGCCGATGTTTAGCAGACATTCATGCTTGAGCGAAGAGAGATAAGTGGAAGATGAGAAATCATTCCAACAGACCGGGCGCTTTTCTTGCGGTTCTGTTCCTTGCGTCTGTTTTTTCAACCTTGACGCAGCAGGCAACTGCATCGAATGCAGTCCCAATGACCGCAAACGAGCAACGGGCATCGGCAGAGTTGTTTCAGCTAGCAAATGAAGATCGTGCCCGGCACAATTTGCAGCCTCTTCGGCAGGACGCCATGCTCCTTATGGCAGCTTGGCGGCATGCGCAACCCATGGTGCGGGCCGGTGTGCTTTCGCACCAGCTTCCCGGTGAGCCGAACTTAGTTGTCCGTATACAACGTGCCGGTGTGCGTTGCAGCACAGTGGCGGAAAACCTCGCGGACGCTCCCACTGCCAGCCAGATCAACGATGAATGGATGCATTCTCCGCCACATCGCGCAAACCTGTTGGATCCTCGCTTGAACGCGGCGGGCATTGCGGTGATTCAAGCTCATGGTGAATTTTTCGCTGTACAGGACTTCGCCCGCACTGTGGCCACGTTGACGCCTTCGCAGCAGGAGCGGCAGGTCGCGTCGCTGCTTCGCGCGGACGGTTTGCAATTAACGGGAAGCCCCTCTTTGGTGCGCGGTTTTTGTGGGAATGCGGAACCTCGCGCGCGGCCCATGCCCAGGGCGGTGATGCAGTTCAGCACGGCGGATCTGACCCGTTTGCCGCTACAGGTGGAGCAGGGAATTCGCGCGGGCAAATATCGTCGCGCGGTGATCGGGGCGTGCTCCCCGGGCGAGCAAAACGGGTTTGCCGCTTATCGAATGGTGGTCTTGCTCTATTGAAGCGCGTTTTTACTGCGCGACCGGTGTCGTCGTCAGTTCCATCTCCAGCAGATTGTTGAAGCGGTTGAAGTAGTTGAACAGCCCGATTGCAGCCATCAACTCGATGATCTCGCCCTCGGAATAATGCTGGCGCAACCCCTGGAATTCCTCGTCGGAAAGTGGGCGCTCATTGGCCGTCATCTGTTCCACCAGCCGGAGCGCGGCCTTTTCTGCCGCCGTAAAATCGCTGCGAATTTCGTAGTCGGCGAGATGCTCCAGTTGGTCCCCGCTCCAGCCAAGTTTTTTGCAGATGCGCGTGTGAGATGCAAGACAATATTCGCAATGGTTCAACTGCGAGGTGCGCACGATGGCCAGTTCTTTCAGCTTGGTCGACAGTGTGCCTGTGTTCAGGATTGCCTCAAAGTGCGCAATCATGGTCTCAAAAATCTCCGGCCGGTGTGCGACGGTGCGAAACATGTTGGGCACATTGCCGCGTTGCCGCATGTAGCGGTCGTAGATTTCTAAAACCTGCGGGGGCGCGTCGTTGCGTGAGATGTGGGAAATGCGTGACATACTTCCTCCAAACTCCTCATCATATCAACTGGAGCGCGCCTGCTAAGCTATTTAGAGTGAGACGAACCCCGTCGCATTCTGCGGGGGATGGAAGCAACAATTCCTTTTCTTTAAGCATGTTCAAGATTCAATCGAAAGGGGGTTTGGCAAATTCGTTCGATGGCCGACTGACTTTTGACGATCACTGGACGATTTGTTACCTTACGATATAGATTCATCTGCTCTCACACTCCTCAGTAGCTCAATGGCAGAGCATTCGGCTGTTAACCGAAGGGTTGTAGGTTCGAGTCCTACCTGAGGAGCCAATTCCTTTCAATACCTTACGACCTCTGGCCACTCTACGATGACCCTCAAAAACACCCGACTGTGGGGACTTTTGTGGGTACTCCCCATCAAAATGCTGCATATTCGTGGGTGATCCTGCGCACTGTTCTTGTACCTTATG
>DAHUZH010000126.1 GCA_027306695.1 Acidobacteriaceae bacterium
TCCATCTCCCCTTGTCGCCCATCTACCTCGCTGCGGCATATAGCTATCTATATCCCCACCTCAAATTTATAGGCGCCGGCCCTGCTGGTCGCAGCGGTTCGCGCTCACCCTGCATCTATATGGAGTAGGATGTAATGTGCGTCCGTGTGTATCCCGTACATGGCCGCATAACATTTACCAGGATGCTTTGTGCGGCTTTCCACATGCCCTGACTCAAATTTCGCGAGGCGCGGAGTTGCAAACGCGTTTTTGCAAGACGCAAACCCACGACAAAATAGGAGGAGTCCCTTGGCACACGAAGTCCCACCCCTTCCGTATGACTATGCAGCACTCGAACCCCACATCGACGAAACCACCATGCATTTGCATCATGACAAACATCACCAGGCGTATGTGAACAACCTGAATGCCGCCATCGAAAAACATCCAGAACTGGCGAAGCGTTCGGCGGAAGACTTGTTACGCAAACTCGACAGCGTGCCGGAAGATGTTCGCACTACGGTGCGGAACAATGGCGGCGGCCATGTGAACCACACCATGTTCTGGCAGATCATGAAGCCGAAGGGTGGAGGCGAGCCGACTGGAAAAATCGCCGAACAGATCAAGAAGGACTTTGGCAGCTTTGAAGATTTCAAAAAGCAATTCAACGAGACTACGGCCAAGCAATTCGGCTCCGGCTGGGGCTGGTTGATCTTCGACGGCGGCAAGCTGAAGATCGTCACCTCGGCGAACCAGGACAACCCGTTGATGCAGGGTCATTTCCCAATCCTCGGAAACGATGTCTGGGAGCACGCCTATTATTTGAAGTACCAAAATAAGCGCCCGGATTACCTGGCCGCATGGTGGAATACCGTGAACTGGGAAGAAATTAACAAGCGCTTTGAGTTGGCGGGCAAGTAGCCGCTCTTCGTTTTTTGACAATTCTATTGATTCCCAAAAAACAAGGCAGAGAGTTTCCTCTGTCTTGTTTTTTGCGGCGCGTAACGCACACATGCTGCTAACATAAAGAACTGCTTTAACTGCCGGAAATCTTCTTTTCCCCTTCGCTCAATTTGATCTTTTCAGCCGAGAACGCATCCGCCAATGACATGACGTGGACATTCTGCTGCAAGGCTCTGACTGACGCTGTCGTCTGGAAGCGGATGGTGACCGGTTGGCCGGGCAGCAGATCGAAGAAATTATCCGAAGGCTGTGCGTCGAGTGTGCCTGGGTCCACATCGACATCGCGCGCCAGCGCTGAAGAGGTTAACTGGAGCGCAGGCTGACCGTCGATTGTGACCCATTTGGTCTGGGGAGTGGCGAGCGGCAGATGTAGGTCTTTGAACGGCAGAAAATACAGGTTGTTGGTCGAAACCGGCTGGCCGTCGTTTTCACCGGGCACAAGCAGCTCCGTATGCAGGAATACGAGGCTTGGGTCTTGCGATTGCAAAAATTCTGCCTGGGTGCTGGCCCACACCTGCGCGACAGAAAGCGGCTGCATTGCGACCGGGACATCTTTCTGCAAAAGAACCTTGCCGGAAAAATCCATCAGTTGCAGACGGACGGTCCCGTGCAGTGGTTGCATACGGTCGGAGACCACGGCAACTTCGATTTTTCCATCGCGTACATGCGGGCTGACGAGCACGTCCTGATAGAACCGGCGCGCGTAATACTGGAGCGCCTTCCATCGACCGTAGTAATCCATGCTGGACCAGGACGCCACCGGCCAGCAATCGTTGAGCTGCCAGTAGAGCGACCCCATGACGTGCGGACGATTGCGCCGAAGATGCTCCGCGCCGAGCTTGATGCCCTCTGCCTGTAAGACCTGGCTAACGTAGACGAAGGACGGAAAATCCTTCGGCTGCGGAAACTCACGGTCCATATAAATCTTAATGAGCTGATTGCCTTCCGTATTTTTCTGGTGTGCCAGCATCACTTTAGACAACAGCGTGCGGTCCTCCGGCTCCGTAAAGCTGTCAATCGTGGCCATCGAGGGGAAGGACTGAAAGCCGTACTCGGTCATGAAGCGTGGATACTGCTGTTCAAAGGAAGAAAACGGAGCGCGGCCATGCCAGACGGCCCAATAATGCGCGTCGCCGTATTGGTCGTTTCCGGGCGCGGAGGTGAAGTCATTGCTCGGCGAACTAGGCCAGTACGGCGTGCCGGGCGAGTAGCGCGCGACCACCTGCGGAAGGATGCCACTGAACAGATGCATATAGCCTCCCCATACGTCATCGCGCAGGTCCGGCGGCAGATTAGCCTTGAACTTCAAGCGGTCGCCCCAGGAAAACCAACTTGTTTCCGACTCGTTATTGCCGCACCACAGGACGATGCTGGGATGGTTTCGCAGCATGCGCACTTGGTCCTGAGCCTCATGGCGAACGTTGTCGAGAAAGTCGGCGTTGTAGGGATATATAGCGCCGCCAAACATGAATTCCTGCCAGACCATCAGGCCCATCTGGTCCGCCAGTTCGTAGAAACGGTTGGTTTCGTAATATCCACCACCCCACACACGAATCATATTCATGTTCGCGTCGCGCGCGGACTGGAGCACGCGGACTATTTGCGCATCCGTCACTCGAGTAGGAAAGCTGTCGAGCGGAATGACGTTCGCGCCCTTGGCGAAGATGGGGATTCCGTTGACGACAAATGTGAAGCTGACGCCCCATGGATCGTGCTTGCGCTGCAACTGGAGCGATCGCAGACCAGTGTGGACTTCCTGTCTGTCGAGCACATGTTTGCCATCGCGCACGGCCACCTGAAAGCGGTACATGTTCTGCGCGCCATATCCGGCGGGATACCAGAGCGCCGGATGGTCGAGATTGAGCAGGAAGACGATGTGGTTTGCGCCCGCATGCAGCCATACCGTTTGGCGCAGCCCTTTCACTTTTGCTGGCTTGGCCACGTCGCTCTCGGTGCCATTCTTCGATGGCGACCAAGGGCCTTGATCGAGGTCTACGCGGACATGCTCTGGCGCGGTCGCGACGATGTCCGTTTCCACGCTGAGGTTCGCGGAAGCCGCGCTGACATCGAGCTGACGCACATACACACTGTCAATGCGCGCCGCATCCCAGAACTCAATCTCAACGGGCCGCCAGATACCTTCGGTCACAAAGCGCGGCCCCCAGTCCCAACCGTAGTTGTACGGCGCTTTGCGGACGTAGTTGGAAGTGGAAACGCCGAAGGGCCTGTCAAACGGGCTGCCGCCAGCGTCGGGAAGCGGATATTTTTCCAGTTTCACCTGTTGCAGCACGGCAAGGAGTGGAGAAGAAAATTCCAGCCGTATGGTATTGCTGCCCGCGTGAAGTTTGGCGCGGACATCCACACGCCAGGTGCGAAACATGTTGTCCGCCGCAAGAACCTGCTGGTCGTTGACGAAGACCTTGGCAAAGGTGTCCAGGCCATGAAAGACAAGGTCGGCATGTTTCTGCTGGAGTTGTTGCGGAGTGAGCGTAAATGTCCGCTGATACTCCCAGCCAGCCAGGCCAATCCATTGCAGTTTCGCTTCGTCATCGCGATAAAACGGATGCGGAATCAGATGATTCGCCAATAGGTCGGTCTGCACCACGCCGGGAACCGTGGCGGCATGCCAGTCATTCGTTCCGGCGTGCGCATCGCCGGAAGTTTGACGGAATTGCCAGTCACCATTGAGCGAGAAATGCTCGACCGCAGTCTGCGCGAACAACGGCGAAGCAGCACCCAAGATGCAAATGGCGAAAAAAATAATTCCCAGAGAAAGCCAGCGAGCACTACGACGCATGTTTTCTATCTCCAACGAACCTGCGGGCCAGTCTACTACGAAGGAAGCGGAAAACTGCTGACGAGTAGCGCCAGTGCCTCCTCGCGTGTATGGATGCTTCTTTCCAATTGTGCGTCTTCTACCATCGTCAACATGGACCGAAAAGCCGGACCGGGCCGATAGCCGAGCGCGATCAGATCGTCGCCGGTGATGAGTGGTGCGGGGTGAATCTCTTCCTGCTCTACAGCTTCAAAGTGTTGCCGCGCGAAGTTGTAGAGCGACAGATCACCGTGCGCGGCCATGCAGTCCATGCGATGGAGCGCCAGATGCTCTTCAAATTTCCTAAGGCGGAAAAAACGCTTTAACGTGGAAGTGCGCATTTTCTCGACATCGCCGAAGCGCATGTGGTTGGCGACCAGAGCGAGGATTTGCTCAGTGTCGCTGTTCGACATGCGCAGGCGACGACAGATTTCCTCCGCCATGCGGACACCCACATCCACATGGCCATCGAAGCGGATGCGATCGGGCGCGCGGCGAAAAGTTGCAGGCTTGCCAACGTCATGCAGCAGCGCGCCCCAGGCCAGCGTTGCGGAACAACCAGAAGGCAGTTGTTCGAGCAGCAGGAGCGTATGCGTCCACACATCACCTTCGGGATGGTATTGCAGAGGCTGCTCGACGCCGCGCATGCGGACAACTTCCGGCAATACCTCCCGCAACAGGCCCGTATCTTCAAGCAGCTCAAAAGCGCGGTGCGCAGAACCTTCGGTGAGCATGCGGTTTAGCTCGTCGCGAACGCGTTCCTGGCTGACCTTGGCAATTTCGCGTGCGGCTGCGCGGATGGCTTGCAGTGTCGTGTCTTCCAGTACAAAGCCAAAGCGCGCGGTAAAACGCACGGCCCGCAGCATACGCAGCTTGTCTTCCGCGAAGCGCTGCGTTGGGTCGCCAATGGCGCGAATGACGCCCGCGTGCAGATCACTGATGCCATCCACAAAGTCGAGCACGGCGGAGGAAATCTCTTGCGAGTGCATGAGCCGGTCTGGATCGAGCAGCATACCGTTGATGGTGAAGTCGCGGCGAAGAACATCCTGCTCCGCAGAGGTGGTGTAGTGGACGGAATCCGGCCTGCGGCCGTCACTATAGGCGCTGTCACTGCGAAAGGTCGCGACCTCGGTGAGTATCTCTGCGGATTCGTAGGGGTCACTCACCAGTACAACGCCGAAATGCGCGCCGACGGCGAAGGTGCGCGGAAACATTGCCAGCACTTTGTTGGGCGTGGCGCTGGTGGCCACATCAAAGTCGGAAGGTTCACGGTTCAGTAGAAGATCGCGCACGCATCCACCGGCGAAGTAGGCCGCGTGACCAGCGGCGCGCAGGCGCTGGACAATCCGCGTTGCCGCCTGCTGACGTGCGGATACCGGAATGGAATCGTTGGCAGTCATACGAGGCCCACTGTAGCCAAGAACAAACGCGATGCTGCAATTACCATGGTTACATGCGGCCTATGCTTCCATCCACATCTGGACTGATCCTGGGGATTGAAAGCTCCTGCGACGAGACGGCGGCGGCCGTGGTGCGCGGTGGAGCGGAGGTACTGTCGAATGTGGTTGCCTCGCAGGTACGCACACACGCGCCGTTTGGTGGCGTCGTGCCGGAACTGGCCTCGCGGGAGCATCTGCAAAATATCGTTCCCGTGGTGCGCGCGGCGATGGAGCAGGCCGGTTACACGCTGCGCGATCTCGACGCGATTGCTGCGACGGAAGGCCCAGGCTTGGCGGGTGCGCTACTGGTGGGCGTGATGTACGCCAAGGGTCTGGCGTATGCGCTGGAAAAGCCGTTGATCGCCGTGAACCATCTGGAGGGCCACATCCATGCGGTGCTGCTGGAGATGCGCCAGCGGGAACAAATGCTGGCCCAGCCCACGTTGGCACTGGTGGTTTCCGGCGGCCATACGCATTTGTATCTGGCAGAAGAAAAGCTGGGAACCTGGCAGTATAAAAATGTCGGCAGGACGGTGGATGATGCGGCGGGCGAGGCCTTCGACAAAGTGGCAAAGCTACTGGGACTGGGCTATCCCGGCGGCCCATGGATCGATGGGCTGGCGAAACATGGCGACCAGCGCGCGGTCCCGTTTGGGCCAGTGAACGTGAAACAGAAGCCATATCGCGTGGCGCAGACACAAAGTCCGCGATTTTTGTTTTCTTTTAGCGGCCTGAAAACCGGCGTGCTGCGCTACGTGCAAACGCATGCCATGGCCGAGCGCATTGAAGTGCGCCGAGCGGCATTGGCCACCATACCCAACGTAAAAGTGCAGGACGCGCTGGCCCTTTGCGACTCGGAGACGCTCAACCTGATCGCATCTTTCCAACGAGCGGTTGTAGACGACCTGGTGCGCAAGACATTCGCCGCAGCCGAGGGCTTTCATGCAGCCAGCATCGTTGTCTCTGGCGGCGTGGCCGCGAATCGCGAGTTGCGACAGCGTTTTTTGGCCGAAGCCGCGACGCGAGCGATGCCGGTTGCATTTCCTTCTCTTGAACTTTCGACCGACAATGCTGCGATGATTGCAGCGGCAGCGTGGCCAAAGTTCGTGGCGGGCAGCTTTGCCGATGCCCTGCTCAGTGCCGAGCCTTCGCTGGCGCTGGGCTAGGTGCCCGACTGTGTTTTATTTCTGCGCTTTGCCCGTACAATCAAAAATTGCATGGCACTTCGTCTCTACAACACACTCAGCGGGCAGGTCGAAGAGGTTGCGCCGCGACCGGGCCAGCCGCTTGGCATTTATGCCTGCGGCCCAACTGTCTATGATTATGGCCACATCGGCAACTTCCGCACCTTCGTCCATGTAGACATTCTGCGGCGCTTTCTAAAGCAGCAAGGCGTGCCGCTGCGCCACGTTATGAACATTACCGATGTGGATGACAAGATCATGCGCAACGCCGCTGCTGCCGGGCTGCCCATCGGCGATTACACGGCGAAGTATGAAAAGGCGTTTTTGGAAGACCTGCACGCGCTGGGCATCGAGCAGCCGGAATTTCTGGCCCGCGCCACCGAGCACATCCCGCAGATGGTCGGCCTGATCGAGCAACTGGTCGAACGCGGCTATGCCTATCGTGGCGAAAATGGTTCGTACTACTTTCGCATTGCGAGTTTTCCGGGATACGGCAAGCTGTCGAAGAAAGATCTGGCGGGTATGGAGGATGGCGCGCGCGTCGATGTCGATGAGTACGACAAGGACAGCGCCCGCGACTTCGCTTTATGGAAGGCGGCGAAGCCAAATGAATTTCACTGGGACACATCTCTCGGCGCGGGCCGTCCGGGCTGGCACATCGAGTGCTCCGCCATGGCGACGGAGTATCTTGGCGACAGCTTCGACCTGCACATCGGCGGCGAAGACCTGATGTTTCCGCACCACGAGAATGAAATCGCGCAGTCGGAGTCGGCCAGCGGGAAGACCTTCGCGCGGCATTGGATGCATGTGCGGTTTCTGTTGGTGGAAGGCAAGAAGATGTCGAAGTCGCTTGGCAACTTTTATACGCTACGCGATTTGCTGCTGCGCGGATACAAGGCATCCGCGATCCGCTTTCTGCTGACCTCCGTCCCGTATCGCAACCAGTTGAACTTCACTTTCGACGGTCTCACTGAATCGACGAATGCTGTGGAGCGGCTGCGTAATTTCAAATTACGCCTAAAAAGATTTTTTCTGATACCCCAAGGACTCGATCCTAAATTGGCTGAGATTGCCCACGTTGCTTCTCGCAAATTTACTGATTCCCTTAGTAATGACCTCAACACAGCAGAGGCTAGAGCAGCAATTTTTGATATGGTGAGGGATGCAAATATTGCATTCGACAAGAGAAAAGATAACCGGGTTCATCAGGAAAACATAATGCTCATTCAAGATGTATTAGAGAAGTTCGATGCGGTCTTCGATGTTTTAGAAGACCGCGACGATGCGGTCACGCGATTTGCGCTGGAGTGGGCGGAACGCGAACATCGCATGGACCAGGCTGCGCCAGAGCTGGCTGCGCGGTATTCGCTGAGCGACAATGCCATCGAGGGTCTGATTGCGGAACGGGATAAGGCGCGCAAAGCACGCGATTTTGCGCGGGCCGATGCGATTCGCAACGAGTTGGCCGCCAAAGAAATCCTGCTGGAAGACAGTCCCGATGGCGTGCGCTGGCGCAGAAAGTAAATTGCTGCAACCGAAAATATTGGCGTCAAACTTTTTCCAAAGCCAGTGCTGGTTTCTTGATTGGCGCGCCGTGGCCTGGCTGCATTTTCGAGGATGTCACCAGGTAAACAGCCAGCAGAATGACCGCCATGCCTGCCCATTCGTTGCCTAGCATGCGTTCCCCCAGCATCATCGCGCCTAGCAGCACGGCGACCGTGGGATTGACGTAGGCATACGTGGCCACCTTTGCCACCGGAACATTCTGCAGCAGCCATGTGTAGGAAGAGAACCCCATCAGCGATCCGAAGATGACCAAAAAAGCAATCGCGGAGATGCTGTCGCGGTTCCATTGCGCGTGTCCCCATTCGCGCAGGCTGGTGGCCAGCACCAAATCGCAGACGCTTGCCGCCAGCATCTCCCAGCCCGCGTAAACAAATGGGTCCAGTGTCAATTTGCTATGCCGAGACAGGACCGAACCGCTGGCGAAGGAAAGCGCGCCGAGCAACAGGACAATCACGGCAATGATCTGATGTCTGTCTCCGTGCAGGCCGGTGCGCGCGCTGGGCCACGCCAGTATGGCGAGCCCGGAAAATCCAAGTACCAAACCGATTTGACCGCGACTGCGCAGCCGTTCCCCATTTGGCAGCAACAGTTCAATGATGGCCACATAGGCCGGTATGATGGCGATCAATAGCGCGGACAGGCCGCTGGGAAGGTAGTATTCCGCCCATACCAGGCCAACGTTGCCGGTAAAAAGGAGCAGTGCCCCAAGCAGAAAGATACGGCGCATTTCGACAGCCGAGGCCCAGATGCGCTTACCGCGCATGGTCCCGATCAGCAGCATCAAGCAGCCGCCGATGGCGAGCCGCACGCCGGCCAGCAACGGGGCCGGTACGAGAAGAACTCCAAAACGCGCAGCCGTATACGTGGCGCCCCAGAACGTATACACACAGCCAAATGCAAGTAGAATTTGATAGCGACGGGCGGGAGAATTTGAAACAGGGTCCATGCGACTGCTTTCATTCTAGTGTCCTGAGTCTAAAGTTCGTTTACAAAAGCGGGCGACGGAGTCGAGAATCTGGTCAGCGGTTTTGTGCCAGACGAAGGGCTTTGGATTTTTGTTGTGGTGTTGGATGAAATTTTTGATGGCGGTTTCAAGTTCTTTGGTTGAGCGATGGACGCCGCGCCGGAGCTGTTTTTCGGTCAACCGTGCAAACCATCGTTCGACCAGGTTGAGCCAACTTGCTGAAGTAGGTGTGAAATGCAGGTGAAAGCGCGGTCTCTTCGCCAGCCAATCGCGGACCAGTTGCGTTTTGTGTGTGCCGTAGTTATCCAGAATCGGATGTATATCCAAATGGGGTGGCACGTTTTCTTCAATCGTGTCGAGGAAGCTGCGAAATTCCATGCTCCGGTGGCGGCGTTGCGTCTGTCCGATCAATTCCCCTGACTCGGTATCCAGCGCGGCGAACAAGCTGGTGGTGCCGTGGCGTGCATAGTCGTGGGTGCGACGCTCGATCTGTCCTGGACGCATCGGCAGCAGCGGCGCGGTCCGGCGGATCGAGATACAAGCCGATGATGTCGCGCACCTTCTCAATAAACAGCGGATCGCGGGAGAGTTTGAAGGTCTCCGCACGATGAGGTGCGAGGGAAAAAGCGCGCCAGATGCGGCTGATGCTCGACTGACCGAGTCCGCAGGTCCTGGTCATATCGCGGGTGGACCAGTGCGTGGCGGCCTCTGACTGACTCTCCAGTGTGCGCGTAAGTACCAGTTTCACCTGCCGGTTGCTCAGCTTGCGTGAAGTACTTAGACGCGGTTCATCCAAGAGACCGTCGCACCCGACGCTCAAGAAGCGTTTTCGCCATTTATCCACGGCCTGTGCAGTGGTGGAAAGTTGTCTCGCGATCGACGTGTTGTTACACCCATCGGCGGCCAGCAAAACAACCCGCGACCGCAGTGGCCTGCCCGGCAAATTCTGAACCAGTGGGAGTGAGACGAACTGGTATGGAAGGAGCATGGAATGGGCAAGGCAAG
>DAHUZH010000127.1 GCA_027306695.1 Acidobacteriaceae bacterium
CCCTTGTCGCCCATCTACCTCGCTGCGGCATATAGCTATCTATATCCCCACCTCAAATTTATAGGCGCCAGCCCTGCTGATCGCAGCCGCCGCACGTGCGTTTCTTTTGATATGCAGCGCTCTTGAGAACGCCCTCCAATCACCGAAAGGAAAGCAGAAATTCGCCCATATCATGGCTAGAAACGCCATGAAACCTAAACTTGACTGGGTACACCAAAAGATTTCCGTCGTGCAAACGCAGCACCAGATGAGGTTTCCCGATAATGCCACGTTAATGACAACTGCAATTTATGATTTGTTTACGGATACAGCGGAATGATCTTGGCCACCCTAAAGAATCTCCTCCAAACCTAGATCACTAAACGACCACCGCCTAAAAGGCGGTGGTCGTTTAGTTCACACAAATTCAAAAATCTTCTTTTGATCTGAAATGGTTTGCATGATCTGCGGCAGAAGAAATCCAATCTCCTCGATCAATCCAGTCTTCTGTGCACCAGCGTTTTAAGGGCCATCTACCAGCAGATTTCTCCATGATCTCTGTCCTGTTGCGCGCGACTTTTCCCCACCAGCGGCGTACCCTAGAGACAGGTGTTTCTTTTGTCCAACCAGAAACAACAGACCGACTCACCTTTATCCACCCACGCGGCGGAAGCTGGATATCTGCTGCTGGGGCTGCTTTTTCTGGCAGCGATGGTCCTAGTGGCGCTGGCGCTTGCCGCGCCGAAGATGGCCAAGCAGATTCAACGGGAAAAAGAGGTGGAAACCGTCCATCGCGGGGAGGAATATAAGCGCGCCATCCAGCTTTATTACCGCAAATTTGGGGCCTATCCCAGCACCATCGACCAACTGAAAAAGACGAATGAGATTCGCTTCCTGCGGCAGGACTATATCGATCCGATGACCGGGAAAAAGGACTGGAAGCTGCTGCATCTGGGCGAAGTACAAATGGTAGCGATGGGGCTGTTCGGTCAACCGCTGGCGTCTGGAGCGCCGGGCACGATGCCCGGAGTGGGTGGAATGCCCGGTGCTCCAGCGGCAGGCGGCAGCATGGGCGGCATCGGGGGAGCAGCGGGTGTCGGTGGAGCGTCTCCCATGGGTGGATCAGGCATCGGCGGTTCGGGAATTGGAGGGTCTGGGTCTGGAATCGGAGGAACAGGCGGCCTCGGCAGCAGTTCTGGCGGCAGCTCTAGCGACGACAGCTTTTTTAACGATTCCTCGAGTTCGACTGCCGGGTCGAGCGCGAGCGGCACGACAAATTCCTCCACTCCGCTGGCGCAGCAGAGCAGTGCTGGCGGTGGAAATCTGGGGGGTGCTGGACCTTCTGGGAGCAGCACCGGCGACGGTGGACTTTCTTCTGACAGCGGCCAGAGCGGCGGCTCGTTAGGTGGACTTGGCTCCAGCGGGCCGGGTATTGGCGGCGCACCCAGTGGCATAGCTGGCGGCGCACCGGGAGCAGGCGGTGCTTTTGGCAGCACTCCAGGAACGCCCGGAGCCTCCGGTGTTGGCATGTTTGGCGACTCCGCCACAGCAGCGCCTATTGTTGGCGTAACCGTGCCTTTGAAAAAACCATCGATGATCACGTATCGGAAACAATCGATTTATAACAAATGGCAGTTTGTCTATAACCCGGCAGAAGATTTGAGCAACTCCGCAGGGGGAATGGGTGGCGGGGCCGCTGGGCCTGGCATAGGCACGCCAGCGGGCAGTATGCCGGGACAGGGCGCGCCTGGCGGATCTGGAATAGGCGGTTCGGGCATGGGATCACCCGGCGGCCTTGGATCTTCTCCAATGGGCGGTTCCGGCGGTTTGGGCTCCAGCCCCACGCCTTCCAGTCCTATGGGTGGCAGTCCGCAATAGCAGCGCTGCTCTTCATGCAAAAAGGCCCTCGCGCAGTGCGAAGGCCTTTATGTTGTACTCCAAAAAAAGATTACGCGCTGAAAGAAGAGCCGCAGCCGCAGGTGCTCTTCACGTTAGGATTCTCGAACTTGAATCCGGCGGCCTCCAGCGTCTCCACGTAGTCCACCACGCAGCCGTTCAAATACATCAGCGAGGTCGAATCGACGAAGACCTTCAGGCCGTCAAATGTCAAAACTTTGTCCATCATGCCCGACTGGTTTTCAAACGACATGGAGTATTGAAAGCCCGAGCAGCCGCCGCCCACCACGCCGAGGCGCAGCCCGGCAGGCACAGGGTCTTGCGTGGTCATGATCTCGCGCACCTTGGCAATGGCCTGGGGCGTCAGCGAAACTGGAACCGCTTTTACGGCCTCGGTTGCGGGAGTTGCCGTCTCAGTAGAGGGAGTCGTCATCGTTGCCATATAGGATTGTCCTCGCGTGGAATCTACCACTCTTTATGATACGGCGAAATGAAAGGCAAAACAACCTCTGGATCGAGCGTTCTCGATATCTCCTGTGTTCCCGTCCACATGCAGCGTGGGAACACTGAGCAAGCCAGCCGTTCATGTCACCACTGTGCGGAGATGCGCCAGAATCTTATTCCAGCCCATGGCGTTTGGGTGTAGGATACGAGCCGAAAGTGGATTGGTGCAAAAATTCTCTGAATTTTTTGCATTGCCGCTGCAACCGCAACCATCAACCACGCACGCTGTGAGGTCATCGTATGCACTTAATGATGGTCGTTTGGATCGTGTGGGCAACATTGGGCTTGATTCTGCTGGGCCTGATTATGTATCGGGGCAACATTACTCGGTATGAAGAAGATCAGCTTTTTCTGGACGACGCGAACAGCATGCAGCATCACGAACAGGAAGAACTGTTGCGCAAGGTGAAGAAGATCGAACCGGTCATCCGCATCTTTGGCGGAGCAGAGGGTCTGGTGACGCTGGGGATTGTGGCCTTCTACCTGATGGATGCTTTTCGCCAGTTCTAGCGCGGTCGGGTCGAAAGGGATTGGCGGCGCTCACGCAATAAACGAATGAGGCGTGTTAAGTGTCTCTGCCAATCCCCGAGAGTTGACGTGTGTCCACAATCCATGGCAGCGAAAATGGTGGCGCTTTTTCGCCGCCATTTTCAGTTTTGTTTATGCTAACGCGTGTAGGCGCGTTGCTGCGAATCAACACCATATCGAGGCAATAAATTCCATGGCGTGGGTCGAACGCTTTACTTGCGATGTCTGCGGCAAATTGATGGGCGAGTCGGAGAACTGGTGGCTGGCTGCTCAGGAATGCGCACCCTCCCGCGACGGCACGCTTACGCAGCCAGTTCTAAAGTTGATGCCGTGGGATGACTTGATCGGGCACAGTGCGGAGAGCAAGCACTTGTGCGGCGCTGGGTGCGCGCATACCTTTCTGGACCGCTGGATGGCGGAGTTTCACGCGGGCGTCGAGAGCTGCCCCGGAAACTAAGCGGCCCATTTCGAGCAGAGCTTTTTCCGCCGCAACGAATCCCCACTTACCATAGGTTTACGATGAAATGAGACATCGTGTGCGTGCGCATATTCGCCGCAGGATGGGAGACAAATAAATTGGCCTACAACGACCTGCGGGAATGGATTCAATCGCTCGATAAAAAAAAAGAAATCAAACATATCGAGCATGAAGTTGATCCAATACTTGAGATGGCGGAGATCGCCGATCGGGCCTCAAAATCCGGCCTGTCGGGAGGGCTTCCGGCGCACACGCCAGGCGGTCCTGCCCTCCTTTTTGAAAATGTCAAAGGCTATCCCGGCGCCAAAATTTTGATGAACCAATTTGGCAGCGAGCGGCGCATGTGTCTCGCGCTTGGTGTGGACTCGCTGGATGAAATCGCGGATCGCATTCAGGAACTCATGAACCTTCGCTCGCCCGAAGGCTTTCTCGACAAAATCCGCATGCTGCCCATGCTGGCCGAGATGGGCAAATTCTTCCCTAAAATTGTGGCCGCGAAAGACGCTCCATGCAAGGAAGTGATCCTGCGCGAAAACTTCAGCGTGCTCGACTTTCCCATCCTGCAATGCTGGCCGCAGGACGGTGGCCGCTTCATCACGCTGCCGTGTGTTATCACACGCGACCCGCGCGTTGCGGATGGTAAAGGAAAACGCAACGTCGGCATGTATCGCATGCAGGTCTACGACGGCCAGACGACCGGGATGCACTGGCAGCGGCAAAAGGTTGCTGCCGAGCATTATCGCGAGCGGCTACGCCAGGCCGCCGAGGCGCAGTCGGAAGACGCCGCAGCGGCCCGCGTGGCCAGGATGGCTGAAACCGGCGGCGGCGCGATGCTGCCGTTGACATCCAGCGATCCAAATACCACAGTCCGAACCAACCTGGCTGGCGACCGATTGGAAGTTGCCGTCGCCATCGGCACCGATCCGGCGACGACCTTTTCCGCCATCGTCCCCGCGCCGCCCGAGGTCGAGGAATTCATCATCGCTGGCTTCCTGCGTCAGCGGCCGGTGGAGTTGGTGAAATGCGAAACCGTCGATCTCGAAGTGCCCGCCACATCGGAAATCGTCCTCGAAGGCTACGTCCGCATCGACGAGCTGCGCTCCGAAGGGCCCTTCGGCGACCACACCGGCTTCTACACCATGCCGGACGACTATCCGGTCTTCCACATCACCTGCATCACCCATCGCCGCGACCCCATCTATGCCACCACCATTGTGGGCAAGCCGCCGATGGAGGACGCCTGGATGGGCAAGGCCGTCGAGCGCATCTTTCTGCCGCTGATGAAGCTGACCATCCCCGAAATCGTCGATATCAATCTTCCGATTGAGGCGACCTTTCATCATCTGATGATCGTCTCGATCCGCAAGAGCTATCCCGGCCAGGCGCGCAAGGTGATGCACGCCGTCTGGTCGCTCGGCCAGGCGATGTTTACCAAGTGCGTCATCGTGGTGGATGAAGACTGCGACGTGCAGGACCTGCGCGAAGTGACGCTGCGCGTCACCAACAATATCGACCCGGAGCGCGACATTCAATTCACCATGGGTCCCATCGACTCGCTCGACCACGCCTCGCGCCTGCCAAACTACGGCAGCAAGATGGGCATCGACGCCACGCGCAAATGGGCCGCCGAAGGCTTCACCCGCCCCTGGCCGGAGATGCTCCGCATGGACGCTGTGACAAAAGCGAAAGTGGATGCGATGTGGGAAAAGCTAGGGCTGTAGTGCTACAGTGTTCCTAGGTAATACCTTGGAGTACTGAACATGTCGCCTCTTTCCGGTACCAGCGTCAAACTCGACAGCAAGATGAAGCAGCGCGTTCAGCGCCTTGCTGCGTCGCGCCGCCGTTCGCCTCATTGGGTCCTCCGCGAAGCTGTCGAGCAGTATGTGGAGCGCGAAGAGAAAAGGGAACAGTTCCTACAGGACGCGCTGACCGCCTGGAGCCACTATCAGGCAACCGGCCTGCATATCACCGCCGGGGAAGCCGATAAATGGCTGGCGAAACTTGAAGCGGGGAAGGACGCCCCGCCGCCGACATGCCACGACTAAGATGGTCGCAAGCCGCCTTGCTGGATGTCGCCCGCCTCTATAACTTTCTAGCTCCCAAGAGCCGGGATGCGGCCCAGCGGGCCATCCAGACAATTCGGCAGGGCGTCAAAGCGCTCGGCACTCATCCGGGAATTGGCCGCCCGGTCGAGGAACTGCCACCGGAGTTCCGGGAGCCCGAATTTCGAGAATGGATCATCGAATTCGGCCAAGCGGCCTACGTTGTTCTGTATCGCTATGACGGCAAGCAAGGCGTGATCCTCGCCGTCCGCCACGGGCGGGAAGCCGGATACTGAGGGCTACACAGCCGTGGAACTTCTTCCCACACAAGCCAAAAAAAACGGTTTGAATGGGCACCTCGCCGTATCGATGGTTGGTGGGGTGGAAAAATGCCCCTCGAAAGATGATGTAAGCGTGAGTTACAAAAGCTCTGGTCCTCAACCAAGATGGCGCAGCAAAAGGGGTGCTCACGCACCGCCAAGGATGAGTCTGCGCTTGACAATGCCTTCGTCCTTATCGAGGGCCACCCGCCCGGACATATCATCTGCTAACGACAGCGCAGGAATTTTCTCTTGATTTTTATCGACTGCTGAAATTATTATAAGCCGACTAAACATGGAGGTTCCACATGTACGTCAGCAGTGATCGACATATCTCTCGAAAATCATGCCTTTGTGCAATCGGAGCAGCCCTGCTCCTGGTTGCGTTTGCCTCTTCTCGTGCAATAGCCCAAGTCACAATCCGGCCACTTTCCGATTTTACGAACGCCCAGCAGGTTATTTCTGGAGGTGCCCCTAGCGTTTATTGGACCGATCCAACCACAAACCGGCTTATGGTGATCGACTACTCCGGCAAGGTGAACGACTTTATTGTGGAGCATGGTGGCAAGAGCGTCGGCACCATTGTCTCGGGAACCGTAATTCAGCGCCCGTTGCCGAATGGAACCGCCGAAATAACGGTTCAACTGAACCTTCAAAACGCGGTCGTGTGGGCCAGTCAAGGCTCAACTCTCGTGTTCGGTCATGTGCCACTCGATATAGTCAGCGGCTTCAGTCCAGCCCTGGCAACTGTAAATTTCAATCTGAAGTTCACAATCAGTGCGCCAGGAGCCCCATTGGCCGACCTGGCGACCATCGTCTTCACGCAGCATACGCAAGTGTTCGTGCAGTTGAATGCGATTGGACAGGGGCCATTTCTGGCAGCGTACGGTGTTCCAGACGGAACTCCTGGCATTGCACAGACCACACAGACCGGGGTTTATCAATCCCAGGGAAACGGTGGACCGCTGGGCGATTACTTTCCTGCCGGACACATAGACTTCCAACTTACCCACTAACAGCAGCATGCTGCCCGGATCTCATTTGCCCGTATCTCGCTCTGAGATGTCGCGGCTGCAATTCGAGGAGTTACTGCAGCCCGACTCAAGCCTTGTGTTGGCGGGTGGCCCATTCAAGCCGCTTTTTGGCTTGAGTGGGTGGGTAGAATCTACGCGGCCAGCGGTTTAATCTTCCGGCGTTTCCGCTGCGAGGCTTCCCACATCCCGCTGCAATTGCGCCTTCGAGAAGAAATCCGGCGAGAGGGAAAATGCCTCACCCAATCGAATGCTCAGGTCCATCGTGACGGCGGTGCGGCCATTCAGGATGAGTGAAATGGTGGCGCGGGCCACGCCGATAGGTTCCGCCAATTCCGTGGCAGAATGATTTCCCATAAACTGGTCATAGCAGTTCATTAAGGATGAAATGCTTTGCCTTGCTCCATCATGGCAAGAATCGCCTTCATCCGTTTCTCTCTGGTCTCAGGCTTCTTTGCCGTTTCGAGACGATAAACAATCGAATAAACATTTGCTTTGTTGAGTGTTTTAAAAAATGCCTCTGCTTTTTTGTTTTTACTCAACTCCTTTAGAAAATCTTCAGGCGGGGCAGCACTTTTGGATGAAGCATAGGCGGCTTCCCATCGACCATCGGCCTTTGCAGCTTCAACGGCTTCCATCCCTGCAGGGGTCATTGCTTCTGCTTGGACAAGACGTTCCACATGCTGAGTGTTTATTTTCGACCACCCGCTTTTGAGTCGTCTCGGTGTGAATTTTTGAAGCCAGGATAGTTTGTCGAAGGGTTTTTTCTGGCCATCAATCCAGCCGTAGCAAAGCGCCTGATCAAGCGCTTCAGCGTAGGTCAGGGATTTCTCGTGCGAATCTTTCTTGGAAATGCGCAACCATATACCATCGGATTCCGTATGGTTTTTCTCCAGCCAATGTCGGAAATCTGCAGATGTTTTGAAATGTAAGATTTGCATGAACTGGGCCCCTTATTGCACTTTAGCCGGGCGGGTGATCCATTCAAGCCCACCCTGAGCGAGGTCGCCGAGGCGACAGACCTGGGATTTCCCCCCTCACCGCTTCTTCCACCCCAGCATCGCCTCCAGTTGCAGCCGCGACACCTCCGGTATCCTCGCGCTTTTGACCTGCCCGCGGGCGATCAGACCTCGCTTCACAATCTGTAGCAGCACCTTCGACAACTCCTCGCGCGGCATCGCATTCGCCGCCGCCAGATCCAGAATCGTCCGCAGCGGCGTGGTCAGCCGGTATCCGTTCCGCGCGCCAATGTCGCTCTCCGGCAGGTCTGCAAAATGCAGCGCCAGACCCTCCGGCGTCGCGCCGCTCCGGCGAAATCCCGTCGGCACCGTCATGTGCAGATCGGGATGCAGGTTCGGATGTAACTCCGGCGGCCTCATCTCTGGCGTTACATATAGACCCAGCGCGGTAGAATGACTATAGACTCCCTGCGCCCGTCCAGCCCGGTCCATGGACCACAAATGCCAGCGCGCCAGCTCCGGCCGCAGCACTGCCGGAAACGACCGCAGCCGATAGATGCCCCGATACTCACGTATCCAGTGTCCTTCCCGCACATGATACGTGTGGCTGCTCGCTGAAAATCCGGCGCTGTGCGCCTGTTTCGCAGTAAAAAAGCCTGCCTGGGCCTCGGCAATCGAATGTAAACAACGACTGGCATCTTTGCTGGATCGCATCCGCTTCGGCATGATCCTTCAATTGTCCCGCATAATCCTTCAACTACTCCGCACAATCCTTCAATAAATTCGCATATTAGTGCGAAAACTCCAGGTGGAGTTGGGCCACCGGAACAGCGCGGCAGTCTACCCGTTCCCATCTTCCCAAATGCCCGTAGAAATGCCAAAGGGCGAATCCTCTTGCGAGAACTCGCCCCTGGCGGTCCGAATTATCGAAGACCTGGTTTCGGAACCCAGATCACAACTTTGCTCTTCCGAAATTCCTCAAGACCTGCGAGCAGAACCCGCACATCCCGCATCTTTCCGTACCTGCATGTCGTAAGAGCTTCCTGTCTGCCGACCATCTTCAGTTGCCTGAAGTGAGTCTCGTCGCCGATTCTCTAGCTGGCCTTGATTCCGCTCTCTTCTCTGAAAGATTTCTCTTCCGTTGAAAAGAGTATTGCATGAGAACTTCTCGTTTCTACGGAATTATTTTGGTGGAAATCACGTACTTTTTGTGCGAAAATAGCCCATTTCTCGTACCTCACACACGCCAATGGAACTTCTTCTTCCCACTCAAGCCAAAAAGCGGCTTGAATGGGCCACCAATCAAACGCTTGACCAGATAGTCGGATGTCGATATAGTCGGATTACGACTATGAAGCCCGACTTTGAGAAGACGCCTCCTTTATCTTCCGCGACATTACATATTCTTTTGGCACTCGCGGCAGAAGACCTGCATGGATACGGGATTATTCAGAAGATATTTCGTCAATCGGATGGACATTACAAGCTTGGCCCCGGCACTCTTTACGACAACTTGAAGAAGCTTATCGATAGGGAATTCGTCGCGGATGCTCCCGAGTCGACCCAAGCCGATGAGGAGCATAGGCGTTTCTATCGGCTTACATCGGAGGGGCGGTCAGTCTTATCTGTTGAAGTGAACAGGTTACGAAATGTCGTGCGGGAGGCAGAGCTACTACTTCGCGAAACGAGGCCGCGACGAGTATGAGATCGATCAATTTCGCGCGTTTCGTGTACTGTATTCTTCTGCGTCTTCATCCCACTTCATTTCGTGTCCGTTTTGCAGGTGAGATGTTGTGGATATTCGATGAAGAAGCGTCCAGCGGAGCAACCCTTCATCTTCTCCTGGACGCATTGCGCTCAGTTGTGTTGCAACATGCCAACGCAGAAAAATATATCGAACCTGCAGCCACTGGATTTTACGTAGAGATCGAAACATCCAGGGTCTCTCCGCCTCGTTTGGTGCAGGCTGGAATGATCGCATCTGTTGTGCTCACCGGCTTTGCTTTTTTACTGGGTCAATGG
>DAHUZH010000128.1 GCA_027306695.1 Acidobacteriaceae bacterium
TGATTGCGAATCTTGTGGTCCAGCGCACGCGGGAGATCGGGATTCGGTTGGCGCTGGGGTCTTCCATGCGGCAGGCGATGGTGGAGATCGGGCGTTCGGGGGTGTTCGCGACAATTCTAGGGCTGGCTGTGGGGATGGGCGGCTCAGTGGTTGCGTTGCGGGCGCTGAAGAGCTTCGTCTACGGCATTGGGACGTACGACCCGCTGACGCTGGTGGGGACTTGTCTGATACTTGGCGCAGTGGCGATGATGGCGACATTTCTGCCGACGCGGAGGATTGCGCGCATCGATCCGGCGAAGATTCTGCGGGAGGAGTGATCCCAGGTTAGCTTCGCGAACCTGGGGCACCCAAGTTTCGGGAGTGTGAAACCGTTTCGGCCCACGACTTTACTTGGAGGGGACCACAATGCAGGCGTTTTGGAATGATATTCGCTACGCGGTGCGGCAGTTGCGCAAGTCGCCCGGTTTTACCATCACCGCGATTCTGACGCTGGCGCTGGGCATTGGCGCGAACACTGGAATGTTCACCGTGCTGGAGGCGATGTTGTTGCGGGCGCTGCCCATCCATGACGCGCAGCGCGTGGTCTACATCACGGAAACCAATTCACCGGACAACGTCATGGAAACGGGCAACGGCCCGTGGACGTTCACCATGCCGGTCTTTCAGCAATTGCGGCGGCAGAAGCAGGTTTTTTCAGATGTCATCGGCTATGTGCCGCTGGCGTTGAGCAAGGTGGACGTGCGCGTGGGAAACACACCGGACGCCGTGGACGCCGACATGGTAAGCGGCAATTTTTTTCAGATGCTCGGCGTGGGGATGGCGCGGGGGCGCGCGTTTGGCTTGCAGGATGAGAAGCGGCATACGCAGGTCGTGGTGATCAGCTACAACTTCTGGACACGGGCCTTCTCGCGCAATCCGGACGTCATCGGCCGCACCCTGTTCATCCGTGGGATTCCGTTTACCGTGATTGGCGTGACCGCGCCGGGCTTTGTGGGCGTGGAGCCCGCCACACGCGATGCGTTCTGGATTCCGTTCCAGGACAGGCCAGACCTGACCGCAAGGGGTTTCCCCGCGAATAGCCCATACACGTTGTATGGAAGCTTGCCATGGTCTGTCCTGAACATGATGGGGCGACTTGCACCGGGACAGACCAGGCGCAGCGCGGAAGCAGCGCTCGATCCGATGCTGCTGCGCATCTGGTATGGCACGCTGGGCAGGACGGTCCCGCCGAAGATGGACCTGGGCGTGGAACTGATGCCGGCAACCGGCGTCGGGCCGGAAAGCGACCAAATACGCCAGCCCTTGCGCATCACCATGGGCCTGGTGCTGCTGGTGCTGCTGATTGCCTGCACCAACGTCGCCATGCTGATTGTGGCGCGCAATGCGACGCGGCAGCGGGAGATTGCGGTGCGTGTGGCGTTGGGCGCAAGCCGCATGACGCTGCTGCGGCAAATGCTGGCGGAGAGTTTTCTGTTGGTGGGCGCCGGCGCCATGCTGGGGTGGGCGTTGGCGGCACTGGCCACGCCGATGCTGGCCCGCCAACTGTTATCGGCCGGATTTGAACTTGGTTTCACTATGGACCCGCGCGTGTTCTGGTTCACGCTGACGGTCGCCGCGCTGGCCGCGATTGCGTTTGGGCTGGTCCCGCTGGCGAGCGCGCTGCGCATTCCGCCCACGCTGGCGATGAAGTCGGGCAGCGCCTCGGCGGGCACAGACCGCAACCGGCTGCTGGGACGCAGGCTGGCTATCTCCGCGCAGACCGCGCTGTGCGTGGTGCTGCTGGTTACGGCTGCGCTGATGGTGCGGACGCTGCGGCGGTATCAGACGGAGGACCTTGGGATGCGCCCGCAAGGGCTGCTGACCTTCGATCTCAATCCCATCGGTTTGCATTCCAATCAACAAGTCATCCAGTTCTACAAGGACCTCCTGGACAAACTGCGCGTGCTGCCCGGAGTGGAATCGGCAACGGTCGAGATGATTCCTCCCGGCAAGAGGGATTCCAATAACAACGGACTGATGTTGGATGGGGTGGAGCAACACGGGAATGGAAAATCCGATGAGGCCGTCCTGCGCAGCAATATCGTTGGGCCGGACTTCTTCCATGTGCTGGGCATTCCGATTCTGCAGGGGCGCGGCATTCGTTCCTCTGACACGGCAAACTCGGAGCATGTCATCGTGGTGAATCAGACGCTGGTGGACGAGTTTCTGCCGCACACCAATCCGCTGGGGCACACCATTGGATACAAGGACGATGCATACACCATCGTCGGCGTGGCGCGGGACAGCAAATTTACCAGCGTGGATGAGCCGAAGATGCCGATGGCCTGGTATCCCTTTGCGCAGGAAAAAGATGTTTTCAGCGAAGAGTACATCGAGTTGCATACCTACGGCGACCCGATGGCGGTGCTGCCGATGGTGCGACGCATCATTGCGCAGATCGACCCAAACCTGCCGGTGGAAGACCCGCGGACGCAGCAGGAGTTGTTTGCAAATTCCTACGTGATGAACTCGCTGACGGCGGAGCTGACGACCTTTTTTGGATTGCTGGCGGCGCTGCTGGTGGCGATCGGACTTTACGGCACGCTGGCCTATCGCGTGGGCCGCCGCACACAGGAGATTGGCGTGCGCATGGCGCTGGGCGCCACGCGGGAGAACGTGCAATGGATGGTGCTGCGGGAGAGTCTGTGGATGGTTGCGCTCGGCATTGTCATCGGGCTGCCGCTGTCGCTCCTCGCGGGCAAGCTGATGCAGTCGCAACTCTACAAGCTGAGCTGGCACGATCCGCTGGCCATGGCCGATGCACTCCTGACGGTGCTGCTAGTTGCTGCGCTGGCCTCGTGGCTGCCGTCGAGGCGGGCCGCGAGCGTGGACCCGATGCAGGCATTGCGGTCAGAGTGATGGATGGTTGGTCCCACCCAGAAGAAACGCAGGTCCCTCCACTTCGTCCGTTCGCTACGGCGAAGCGGACTCCGGTCGGGATGACAACCTTACCGGCCAGGCCTACTTGTTCAACTGCTCCATCAGGTTGTTGATCATGCGGTTCAAGTCGGTGTCGGTGTGGCGCAGCTCGTCGATCTTGGCGATCGAATGCATGACGGTGGTGTGGTGCTTGTCGCCGAAGTGGCGGCCAATCTCCGGCAACGACGCCTCTGTCAACTGCTTGGCGAGATACATGGCGATCTGGCGCGGGACGACGATGGAGCGGGAATTGTTTTTCTGTTTCAGCTCCGCGATCTTCATGCCGAACTGCTCGGCGACGGCGCGCTGAATCACTTCAATCGTCACCTTGCGCACCTGAGTGTCGATGAACTGCTTGAGGCATTGCTGCGCGACGGCGAGCGAAACCTCGACGCCATGCAGACTGCACCATGCGATCAGACGGACCAGCGCGCCTTCCAGTTCGCGCACATTGGTGCGGACGTTCGAGGCGACGAACAACGCCACATCGACGGGCAGGGTGACGTGTTCGCTCTCCGCTTTCTTCTGCAGAATGGCGACTTTGGTTTCGAGGTCGGGCGGCTGAATGTCGGCAATCAGGCCCCACTCGAAGCGATTGCGCAGGCGGTCTTCGATCTCGGCCAGTTCTTTCGGCGGACGGTCGGACGCGATGACAATCTGCTTCATGCTTTCATGCAGCGCGTTGAAGGTGTGGAAGAACTCTTCCTGGGTGCGTTCTTTTTGCGCTAGGAACTGAATGTCGTCGATCAGCAGCACATCGACCGAACGGTACTTGTCGCGAAAGCTGGACATGCGATCGTAGCGCAGCGAGTTGATCATCTCGTTGGTGAACTTTTCGCTGGACACATAGCAGATGGCGGCCTGCGGCTGGTGACGCTTCACCTCATGGCCAATGGCATGCATCAGATGCGTTTTTCCGTTGCCGACGGAACCATACAGAAACAGCGGGTTGTATGCCTTCGATGGGCGCTCGGCGACGGCCTCGGCGGCGGCGCGGGCAAACTGGTTGCCGTTGCCGATGACAAAAGCGTCGAAGGTGTATTTCGAGTTGAGCTGCGCGGCGGTGTCCCAGTCGAAGCGCGACTGCTGCGGAGCGGGCGGCGCATTGTTTTGATAACGGCTACGGGGCGCGCTGCTGGAACGTGTCGGCTGGGGCGCGAAGCCGCCATCCTGGCGCACGCGCGGCGCGGGAGCCTCCTGTTCGATGGCCTCGAACGA
This sequence comes from Acidobacteriaceae bacterium, assembly GCA_027306695.1. Classification (GTDB taxonomy): domain Bacteria; phylum Acidobacteriota; class Terriglobia; order Terriglobales; family Acidobacteriaceae; genus JAKAAZ01. The sequence continues at coordinate 4,177 of DAHUZH010000128.1, forward strand.
GACTTCGTCCACTTCGATGCCCAACTGGTCGACAGCTTCCAGAATCAGATCGTTGTAGCGTTCGCCGATGTGTTCAAACTCGCGCGTGGGCACGGTAACGACGAGGATCCTGCCTTCGATGCGGCTGAAGCGTGTCGGCTTGAACCAGGTGTCGAACGACTGGCGGTTGATCTTTTTCTCCAGCGCCGTCAGAATGCGCAGCCAGGGATTGATTGCCGATGAGGCTGTAGCGAGAAATGACATTCTATTTTCACTTTCAACGTTGCGGGCGCGCCCAGCCCAGGAACCAAATTCCGACGGGCAGCGCTTCCAGAACTTAACTAAAAAACAAAACAGACTCCAATGTCCAAGAGTACCGACTTTGGATCCAAGGTCGTGCCAGATTGCCTGCTACGAGATTTCCATTCGGTCCGTGAAAGCGGTCGTTTGGGGAAGCGGAGCGACACGGAACATGTTTTTCGGATGACGTTAGCGAAGCCGATACTAGCACATTCATACGCAACCGGCAGCAGGGTTTTCACGGCAAAATTCATTTCTTTTTGAAACTGCACCAACGATGGTGAAAGGGAGCTTTGCAGTGCCATTTCGGAGCAAACGAGACATTTTTTCAAGGCAGGTCTTGTAAACTGCAAACACTATTTTCTCATTTAATGGCTAGGTTGTAATGTCCGGCGTCGGCTTGCGCGAACTTCTGCGAAGCAGTGTCCAGGGATAGAGCAGCGGACCGGCGAGCGCAAGCGTAGCGCCGAGCGCGATGGCCGGCACATGCGATGTCAGGAGATCTCCGCGCGCGGCCCAGATGGTAAAGAAAACCAGCAACGCCGGTCCGACGCCGACACCGACGGCCATCCCCAGGCCGCCTGGAATGTGAAACGGGCGGATGAGTGCGGGCTCCCGCAGGCGCAACACCACAAGCGCGACAAATTCCAGAATGAGACTGAGACCGTAAAGCATGACATCGAGTTCGAGCAGCCGCGTAAGATTCAAGCCGAGTGCGAGCGCCCACGCGCCGCCGCAGACCAGGACAGCCACCCAGGGCACGCCATTTTTCATGCGCCGCGCCAGCGCACGCGGCAGCAGGCCATCGCTGGCCATGGCCGCTGGAATGCGCGCATAGGAAAGCGTGAGCGCGTTGAACATGGCCACGCCGGTGAGCGCGCCGCCAGCGACTACGGCAATGGCAAGCCACGATGCAAAGTGGACACCGAAATGCGCGGTGGCTAGCATGCGCGCGGCTGCAACCCAGGCCCCGGTGACGAAGACGGAAGCTGGAATTCCAGTGAGCGCGACGACCGCAATGGGCAGTACATAGCTGACCGCGACCACCAGCACGGCGTAGAGCATGGCGCGAATGTAATTGCGTTGCGGATCTTTCACCTCGCGCGCAATCGTCGAGGCATTGTCCCAGCCCATGTAATTCCACAGCACGAACAGCAGCGCCGTTGTGAGGCTGCCATGCAGTGGCCGGGCAAAGAGCGGCCTGGCGAGCAGGGCCAGTGAGAAAGGATGCATGGCGATTTGCCAAAAGCCACTGCGCAGGAGTCCAAGAAAAAGGATGACGGCAAACGGCGTCAACAGCAGCGCCAGCATCCACAGGGAGCCTTGCCCGACGGAGTAGGCCCCGCGCAGGTTCCAAGCGACGCACAACGCGACGATGGCGAGCGACCACAGAAGCCCGCGATGCCCGGCCGTCAGCGCCGGGTCAAGTTGCGAGAGGTACGCGACGGCCAGCGCGGGATAAATGGCCATGTCGAAGATGCTGGCTGTGAGCGAGAGCCACGCCTCCTGGAACCCCCAGAAGCGGCTGAGGGCGCGGCCGACCCAGATATAGAAGCCGCCCTCTTCCGGCATCGCGCTGGCCAGCTCGCCGATCATCAGCGCGGTGGGCAGGCTCCAAACGATGGGAACGATGCAGAGCAGTATGAGCGCGCGCGCATAACCGGCCTGGCCGACGATGTCTTCCAGACCGTACGGGCCGCCGGAGACCATGAAGTAGGTGGCGGCGATGAGCGGAAGCAGCCGCATGCGGCGCAGGGATGGCGTTGCCGCTCGCAGTGGTCGGGTGGGCGCGGATTGGGGCGGCGTGTCGATGGTTTGCTGTCCGCAGTCGAATGGCAGGGCGAAGTCTTTCGATCCTGCTCAAGGATAAACTCAAGCGAAAATACGCGGTCGTAGCGGCAGTCGGATGCATCCCAATGTCGTAGATTGAGACGGCACTGAAATTGTCTCTTTCTTCGGGAGTCGGATGCGTACGGGTTTCAAGGTCGGGCTGATCGTCTTCGTGGTCGTGGTGTGCGCCATCGTTCTCTTGAGCGCCTATGGATGGTATGCGCTGCACAATCCCGATCGCTACATTCCAGATGCCGTCGCGTATTTGCAGCAGAAGACCGGCGACCAGGTACAAATCCGGCACATTGAAGTGAGCTGGTCGCCACGCTTGCTGGTGCGGTTTTACGGGCTGGAAATAAAAAATCCGAAGCCGTTTCCAGCGGGCGATTTTCTCAAAGCGCCGGAGGTTGACGCCGCTGTGGAAGTGGGTCCGCTGCTGCATCAAAAGATTGCGATCCGCTCCCTGGTGCTGGACCACCCATTCATCGATTTTATTTCCGACCCCGATGGCCTTTGGAATTTTCAAAATCCAGCCAGCTCCAAACAGAAGCCGGCGCGCTTTTCGATGGGCGTGATCTCCAGCCTGCAAATCAAGAACGGTTTACTGCTGGGATCGAACCTGATCGACCCTGCGGACACGCCCGGCCCCGTAGTTCTGGTGGTGCACAATTTTTCTGCGGAACTCAGGCAAATTGACGTGCAGGCCGTGGCGCGGACCAACTCCTCCCAGACGATTGCAGGCAGTCTGGAAGCCGACGCCGCTCGTTTTGGATCGATCCATACCACGAACCTTCATTCCAAACTGCGAATTACTCCGGGGCAATTGACCTTCAAGGATTTTGACGCCAAGACCCATAGCGGGCACGCCAGCGGAGATTTTTCTCTCCTCTTCGCAGGCAAGAAAACGAACTTCGATACCACGCTGCGAGTGAGCGGCATTGGAATGCCTTACCTGCTGGCGGAGTTTCAGCCAGGGCCGCCGAAGATGACGGGAACGATGGACGCGAACCTGAGGCTGGCCGGCGAGATCGAACACACCTCCAATCCGCTGGCGGGCATTCATGGGACCGGGCACATCACCATCCGCAAAGGAGAACTGCCCAGCCTGAACCGGAACAAGAACATGATCCAGATGAAGCGGTTTCGCGATCCGGGGACGGCCGCGCTACCACCCGCGGCATTTTCCACCTTTGTCGGCGACATGGATTTGCGGGACCATCGCATCTACAGCAAACAGATCGGTGTGAATTTTTACGGCATTAATGTGGATGGTTCTGGAAGCACTTCCGTGATGGGCACAGGTGGGATGGATTATCGCGGCATGGCCACGGTTGTGACGAAACAAGGATTTTTCACGGATCTGTTCGCAAGCTGGTTTAAGGGGGCGAAGATCAAGAACGGCAGGATGAACTTTCCTATCCGGGTGACGGGGACACTGGCGAACCCACAGTGTTCCATTGTGCATTGAGGGCGCAGCGCGGGATAAATAGATTTCCAGCTTTTGGGAGTAAGCTGCAAGGGATGGCGCACGGCGTACAGCATGTTGCGTGAAAAGCCCAGACTTCGATAAGCTGGCCACGGTTCGCGATGTGCGTGGGTCGTGGCGCTGGAGCCTTGCAGTGAAATTAAAATTTGCCGGAGCGCTGCTCCTGCTCTCTATGCCTTGTTATGCAATCCAACGAGGCAGCCATGCTCCTGCACTTGCATTCACGCAGCTTTTGCAGGCCCCGGCCGGCTCGCGTACGGACTGGCGCTCGTTGCGCGGAAAAGTGGTTGTCCTCGAATTCTGGGCGACCTGGTGCGGTCCCTGCATTGCCGCAATGCCGCACCTGAACTCCCTCGCAGAGTCGCTCGATCCCTCCGCCGTGCAATTCATCAGCGTGGATGACGGAGAGCCCGCCGGAACCGTACAGGAATTTTTGTCAAAACGAAAAATGGCCGGGTGGAGTGGGATTGATCCAACCGCCGTGACTGCCAAGCGCTACGGAGTTACTTTCATTCCGAACACGTTCGTCATCGACGCGCAAGGCCGGGTCGCCGCCCGCTTGGCCCCCGATGAACTCAAACGAGAAGATCTGCTTGCACTGGCGAGCGGAAAAAAACCGAAGTTTGAGCATGATGCTTCCCGTGACGCGGCCATACGCACAATCTCAACCACGAGCGGCGGCAAAGGTGGGCAAGCGGACTCTTCGTCCAAGCCGCTTTTCGAGATGGCCTTGCGAGAGTCTGAGCCGGGAAGCCAGTCGTTAGCACTGTCATTTGGGATGTCCAAAGAGGGAATGGATGTTCGCAACGCGGACCCGAGCGCTCTACTGCGTGTTGCTTTTCATGTGCCAGCGGAGCGCATGACCCTGCACACGACGCTTCCACATGGCAGTTATGACTTTCATCTATTCGCACCCGGCGAAGACCCGGAACATTTTTTTTCTGATCTTCAGACGGCTGTCACTTCCGTTTTCGGTCTGCGCGTCCGCCGCGAGAAGGAACTGGAAGAGGTGTACGTGCTGCAGGCCACGCCAGCGGCCAAAGCGTTACTCAGCCATGCGGCCAGTCCTACAGCTTCCATGCCTGGCAACTTTGAAGAGCAAGGGAACGGCGAGGTGCGACTCATCATCGTTTTGAATGAGACTGGGATTGCGGGCAAATACGATGTGAGCTTGAAGATTCCGAAAGGAGATGCGGCGGCGGCGAAGGCGGCGCTTGCAAAAAATTTAGGACTGAATTTGGTGCAGGAGAAAAGGTCCATCGAAATGGTCATCGTAGATTCCGCATCTGGCGAAAAGGCTTCGGATGGGAGCGCGTCCAAACCGAAATAGTCGCGTTGCTGGCCAACATGTCTTTTGTCCCCACTGCAATTCTCCGGTATACTCAAAGTTTGCTGTCTATATAAGATTTTTCTCTTAGGAGCCGCACTCCCATGCCGAAGCGCACATTTCAACCGAACCGCCGCCACCGCGCCAAGACGCATGGCTTTTTGACCCGCATGAAGACCAAGGCGGGCGCTGCTGTACTGTCGCGCCGCCGCGCCAAGGGCCGCAAGCGCGTCTCGGTCAGCCCGGGATATCGCGACTAAGATCGAAGTTCACCTTTCGTAGAATGCGCGAAGGATGGGCCACCCGGACAGTTGGAAACGCAGGTCCCTCCACTTGTCGCCGTGGCGCCCCCGGCGACCTCCGGTCGGGATGACAAATCAAATCGATGGGCGTTTGCGCGACAATGAAGGGAACAGGTGCGCGATGCCAGCCCAGTCAACAGCCCCAGTTCACAAATCAGCCGCAAATTCTGCCCGCGCCAGCGTACCCTGTGACGGAAGTGCTCGGGCAGGCGCGAGAGCAAGAAGGCCGGGGCAGCGCGTTGCGCGAAGATGTACCGCGC
>DAHUZH010000129.1 GCA_027306695.1 Acidobacteriaceae bacterium
CGCCGGGCACGTTGTCAGGTCGGCCCAAGGTGCATGCGCGCATTGTTTCCAAGCAGAAGAAATCGCTGGAACAGTTACAGCTATGCATGGGCGTGCCCGCTCCGGCGGTGAACGATGAGCAGCGTTACACCGTGGCGTTGTTGAACACGATCCTGGGTGGCGGCATGAGCTCGCGCCTGTTCCAGAATGTGCGCGAGGACCGCGGTCTGGCCTATTCCATCTTCAGTGAGTTGAGTTCCTTCCGCGATACGGGTTCGCTGTGCGTCTACGCGGGGACCTCGGCGCAGAATGCCGAACAGGTCATCCGGCTCACGGTCGAGGAGTTTCGGCGTCTGAAAGAGCAGGCCGTTCCCGAAGAGGAATTGCAGCGCGCCAAAGACCAGCTCAAGGGCAATATCCTGCTGAGTCTTGAGAGTTCCGGCGCGCTCATGTCGAACCTGGCGCGGCAGGAGATGTACTTCCAGCGTTTTTATGCCGTGCCGGAGATTCTGGAAAAGGTGGGCGAAGTCACCAGCGAGGATCTGATGCGCATGGCGCAGTCCCTCTTCGTACCGGAGTCTGTGGCAGTCGCGATGCTCGGCAATCTGAACGGGTTGAAGGTAACGCGCGACCACCTTGCATGCTGATACATTAAAGGATGCTAGCCTGTTGACTCGATAGCAGGCTGAAACTGGCAGGTTGAAACTTCATGAATACATTGTTCAAAACATTGTCTGATCTTAGGCGGAAATGCCGGACTGGCTTGGCGCTCGAGTCGGGTTTCACATTGATGGAACTGCTGATCGTCATGTCCGTCATTTTGATTTTGATGGCTGTCGCCATTCCGAACTTTATGAACATGCGGAGCCAGGCGAACGAAACGGCGGCGGAAGAGGAATTGCGCACCCTGAACAGCGCGGAAATTCAGTATCAAACGGACTACCCGGCGAATGGGTTCTCCTGCAATCTGGCGCAACTGGGAGGCGACCCGAAAACGGGAGCGCCAGGACCGCAGGCTGCACAGTTGATCCCGGCGGATCTCGCCTCCGGGTATAAGAGCGGTTACAACTTCGCCATCACCAACTGCACCAAGGTGACAGTCAACAATCAGGACGTATACACCTCGTTTGAAGTGACGGCGGTCCCGCAAGCGGTGGGCAAGACCGGGCATCGTGGTTTCTGCATGGACCAGACCGGGGAGATCAAGGCAGACCCGGCGGGTGGTACGAACTGCACCCAGCCAATTTCCTAGAATTTTAAAGAGTGCCACAATCTCAAAACGCACAACGATTTTCATGACGCGGTCCGCATTCCGGCTGGCATTGCTCCTGCTGCCAGCCTCGCTGTGGCTCGCCGTAGCATCCTTGGCCTGGGGTGCGAATTCATCCAGCGTCCTCACTCTGCCAGAATTGGCCAAGCGGCTGGATGCGCACTATAACCATCTGCGCAGTCTCAGCGTCCAATTCACAGAAACCTATCATGGCATGGGGATGGAGCGGATCGAACGCGGCACGCTGTTGCTGGCCAAGCCGGGACGCATGCGATGGAACTATGCCGAGCCTGCGGGAAAGTTGTTTGTGATGGATGGCAAGTATGCCTACTCCTACACGCCGGGCGATGCACAGGCGCAGCGTTACCCGGCAAAAAAACTCGACGATGTTCGCTCGCCGCTTCGATTTTTGCTGGGCCATGCGCAAATTCAAAAAGAGCTGACCGATTTAACGATGACGCCAGAGGGTTCCGATTTCCGGCTGCAAGGCGTTCCCAAAGGGATGGAGCAGCGCGTGTCTCAAGTCGAACTGACAGTGACTGCGGACGGCAGGATCGAAGTCATGCAGTGGCGAGAGACCGATGGCTCGACGACGGAGTTGCGCCTTGCCGATGAGCAGCCGAATCCGCCGGTGACGCCGGAGACGTTCTTCTTTCAGCCGCCTGCGGGAGTTGTTGTGGTAAACGGTCTACCGCCAATTTAAGGTGGGGTTTCGGTCATGCAGCGGAATCTCTACCGGAGTCATTCTTCACTACGGTCGTCGCAACGACCGTAGTGAAGAATCCAGATAATATTCACCCGATAGGCGCTGCTAGCAGCCTCTGGATTCTTCGGTCGCCACGGCGACCTCAGAATGACTCATCCCATTTTTAACTACAGCATCTGTAAATCTTCTACGGGCGGCGCAAAATTAAGTATGCGGCTAAGAAATTTTCTTCAAAATGGAAGTATGGGTTTGCTGCTATGCGCAGCAACGTTCGCCCAGGCGCAATGGCAGATGCAACGCAGTGGAACAACGGCGAGCTTCCGCGGCGTGCATGCCGTCGATAGTGACATTGTCTGGGCGAGCGGCAGCAACGGGACTGTTCTGCGTACAGAAGATGGCGGCCAGCACTGGCTGACATGCGCCGTACCGCGTGGAGCAGCCAAACTGGATTTTCGCAGCGTGTGGGCCTGGGACGCACAACACGCAATGGCGATGTCGAGCGGCACGGGCAGCCAGTCGCGGCTGTACTCGACCCACGATGGCTGCCGGACGTGGCGGCTGATTTTCACCAACCCGGATGCTGACGGTTTCTGGGATGGGCTGCAATTCGACGGCATACGTTTTGGCGCAATTCTTGGCGATCCCGTCCATGGCAACTTTACCTTATTCGTGACGCATGACGGTGGCAATCACTGGACACGACAGATGGATCCATGTCTGCAAATAAAAGAGCCGCAGCAGGGAGCGTTCGCGGCCAGCAATGAGTCCATGGTTGTGCTGCCAATTCGCGACGCGAGCACACAGATGGGGCCAGCCATCGGCCACCAGATTTGGTTCGGCGTCAGCGGTGGCTGGCTGTATGGACTGCAACTGGCGAACCTGCAATTGATTGACGCCGAACATGCTCCCAATGCGGGATGCACGCATCTACAGGTTTTGCCGGAGCGACACAGTGCCTCGGCGGGCATTTTCGCAATCGCTCTGCATGACGGCCACGGTGTCGCCGTCGGCGGCGACTACAGCAAGCCGCAAGATGGCGCGGACAGCGCCGCGTATGCCAGCGCTGCCGAAGACTGGCGGCTTGCGCTGCATCCACCCGCTGGATTCCGCTCCGCAGTAGCGTGGAATCCAAACGATGCAAGCTGGCTGGCCGTCGGGCCGAGTGGCAGCAATATATCGCACGATGGCGGCAAGACCTGGCAGCCGCTGGATCAGGGAAAGTGGAATGCGCTGAGCCTGCCGTTTGTTGTCGGGCCGGCCGGACGCATCGGAAGGCTGGTATCTTGGGGTCAGTTGCGTGTCAGCAATGCAGCGCCGGAACAGCAACCGCACGCACAATTAAGTAAGGATTGAAATTGGCTGAATACGTTGCCAAAATCGCGGATGAACGTGGGCATGTGCAGGAGAGTGTCCACTTGGCGAACTCCGCCGAAGAACTGCGTCAGCGCTTCGCCCAGTCCGGCCATTATGTGTACTGGGTCAAACCCAAAGGACTCACCGGCAGGGCAGGCGCAGGGAAGCGCGTCAAGCTGGAGCCATTCCTGATCTTCAACCAGCAGTTTCTTACGCTCATCCGGGCCGGGCTGCCCATTCTGTCGTCTGTCGAACTTCTCGCCAAACGGCAAAAGGCCCCGGCTCTTCGCGCCCAACTGGAAGATGTCGCCGTACGAGTACGCACGGGCCAGTCACTTTCAGAGGCTTTCGAGTCGCAGGGTGGATTTCCTGTCATCTACACCACTTCGCTGCTGGCAGGCGAGCGCTCCGGCAATCTGGAAGAGGTCCTGACGCGCTATTTGGCGTTTCAGCGAATTGCCCTCACGTTCCGCAAGAAGCTGATCGCATCGCTTTTTTATCCGGTGCTACTGGTCGTCATGGTGACGGGACTGTTTATTTTCCTGCTGAGCTTCGTAGTGCCGCGCTTTGCGGCGCTGTATGACCAGATTGGGTCCAAGCTGCCAGCCATCACGCTGTTCATGTTGGCACTGGGAAAAGATTTTCAGGACTATCTTCCATATCTGATTGTCGGCTTTGTTGCAATCGTATTTGGCACGTTTCGCTGGAGCCGGACCGAAGGAGGCGCGAACCGCATTGATAGCATCCGCATCGGCACTCCCATCTTCGGCGGCATCTGGGTCAAGTATCAGGTCGCGCTGTTCTCTCGCACACTTTCGACGCTGCTCTCCGGCGGTTTGCCGTTGGTTCCATCGCTGGAAACCGCAGCACGGTCGATCGGCAGCCGCCGCTTGAGCCAGGCCGTGTTGAAGTCCGTCGCCAGTGTGCGCGAAGGAAAAGGACTGGCAACCAGTCTGAACAATACAAAGATTTTTCCCGAGCTGTCGATTGAAATGATCGAAGTGGGTGAGGCGACCGGGGCGCTGCCAGGCATGCTGAACTCCGTGGCTGAATTTTTTGAGGAAGATGTGCAGACTGCTCTGACCGCCGCACTATCGCTGATCGAGCCGGCAATTTTAATTGTGATGGGCGGAGTCGTGGTGACGATTCTGATCGCACTTTATCTGCCGATCTTCAGCTTGGGCGCAGCCGGGGCCATGCAGCACTAGAAGCGGCTCTATGATTGCTATTGTCATCCCGAGCAGAGTTCGCTCGCCACAGCGAGCGATCGGAGTCGAGGGAACTGCGGTTCCTGGCTGGATTGGGCAGATAAACCGCAGGTTTCTCGACTCGCATCCTGCGGCTGCTCGCTCGAAATGACAGATATCTTTGCTGTTGGTAAGGCAATCTTGAATCCGGTTTAAGAGTACGACCGAAGGAGAACATTATGGCGGAAATGGCAGTCATTCCCAGTGTGAAGTTGTCTATCAACGACGAGACGGCGCAGGCCAAGGCGATGGCGGCGCGCTATCGGTGTGAATTTGTCGATTTGAGAAACTTCCGCATTCAACATGAGTTGTTCCGCAGCGTGCCGGTCGACATCATGTTTCGCTATAATTTTGTTCCCTTAGAGCAACAAGAAAATAGACTTGTTATCGCCGTCAGCGATCCAAGTCGACTCATGGTGTTGGATGAAATCTCCGGGCTTCTGGGGCAGAGAATTGCCGTTCGCGTCGCCACGCTCAGCCAGATTACCGACCTGTTGAAGAAGACCGAGCAGTCGCAGCGCGTACTCGACGAGGCCACCGAGGGCCTGACCTTCGATGTGCTCTCCTCCGAGGACAATCCCGACGAAACGCTCTCGATTGAAAAGCTGACGTCGGAAGAAGACATCAGCCCGATCATACGGTTGGTAGACACCATGGTCTTTACCGCACTGGAGCGGCGGGCCAGCGACATCCATCTGGAAACCTTCGACGACAGCCTGCTGGTGAAGTACCGCATCGACGGCGTGCTGCAACACGCCATGGCCCCGATTGCGCGCGAGCACCATCAGACCATCCTGTCGCGCATCAAGGTGATGAGCGAACTCGACATTGCGGAACGTCGCGTACCGCAGGATGGACGCTTTCGCGTGCGCTACAAGGGACGTCTGATCGATTTTCGCGTGTCGATCATGCCCACCGTCCACGGCGAAAACGCCGTGTTGCGTGTGCTCGATAAAGAATCGATGAGCGAGAAATTCAGCCAGCTCACGCTGGACGTGGTGGGTTTTGCGGATGAGGACCTCTTCCGCTTTCGTCGCTACATTCGAGAGCCGTACGGCATGGTGCTGGTGACAGGACCGACCGGCTCCGGCAAGACGACCACGCTGTACGCCGCGTTGAATGAAATCAAGAGCGATGAGGACAAGATCATCACCATTGAAGACCCGGTGGAGTATCAGATTCGCGGCATCACGCAGATTCCCGTGAACGAAAAAAAGGGCCTGACCTTTGCGCGCGGCCTGCGTTCCATCCTGCGTCACGACCCGGACAAAATTCTAGTCGGCGAAATCCGCGACCAGGAGACGGCGCAGATCGCCATCAACTCCGCGCTGACGGGCCATCTCGTTTTCACCACCGTCCACGCCAATAACGTGGTGGACGTACTGGGCCGCTTCCTCAACATGGGCGTCGAACCGTACAATTTTGTTTCCGCGTTGAATTGCATTTTGGCGCAAAGGCTGGTGCGCATGATTTGCGAAGACTGCAAGCGCCCAGTGGAATATGGCCGAGAAATTTTAGAGAACAGCGGCCTCGATCTGGCCGAATGGGGCGGATTTACCTTTTACGAAGGCGCAGGTTGCATCGAGTGCGGCGGAACAGGCTATCGTGGCCGCACCGCGATCCATGAATTATTGGAGTTGAATGACAGAATCCGCGAAATTATTCTTGAAAAAAAGCCTGCTTCTGAGGTCCGGAAAGCGGCGCGCAACGAAGGGATGTCGTTTCTAAGGGAGTCCGCATTGCAGCGGGTCCGCAAGGGCCTGACGACGCTGAAAGAGATCAATAAAGTTACCTTCATCGAAGCGGCACGGTAAGCTAAGACACGATGCGTCTTTTTCCCACCTCACTGCAATCGGCAGTGCGCCCGCGGCTAGCCTGCGAAATCGCACCGGATGGAATCCTTGCGGCGGGCTCGCCCGGCATGGAGGCCCCACTGGACGCGGCTGTTTTTGTGCCGCTGCGGGAAGGCTCCATCGTCCCAGGCCTGGACGCTCCTGTGTTCCAGGATCGCGAGGCGGCGCTGGTGGCGCTGAAAAGCGCCATGGAGTCGGTGAACCCGCGTGGGCGAGACTGGACCCTGATCCTACCCGATGCGTGCACGCGCGTCCTTATGTTGGACTTCGACACGCTGCCGTCAAAATCGCAGGAGATACTTCCACTGGTGCGGTTTCGTTTGCGCCGGCTGGTTTCATTCGATGTGGATGCGGCGGGGGTGTCGTATCAACTGGTGAAGCCGGCACATTCCGCCAGCAAAAATGGTCCCGTGCAGGTGCTGGTCGCCGCTGTGCCAGCGGAGGTGAGGGAAGAGATCGAATCGTTGATGCGAAGTGCGGAGCGCGAGCCGGGCATACTGCTGCCGGCCACATTGGCTGCGCTGGCTGCGTTGCCAGATACGGGATCGCATCTGCTGGTGCATACCGGACAGCATTCCATGACGACGGCCATCACACGGGAAGGCGAGTTGCTGCTCTACCGCAGGACGGAAGTCTCTGAGACAGAGCCGGGGGAGATGGCGCAGGCAGTCCTGGTGGCTGTCGCCTATTTTGAAGACACTTTGCATACGCCGCTGGAGGAGGTCTGGGTGGCCGGGTTTGAAACGCCGGAGGTGCTGCGCACGCATCTGGAAGTGGACGGCGCGTGGCAGATTCCGCTGCGCAGTCTGGTCAACTCCGAGGCCTTTTCCGCCGGGGCCGTGCCCAGCAACGTCGCGGCAAGCCGCTTTACCAGTGTAGTGGGGGCGCTGCACGGCTAATGCGGATCACACTCAACCTCGCTTCCCGGCCGTTTTATGAACTACGTCCGCTGCTGCTGCGCCTGCGCGTTCTGGCAGCGGTCTTGCTCTTGCTGGCGTTGGGATTATTCATCCAGTTGCGCCGAGAGGAAGCCAAAGCTGAGCTGGCTGAGGCCCATGTCCATCGGTGGACACTCAAGACACATGCCCTCCAGCAGGAATGGGAGCGAGACCAGAGGCTGATGCGCGAACCAGTCAATGCAGCCACCCTGGATCGTTCGGAATTTTTGAATCAACTTTTTACGCTGAAATCTTTTTCCTGGACTACGGCGCTGATGGATCTAGAGCTTGTCCTGCCGCAAGGAGTACAGGTGATCAGCATCGATCCGCAGATGACCAAAGGTGGCCATGTGCAGGTCCGCCTGCGGGTGAACGGTCCGCGCGATAAGACGGTGCAGTTGGTGGCCAACCTTGAAAAGTCGCCCCATTTTCTTGATCCGCGCGTGGTTGGCGAGACAGCGGACATACAGGGCCAGAACCACGCAGGGTTTCGTCCCACCATGTCGGCCTCGACCGACGTGAACGTGGACATTCTCGCGGACTTCAATCCGGGCAACTTTGCATCGACGGACGTGAAAGCGGAAGAGAAAAAATCTGGAACGCACGCGACGCGCGAGGACAAGACAAGTTCTCAGAATCCTGTGGGCCGCGTCAGCGCGCCGCGAAAAGGGGCCGCGCGGCAGAAGCGCCGGGCAGATGGGAGCGCGCGATGAATCTCTCCCGGCCAGCCTGGACGAACGTACGCATCACCGCGCGACACTGGCACTACGCTGCGCTGGCGCTGGTGGTGTTGCTAAATCTTTTTCTGGCGGTACGGCTTGTTTTCGCTTGGGATCGCGCCAAGGCCGGAGATGCTGTCCGTCTCCAGGAACGCGAGTCCGAGTTCAGGGCGATGCAGTTGAAAACCCGGCCGCTGCGCGGTCTGGATAAAAAGATAGACCAGGCAAAGTCAGACCAGCAGGCGTTCTATGAAAAGCGATTTCCTGCAACCTATTCCGCTGTGTTGACCGAGTGGGGCGCGCTCGCGGTAAAAAACAATGTATTGCCGTCTCACGTCCAGTACACGCAGGGCAAGCTCAATCAGGGGCTGTATGAGGTCCACATGGAGGCCAATCTGAGCGGGGACTACGCGCCAGTCGTGCGCTTCATCAACGACCTGGAGCGGGACAAGATTTTCTTCCTCATCAATGGAATTGCGTTGAGCGGGCAGCAGAATGGGATCGTGGGCCTGCGCATGCGGTTGACGACGTATCTCCGCGCAGGACCTGACACCGCTGCCAGTTCACCAGCCACGGGGTCTCGATAACGCGATGGCCATTCGTCTCGGCACAGAAGATAAAAAGAAACGCCTGATCGCTGGCGTCCTCGTGTCTTTGGCCCTTACGCTGATCGCCCATACCGTCTGGGTGCTCGTTGGGGGGCCTTCGGAGACCCCGCCGCCTGCACCGGAGGCCAGCCTTCCAACTGCGACGCAAAATCGCAATATAACCAGCTCTGGCCACACAGCCGTGCGCCTGGAGAGCGCCGCACAACTTGACCCTACGCTGCATCCCGAGCGAATGGCCCTAGCGGAAAATACAAAGTATACCGGAACCAGCCGCAATATCTTTTCCAAGGATTCTTTACCGCCCGTTCCCGCTGGCAGCGCTATTGAAAAGCCAATTGCATCCGTGCGGACTGGGCCGGTAGCGCCTGCGGGGCCTCCGCCTCCGCCGCTGATCGACTTGAAATTTTATGGTTTTGCTACAGACCAGAGCGGTCGCAAATTGGTCTTCCTACTGCATGGCGACGATGTCTTTGTGGCCGGACAAGGGGACATTGTGGACCGTCGCTACAAGGTGCTTCAAGTCGAGAGCAATGCGGTTGTGGTGGAGGACCTGGCATACAACAACCAACAATCTTTGCCCTTGCTGACGAATTAGTGGATGGGCCTTCCATTCACCATAAAAATCCCACCTCGATCACAGGACAGCGAATTAAAGGCAGCCACGATGCATATATGTATGCTTCCTGTCGTAATTTCGCCATTGAAGCCAGCGCTCTAGGCAGTATCGACATATAGCTGAAGGTGGAGCCAGGTACAAGCGAGAGCGACGAGGGCATGGAAGTTGATTTTG
>DAHUZH010000012.1 GCA_027306695.1 Acidobacteriaceae bacterium
GCAAATTCATCCACGCGCGCAATTCGGCACGCTTCCAATACCTCCGCTTCGCTGGCCATGGGCCGCGAAAATTGCACGTTCTCACGAATGCTTCCATCGAATAAAAACGACTCCTGCAACACCACGCCAAGTTGCGTGCGATAGTCGGCGAGCCGCACCGTCGCAAGATCGATGCCATCGATCAGCACCCGGCCGCCGTCCGGTTTGTGAAACGCGCACAGCAGGCTGATGATCGTCGACTTGCCCGACCCCGACGGGCCGACCAGCGCCGTCACCGTTCCCTGCGCGGCTTCGAGCGTGATGCCGTGGAGCACTGGCTTGCTCGGCTCATACGCAAACACGACGTCCTCAAACTTTACCTCGCCGCGTATTGCACCCAGCGCGACCGTGCGCCGCGGGTCTTTTTCTTCGTCGGTCTCCGCCAGGATTTCAATGGTGCGGTCCATGCCAGCGACGGCCTCCGTCAATTGTGTTCCAATGGCTACGACCTGCGCGACGGGTGCGATGAGGTACGCGAGAAACAAGATGTACTCAACATAATCTCCGGTCGTCATATGGCCGCCCACGACCTGGCGCGCCCCGAAAAACATGACCAGCGCACCAACCAGCCCCAGCAGGACAGTCGAGGCCAGACTCATCACCGACTGCGCCGTCAGCGTGCGGATCACGTTTTCCAACAGGCGCTGTACCCCACCGGCAAACACCTGCGCTTCGCGTTCTTCCGCGTGATATCCCTTCACCACGCGCACGCCGCCCAGCGACTCCGTCAGCCTGCCGGTCACATCGGCGTTGATGCGGGCGCGTTCGCGAAAGATGGGCCGGATGGTTTTGAATGCGACTTGAAGAATGGCGGTAAAGACCGCGACGATGGCGAAAGCGAGCAGCGTCATCACCGGGCTGATGCGCAGCAAAACGACAAACGCGATTGCGGCCGTCAACAGGCCGCCGATGAAATTCACCAGTCCCGTGCCGATCAGGTTGCGCACGCCTTCGACATCGGTCATGATGCGCGCAACCAGCGTGCCGGAGCGGTTCGCGTCATAGAAGGCCACGGGCAGGCGGCCTACATGTTGCTGCACCTTGACGCGCAGTTCCGCAATCAAGCGTTGGGCGGCCTTGGAAAGCAGTTGCGTCAGCGCGTAAGAAGTCGCGCCTTGGATCGCCGTTGCAATCAGCACTGTGCCCACGATCCACGGCAGCAGATTCATGCGGTGATTTTTCATCACGCCGTCAATCAGAAATTTGCTGGAGTACGGCAGCACCAGGCCGGAGACGCGGTTGACGACCATCAACACCATGCCGAGAACCAGAATCCAGCGGCGCTGTTTGACCAGCGCCCAGACCTCCGGCAATACCTTGCGTATCTCCGGTTTCTTTTTTCCTTGTGGTTTGTCGAGAGACGCATGGCCGCCTGCGGACTCCGACTTCCGCCCGCTGCGCGTTCCTACCCCCACCCATGCCGGTCGTGTGCTCATGAATTTTCCCTAAGGCCGTCCGCGCCGCGCTGCGATAAAGGAGCGAACGCACAGCAGCACGAAGATCAGGCAGATGACAGCCATGGCCAGCTCTTCCTGCATGGCGACTGGCCGTAGCACGGTCTGGCCGTGCATCTGCTTGATGAGATCGCCCGCCGCGCGCCAGCCGGGGAAAACAAATCCAATCAGTCCCACTGTGACGGCGATGTGCATAAAGAGCATGCGGCGCTTGCTGTTTTCCGTATTGGCAAACAGGCCGAGGATGCCGAGAAGAACACCGAAGTATGCCGGAATCAGCGCGGTTGGCGCATGGCTGCCGGTCGCGACAAAAACGGCGACCCCCAAAATAATAAGAATGAGCGCTAAAACAAGCGTAAGTTTTGCCATCCGAACAAGCCTCCTCTAATTCTGTTTCGTTCCACTCACTCCAGCATAGCCTTCCGCGCCAGCGCACTCAGGATTTGCTGCACAATCGCCGGAACGCTTTGCGCAATGGATACCTGGATCGCATCCTGCGGCGGCTCCAACGCGGCAAGCTGGCTGGGAAGCAGCGATGGCGGCATGTAATGATCGTGCCGCGCTTCCAGCCGCTCGTGAATCACCGATTCCGGCCCGGTTAGATAGACGAATCGAATCGACTCAGGCGGGGTTCCTTCCGTCAGCGTTGCCCGGTAAGACTTCTTCAACGCCGAACAGGCCAGGACGCCATTTGCGCCTTCGCGCAGCCAACTGGCGATCTGCTTATGCAGGCTGCGCAGCCACGGTGCGCGATCTTCATCCGTCAACGGAATGCCGGCCTGCATCTTCGCTCGGTTCGCTTCCGAATGGAAATCGTCGGCATCGGCAAACGGCCAGCCTGTCTCCTGCGCCAGCGCGTGGCCCACAGTTGTCTTGCCGGTCCCAGTTACGCCCATCAGCACGACCACCATGGCTTAATTTTTCCTCACGTTTCTGCGCGGCTCCGATGTCAGCACCTGTCGAACATTCTGAAATATCCGCTGCGGCGTCCATGTGTTGGTCGGATACCAGTAGCGGATCCTTCCATCCGGCCCGATCACCGCCGTCGAAACGGAGTGCTGCAAAATCTTTCCGTCCGCAGACGTCACGCCAACATCGAACCAATTCAATATAGATGGCAGCTCGGCCATAGAAGGTGCGGCAAAATCCCAATGCGCGAAATTTTCTTTGGTATAACGGCCCGTATACGCGGCCCCATAGCTGCGCAGCACCGCCGGCGTGTCGTACTTTGGATCGAAGCTCACGCTTAGTAGATGCGTTTTGGCGTAAAGTTCCGGATCGGCGGCCAGCATCTTGTCCACCTTGGAAAAATTTCGGCTCATCAAAGGACAGAACTGTGAAGACGCGCACCGCGTATAGATGAAGGTAAGCAGCAGCACTTTGCCGCGAAATTGGCGCAGATCGATTTCGCGCCCGCTCTGGTTGCGCAGCTTGAAGTCCGGGACGGTATCTCCCGGTTGCGGCACATGATATAGCCTCGTCGGCTTCACGTTCAACATCGCCTGATGAACGATGTCGATGTCGCTCAGGACCGCTCCCTGCGCGCCGATATGCAATTGTGCCGTGATCGTGTCGCCAGGATGCAACTCGGTCGCAATCGATGGATTTTGCAACGTGTAGGCCATCGTCATCGCTTCCATGAAACCGGGGATCTCTTCCGTATCGAGAGAAATCACGCCATCCTTGGCATAGACGGAAATCACCTTACCGCGCACCGCATATTGTTTTTCGGACGATGCGGCGGCATTGCTGCCGCCCTTCTCTTTCGGGTTGGAATGACATCCGCCGATGCCGAGCGCAGCTAGGCCCAGGGCCAGTGCGCATGCGGCCATGCTGTATTTTTTTCGGGGAATTCTGTTCATCTCAATTCATCTCTCTGCTTGTAAAACAGCCTGTCGTAGTGGAACCGGTAATGGACCTCACCATAAAATTCGCGCGGCGCGTTGTAATGGAACCCTCCAAAGGTCAGGCTATTATCCAGCAGCACGCGATGATTGGTCACATTCGTCATGTTCACGGAAACTGTCGTATTTTTCCGAAATGTTTTTCCCAGCGCCAAGCTCAGGTTCGTATCGTGCGGCAGATATTCCCCTGGATACTCCGCGTTGGGATCTCCATTGTAGAAGCCCGATCCGTAGTACAAATTCACCGAGCCATACGCATGTCCGGGCAAGGTGGCGTCCATCCCTGCATTCAGTGTATTTCTCTGGTCGTGGTCCAGCGGAATGTAGTTGAAACCGGAATCGCATTCCGGTGCAGTGATGGGAACGCAGACCAGCCCGCCTGTAATCGCGCCGCGCTGTTGGGCCAGTTGGTTGGAATAGGCAAGATGCGCCTGCCCAAAATGCCACAGTGTCGGCGAATGAATGGTCAGCTCCCATCCCTGAATGAGCGCCCCATCGATGGAGATTGGGAAGAATATGTTCGACTCCCCGACATTTGAGTGGTCGAGAAAATCGTTCGCCCTCGTCTCGAAGTTGTCCGCGTCCAGCAGCCATCCGCGAAACGGAATCTGCACGCCGAACTGGTGTTCTTCATCCCGTTCTCCATGCAATGGCAGAAAACTTGTGTTGGTGCTGTTCGCGTAACCAAGCAACGGGCCAGATGCAGTCAGCAACGGCGGCGGCTGATAGTAGCGTCCATAGAACGCGCGAAACACCCAGTCGAGCTTCGGTATCTGTACGGCAATTCCAAAACGAGGATCATTTTCAATTTCTGTAATGTTGCCAGTAAACTGCGATGCTCGAAGACCGGCAATGACGGTCAGCCATCGCGTCATTTTATAGTTGTCGGAAATATATTCTTCCGTCAGCCCCGCCGCTGCGCCGTCGTGGATAAGAAAGTTCTGGTAACTGCCATTGTTAAACACCGAACCGAAAACATAGCTGTCATGCTGACCGAACGAATAGAACCCCGTCTGCACGGTATGATTCGCAATCTGCGTAGTTAGCGACGCTTGCACGCCCGCGTAGTTGGAAGCACGGTCAGAGGTGGCCGCTACAGGGTAATCGTTCGCGTTGGGATTGTAGTTTGCGCTGTTGTAGTGGTAGTAGGGAGAAACTTGAAGCACCGTCGATGCGTTGTACGTATGCACCCAGGAAAACGCAGAGAAGCCATCGACCTCATGCTGCCCATCCCGCAGGCCGCTGGAATTATATTGCCGGTTCTCATAGTCGTTGACATTGGGATCGTAGGGAATCTGAAAGTAATCCGTGCGCAACTGCGACACCAGACGGACCTGGTCGCGCGGCGTGCGGTTATACACAAGCGATGAAAATCCTCCGTAGCCATTGGCCGCATCATGGTACGGCTTCGCAATCGGCGGCATCAGCCCATAGTTCGTGCGGTTCCCATTCAAGCTCGCATAGTAGGCAAACTTCTCCGTATGACTGCCGAAGTTAAGCTGATCGTTGGTCTGGTAATAGTTCCCCGCGCTCAGAACCAGCTCCGCCTTATTGTCGCGTTCAAAACCGGTGCGCGGAGACACGTCGAACACGCCGTAGGTGCGGTCGCCAACATCCGCGTTATAGCTGCCGCGCTGCACTTCCAGAGTTTCGATGTCCTTCGGATCGATCTGCGGTCCCAGATTGCTGGCGATGTTCGTATTCGGAATTTCAACGCCATCGATCTCCCAGCTCACCTGATGCCCGCCGCGCACATGCAGCATGTCATGCACCATGTAGGCCCCGGGAACATAGTCCGTAATCATTGCCATGCTGTCGTTGCGGTCCGCGCCTGGCGTTCGCGCGATATCGAGTCGATCGACCAGTGTGGTCGGCGTGACGGAATTTGCATTGACCACATCGGCCTGCGAAGTGACCTGGACCGATTGCTGCACACTGCCCACCTGCAACTGAAAATGCAGG
Organism: Acidobacteriaceae bacterium; assembly: GCA_027306695.1. Classification (GTDB taxonomy): domain Bacteria; phylum Acidobacteriota; class Terriglobia; order Terriglobales; family Acidobacteriaceae; genus JAKAAZ01. The sequence goes on from DAHUZH010000012.1 coordinate 5,360, forward strand.
ATGGGAGAGTTGTCGGAAAACACCGTGATCGTCTGCTGCAGCACATCGAAGCCCGCACTTGTAATTGTGACTTTGTAATCTCCGAGCGGCAGCGTTGGAAATGAAAAGTAACCGTCCCGGTTGGTGTGCGTCGTCTGCGAAAAATGCGAATATCCAGCATGGACTATGACCTGCGCGCCTTGAATGGGCCGATGTTGCGGGTCATGCACAATGCCTTGCAGCTCCCCAAACACAGTGGCGCGGGCATTTCGACCGTAAAACGGAAATAAAAAAAACGTCAGAATAGCGAACCGCAAATACGTACGCATCCATTTCCTTTTTTTGCGCTTGTGAGATTTCAAGCTGACAATAGGCAGCGTCTTTCCCCGTGGGCCCGCGCATACGTTGCAACGACGCAAGCCTGCGCGAGCGGGAAGATTCGGAGAATTGTTTAGAGGGTTACAGCCGGAGGCGCGCGTGTGGACCGGGACCGCGAGCGGAGCGCGAAGAAAATCACCGAAGAAGTGGGCGTTACACGCCCGAAGGTAACTGGCTGCGAAATCGATCTGTACCACGGTTCCGCAGCAGCCACAACTGCGGGAACCATGGCTACCTTCCACCATGGACACGGCGCTGGCGTTATGAAATGCGTGTTGGAGCCAGCCAGATCGGAGGCCAGCGTCGACTGCACCATCATGCAGTGATGCGCGCCATTTCTACGACAGCATGCGGGCACGCTTGCTGTTGCCTGCGCGCTGCCAAAAAGCGGCTGCAATGGCAGTAAAGCCGTCAACAACAGCAACAGGGATGCGGCCCAACGTCTCACAGGCCAGCATACCATCCAGGATCGCAGGGCCTGGGCACGCATCGCCGCGCATATGGCGTATAACGTTGAAATGTCCCTTTCGTCCATTTGGACAGAGCAAGAATTGCTGCAAGCCTTGGAGCGAAACATTGCCGGGGCCACTCTCGTCACCAGCTCCGTCCGTGCCGCGCGCGCACTGCGACAGCGCTATAACCAGTGGCGGCAAACCAGCGGCAATACCGGCTGGATGACTCCTAAAATTCTGGCCTGGGAGCCATGGCTTGGAACATTGTGGGATGGCCTGGTCCTCACTGGCGCCGAGACGCGCGTGCTGCTGACGGAAGCGCAGGAATTGCAGCTATGGCAAAAAGTTCTGGCACAGGATGAGGCGGCAAAACAAACTCAGTCCGTCGCCTCTTTGGCGGAACAGGCGCAGCGGTCGTGGAAAGAAATGCACCGCTACAAGGTTCCATTGCGGAGCGTGCGTGGCGACAGCAATATGGACACGCAGGCCTTTTACATCTGGGCCACCGAAATTGAAAAACTCTGCCGCGCATCTTCGTTTTTATCGCCGTCGCTGCTGGAAGCGGCCATCGCGCAGTCGATTCCCTCGAATACAACTTCCTTGCCGGAAGAAATTTTTCTGGTTGGGTTTGACCGTGTCCTTCCATCGCAAACTTTATTGATCGACGCGCTGGATGCGGCCGGTTGCTCGGTTCATTTTGTCGAACTTCAACACGCAGACACCGCTGCGTCCGAACATGCTATTGTCTATGCCGCCACATTGGAAGAGGAGATTGCCTCTGCCGCCTGGTGGGTCCGCAGCGAGCTGCTGAAAAATCCCATGCAGAAAATTGGCGTCATAGTGCCGGCACTCGCTGCCATGCGGGACCAGATCGACGCGACCTTTCGACGCATCCTCGCGCCCACTTCGCTCGACGTTCGCGCACCGCGTACCACTCTGCCGTACGAATTTTCTCTCGGCACGCCCACGCATCTTCTAACGCCGATCCGCACGGCACTGGCATGTCTGCGATGGTTGCAGGGACCGATACCGGTGGAAGAAATCTCCTGGCTGGTGGTCCACGGAAGTTTCAGTTCTGGGTCGCAGGACGCTCGCGCAAGATTAGATCGAAAATTCCGCGACCGCGACTTTCAACTGGGTGGTCCGGTAGCGCTCGCTGCGTTCCGGCAATGGTTCCTGCAAGCTGGAAATCGTGAAGAATTTGCACCCTTGCGTCGCACTATCGAGCGGCTGTTCGCTATCGTCCAAAGCCGCGCATTGGAGCGGCCACGCTCCTTCGCTGAATGGCGCGAGACGATCGAGGATCTGCTCCTCACCGCCGATTGGCATTTGCTGCAAGCGGTTGACAGTGCGGACTATCAACTACTGCAACGCTGGAGCACGCTGTTGAACGAGCTTTCGTCGCTGAATCTTGTCGCTGGGCCAGTACAACTTTCGGCGGTGCTTGAAAAACTTCAGCACATGTCTGCGAACACTTTGTTTGCACTGGAAAGCAGAAATGCGCCCGTGCAGATTCTCGGCGTCACTGAATCGGCGGGGCTCTTGTTCGACTCTGTGTGGTGGTTGAACGCGCAGACCAGCGCGTGGCCGCCCCATGGCCGGGCACAGCCGTTCCTCCCGTGGAGCTTGCAGCGCGAAGCCCACATGCCCTACGCCGACCATACTGCCGATTACGCCTTCGCGCACCGCGTGACCAAACGAATTGTTGAATCCGGCAGAAAGGTCGTCTTCAGTTTCGCCTTGCAGGAAAGCGATCCGGCCACCGCCAGCACACACATCCCCAACCGCGAGGTGTTGCTGTCTCCGTTCGTGCGCGAAATTCTACCGGATGTTCCGTTGCAAACTGTAGAAGAATTTCTGCCGGAGCAGCCGCGCATGTGGCCCGCAGAATCCATTGTGCTTGAAAATGTCTACGAGGAGCCTGCGGTTGCGTTCGATGCGCGCGCGGTGCGTGGTGGCGTGGAATTTCTACGGCTGCAAGCCGCGTGTCCGTTTCGCGCCTTTGCGGAGTTGCGGCTGGGCACGCGCCCCCTCGCGGAACCTGGCACAGGACTTTCCGCATCGGCACAAGGCAGCATCCTGCATCAGGTATTGCAGAAATTCTGGAATGAGATGGCGTCGCAAAAAAACCTGCTGGCCAGCTCGACGGAGCAACACAGCCAGATGCTGCGCGGACACATTCGCGTTGCGCTGGCAGAGTTCGTCGAAAACGCGCACGAGTCATGGCAACAAACGCTGCTGGAGATTGAAGCGGAGCGCATGGAAGCGCGTCTGCTGGCATGGCTCGAAATAGAAAAACAACGCCCGGAATTTACGATAGTGGAAACGGAAAACAAGTTGGAGCACGCCCAACTCGCAGGTATCGAGTTGAGCTGTCGCATCGATCGCATCGACGCAGTGAAGGAAGGAATTGCGTTGATCGATTACAAGACCGGCCCGGTGAAACGGAAAGACTGCGAAGGGGAACGGCCCGACCAGCCGCAGATGCCGACCTACGCCGTGCTGCGCAATCAGGCGTCCTCAGCCGAGCGGCCGCTGGCGGGTGTCGCCTTCGCGGGGCTGCATGCGCGCAAGGTGGAATTCACTGTTGTCAGTTCCCTTCCATCCATCTTTGAAACCGCCCCGGAAAAAACGCGCGTCAAAACGAAGTTTGATCCAGCCGCACTCTCTCCTGAAGAGATGCAGGCACAGTTGGAGACATGGAGCAAAACTTTGACCGCACTGGCGGAAGATTTTCAGGCTGGCGTCGCAGTCGTCGATCCGAAAAAAATGGGCGAGACCTGCCGCCACTGCCAGCAAGCCTTGCTGTGCCGCATTGGCGAGATGCAGGAGGTTTTTGAAAATGCATTGCAGGAAGAACAGGATACTGCGGAGCGGCAGCCGCCCGGAAATTACGAATAACATGCGAAATCCTTCAACGATAAAGAATCAATGAACGAGACGAAGACATCTCCCGGACCTGCCGATTCCCTGCCCGTGCCGGGCGATGCATCCGCGCGCGCCCACGCATGGGATGTCGAGCAATCGTGGATCGTCGAAGCGCCTGCAGGCTCCGGCAAAACCGAACTGCTGATGCAGCGCTTTTTGCGCCTGCTGGCGCGTGTCGAACAACCGGAGCAGGTGCTGGCCATCACCTTTACGCGCAAGGCAGCAGCGGAAATGCGCGACCGCATTCTGGAATCCTTGCGCGATGCAAAAATTGCCGCGCCGCTTGATCCAGCCGCTGCACATAAATTGCAAACCCGCAAATTCGCGCTGGAAGCGCTGGAGACCGACGCCAGGCTGGGATGGAACCTGACCAGCCAGCCGCAGCGTTTCAACATCCGCACCATCGATTCTCTTTGCAGTGAGATTGCAGGCCGCCTGCCGGTGCTCTCGCAGCTCGGCGCGGAGATGCATCCCATCGACGACGCTTCGGAACTTTATCGTGAGGCGGCACAGTCTACCCTGGAAGAAATGGGCGGCCGCGACGCGCGCCTGCGCGGAGCTGCACGCAGTCTGCTGCTGCATCTCGACAACCGCATGGACCGGGCAATCGATTTGTTGGCCGCCATGCTTGGCAGCCGCGATCAATGGGGCCGCGTGTTTCCTATTGCGCGGGAACACTCCGACGAGGAGATCGACGCGATCATCCGCGAGAAATTTGAAGCACTACTGCAACAACTTGCCATCCACATGCTGGAAGATGCATGCGCGTCCCTGCCGGAAAAAACCTGGGTGCAGGTGTTTGATCTGGCGCACTACGCTGCCGGGCAGTTGGAGAATTCCGAATATAAAAACATCTTCCGCGAACTTCTACCCTCCTCTGCCGTGCCAGACTGCGACCTTGAGCAACTCGCCGCGTGGAAAACTGCTGCGCAACTGCTCCTGACAAAGGATTGCGATTTGCGGCTGCCGGGCGGCATCAATAAAAAAATCGGCTTCGTTCCCAGACTTCCCCGCACGCTGGAAATGAAGACCCTCGTCGAATCGCTGGCTGGTGATGAATCTCTTGTCTATAAGCTACAGGCGCTTCTCGCACTGCCACCCGCGGGCTACACCGAACAGCAGCGCGAGATTTTGCGCGCCAGTTTTCTGCTGCTGCGCCGCGCCATCGCACATTTGAAATTTACTTTTGCCGAATCTGGTAGCACAGACTTTACAGAAATTTCTCTGGCAGCGCTGCAAGCGCTCGACGACGATGCGGGCAGCCTCGCGCTCGCCTTCGGCACAACCATCCGGCATCTACTCGTCGATGAAATGCAGGACACTTCGATCACGCATTTCGACATGTTCAGCAAACTCGTCGAGGGTTGGGACGGCCACAGCCAGACCGTCTTTCTCGTCGGAGACCCGAAGCAATCCATCTATCGTTTCCGTCATGTCGAGGTGGGCCTGTTCGCCCGCGCGCGCCGCGAAGGGCTGGGTGGCGTGGCGCTCAACCCTATTCGCCTGACTAGAAATTTTCGTTCGCATCAAAGCCTGGTGGCGCAGGTCAACGATGCCTTCCAACAGATTTTTGGCGGAGGCGTCGATGCCGACGGAATTCAATTTGAACCAGCGGAAGCTGCACATCGCGAGACGGAAACTCAGCGCGTGTTCTGGCATCCGCAGGTGCGCGCCTATCCCGGCCAAAGTGCAAATGAAGATTCCGAACCGGAAAAAGATCCATGCGCGCGTGAAGCACGTCAGATCTGCGACGTCATTGAGCATCACCGCGCGCAAACTGCCGCCGATGGAAGGCTCCCGAGTATCGCCATTCTGGCGCGCGCCAGAAATCATGTCGTTCCGGTCTTGGAAGAGATGCGGCGACGCGGAATTCCTTATCGCGCCATCCAGCTCGACACGTTGCCGGACCGCCAGCCCATGCTCGACCTGCTGACCATCACCCGCTGCCTGCTGCATTCCGCGGACCGCATTGCGTGGCTGGCCGCGCTGCGTGCTCCGTGGTGCGGACTCACTCTGACCGATCTGCACACACTCTGCGGCAATGACGATCCGCAGTGGAACCAGCCGACGGTTCCAGAACTGCTCCGCAAACGCCTTGCCTTGCTGAGTACAGATGGCCAGCAACGCGCGCTCCGCACCTGGCAAGCGCTTGAAGCCGCCAGGGAGCAGGTTGCCCACCAGCGCATTTCTACACTTGTCGAACGCACCTGGCGCACGCTGGGCGGCCCGCAGTGTGTGTCCACGAACGAACTCGCCGGGGCCAACGAATTTTTCCGCATGCTGGACGCGATGGAAAATGAAGGCGCGTGGCTGGACGCCACGCAGATCGAAGCGCGCATGCAGAAGCTGTTTGCGCCATCGGCGTCACCGGAAGATTCTCCAGTCGAGGTGCTCACGCTTTTCAAGGCGAAGGGTCTCGAGTGGGATGTCGTGCTGTTGCCCGGTCTGCATCGTCCACCGCGACGAGACGATACTCGGCTGGTGCAGTGGATGGAGCAGGTCGCGGACAGCGAACACACGGAGGACGATGCAACCCGGAGTTCGGTCCTTCTCTCTCCCATCAAGCACATTGCGGAGGAAGCGGAACCCATCGGCGCATGGATCAACGCGCGAAGCGCGGAGCGCGACTCCGCCGAGTTGAAGCGCCTGTTCTATGTCGGTTGTACGCGCGCTCGACATGAGCTGCATCTCTTCGCCGAATGCAAACAAAACAAGTCCGGCGAGTTGTCTCAGGCAGCGCAGCAAACCTTGCTGCGCACCGCATGGCCGGTCGCGGAGGCGATCTTCACCCAACTCGCGACAATTCCGCAACCCACGCCGGCCTCGAATGTTATCGAGATGCCTTCTCCTGCGAGCGAAACACGGAACGCATTCCCAGGTATCGTGGAAAAGATCGCCGCCGAAAGCATGCAGACACCGAGCATGCTGAGCGCTCCGATCATCCCGCTCTCGAACTTCCGTCGGCTGGTTTCGGGTTGGCAACCGTCGTCATCCCTGACCGATGTTCCGATGACCGCGCCGAAATGGCAGGAGGAAACCAGCGCTGATGTCCTCGAAGCAACCTGCGAAGAACGCGCTGCCTTTGCGCGCCCGCAAGGCTCCTGGCAAGTGCGCATTTTGGGGACCGTGGTCCACGCATTCCTGGAACCTCTGAGTCATGTCCTGGCCAACAACAAAAACGAAAGCGCCATAATCGAAGCCATCGAGCGGATGAAGCAGCCCATCCGGCTCCATCTACTACGCAGCGGCCATCAGTCGCATGACGCGCAGAATGAAGCCGCGCGCATTCGGGCCATCCTGCAACATGTCGCTCGTGACAAACATGGCCGCTGGCTGCTGTCCATGCACCCAACGCCTTCGGCTTCCAGCGGCGGCTTTGAAATTCCTCTCACCGCGCTGCATCAAGATGTACTGCGATCAGCGCGTGTGGACCGCATGTTTCTTGCGGGCGCATCCCCGTTGAGTAGCGGCGAAGATTGTTTGTGGATTATAGATTTCAAAACCGCATCGCTTGGAGGCAGGGACCTGGAAGCATTCCTGGCTGCCGAACGCGAACAGTATTCTGACCAGATGCAGACGTACGCGGAAATCGCGCAGGCAGTATATCCAAAATACGCGGAGATCCGTCTGGGTCTCTATTACCCACTGTTGCCGCACCTTGCATGGTGGCCCTACAAAGCGGCGCTCTAGACCAAATTTGCAGATACTGGTTTTGAAAATAATGGGAGTCATTCTGAGCGCAGCGAAGAATCCAGAGGATGATAGCGGGGCAACCCAAGTAGATGTTCTCTGGATTCTTCACTCCGGTCGCCGCGGCGACCTCCGTTCAGAATGACTCTTTTGACATCCAGCTATGCTGACCATCAATTTTCTTTAGCTCGCCGTGTGCAGATGGTGGCGAACGTCGGCGCCGCGCACCCAGAAGATCACGTCCTCCGCAATGTTCGTCGCATGGTCGCCGACGCGCTCCAGGTTGCGCGCGATCAGCAGCACATTCAATGCCGACTGCGAGTGCTGCGGCATGGTTTCAATGCTGCGGGCCAGCGCTCCGTACACCGCGCGGTTCATCTCGTCCACTTCGTCATCCATCAAAAGAACTTTTTCCGCCATCGCCGGATCGGCGTCGATGAATGCCTGAAGTGCATGCCGCACCATGGTTGCAGCCATCGTGGCCAGCCTGGGAATATCGACAGGCAGCTCAACCGGCGGCAGATTATGCATGTCTCGTACACGTTCCGCAATGTTCACCGCCTGGTCGCCCACGCGCTCCAGGTCCGCGTTGATCTTAATCACAGCCAAAATAAAGCGCAGATCGATGGCCATCGGCTGTTCCATGGCCAGCAGGTCGAGCGCCCTCTGGTCGATGTCGCGCTCCATGCGATTGATGGCCGGCTCCGACCGCACCACCAGATCGCAGATCGACAGGTCGCCCACCCTATAGGCCTCCATGGCACGCTGGATCGCCTGCTCCGCCATTCCAGCCATCACCAGCAGCTTTTCTTTCAGGTCGTCGAGATTTTGATGGAACCGGGTGCGTGTCATCCGAACCTGCCTGTTATGTAGTCTTCCGTGCGCTTGTCCGCCGGGTTGGTAAAAATTTTCGTCGTTGCATCGAACTCCACAAGATACCCGTTGAGAAAGAACCCTGTCATCTCCGCAACGCGCGCCGCCTGTTGCATATTATGCGTCACAATCACGATGGTGTAATCGGCCTTCAACTCAAAAATCAGGTCTTCAATCTTGGAGGTGGAGATTGGGTCCAGCGCCGACGCCGGTTCGTCCATCAGCAACACCTCCGGGTCGATGGCCAGCGCGCGCGCGATGCAGAGACGCTGTTGTTGTCCTCCAGAAATGCTCGCACCCGACTTGCGCTTCCATACATCTTTCACCTCGTCCCACAAGGCAGCGCGGCGCAGACTACGCTCGACAATTTCGTCGATCTGTTTGCGCCTTACAAATCCCCCCAACCGCAACCCACTGGCAACATTGTCATAAATGGACATGGTCGGGAAGGGATTGGCGCGCTGGAACACCATGCCGATCCGGCGGCGAATGGCGACCGGCGCTGCATCGTTATAAATGTCCAGATCGCCAAGTTTCACCAGGCCTGTCACCCGCGCGATCGGGTTGGTTTCATGCATCCGGTTCAGGCAGCGGACGAACGTGGATTTACCGCAGCCGGAGGGCCCAATCAATGCCGTGGCGCGATTGGCGGGAACCGTCAGATGGATATCGTGCATGGTATGGGTGCTCCCATACCATGCATTCAGATCTTTCACTTCGATTCCCGCTCCCACTTACAATTCTCCCAAGTTCATGTGCATTTATTTCCTTCAATTCCAGCGTATATCCCAACCTACACCAGTTTCCCAAATTGTCTGGATAATCCAAGCGGACGCAATGGGAAAGAACCTGCCGTTCTTTGTAGAAAAATAAAACGCACTAACGCCTCGTTATCGGACGGCCACAACGCATGCGCGTACACGTAAGGCTAGCAGCCCTTTGTAAACAGGCGATGAACGGCAATCGGACCGCATGAAATTCTATTTTTGGATGCAAGCACGCCAGTCAGGGCTGGCGAAACAACACGCTCAAGGGTGAGTCACGATGGGTTCAAGAATTTCCACCAACGGATAGCCCTCTTCCTTCCAGCTATCGAAGCCTCCGCGCAACGGGCGGATTCGCTCCACGCCAAACCGGCGCATCGTCAGGGCGACTTTGGCGCTGGTGGCTTCGCTGGGGCAGGTGCAATAAAGCACCACGTCCCGGTCGCGTGGAATTTCGGCATTGCGTGCAATCAATTCGCTCGGCTGCAATCGCACGGCGCCGGGCAGGATGCGTGGATCGGGCAGGATGTCCAGTGGATGACGAAGATCGACAATGTAGACGCTTTCGCCGCGGTCCATCATGGCTTTCAGTTCGCTTGGGTCAATGCGCAGGGTACGGATTTTGCGCAGGAACGCCTGCTGCCGAAACACCCGATAGAACACCATTCCCAGCACCACCAGGACCACGAGTCCAGCAGCGGAACTGGCCAGCCAGTGCCATATCGAACGGTCATGGACAACAGCATCGCCAAAGAAGCGTCCGGCCAGAACAAAGGTCGTGGCCCACAGTAAAGTACCCGCCATATCGTAGAGCAGAAAAACCCGGTATCCCAGCTTACTTTGGCCGGCCAGCGGAGCCGCCATCGTGTTCAGGCCTGGGACAAATTTCGCAATCAACAGCGAAATGGAACCATGCCGGGTCAACATGTCTTCCGTTTTTCGGATGCACGAAGCCGCTTCCAGAGAAAACCTGCAAATCCACCGGGTCAGTCCTCCTCCATAGCGCCCTCCGAGATAAAACCATGTGGAATCCGCAATGGCTGCTCCCAGCATCACGGCAATCAAAATGTCCGGCATGCTCATCTCGTGGGTAACCGTCAGGGTCCCGGCAGTCAGCAGGATGGGAGTGCTCGGCAAAGGAACTCCGAGCTGCTCCAGCAATACCCAGCCAAACAAAACCAGGTAGCCATAGTGTAAGAACATTTCAACGGTGGTGTGCATGGGTCACTCTCAATGCTTCGCACTCCTTCTGATGCTCGAATCCGGAAAAAGCATCATCTTTACATCAGGGAGTGCCCGGTGGAGGGTTTTCTTCTTCCGTGCTACCCGGCTGGCTGGCCGCCCAGTAATTCGTCCGGGCAAGTACGCGCGCTTCCAGCGGCTGCCGCAACTCTACGCTCAGCACATGCAGGCCCGGTTTCGGGTCCGATGGCTGAAAACTCAGGATGTAGCGATTATGCACCTGATTGGCCAGCATGCCCATTTCACTGTCGAGCTGCTTTCCTTTGTTGAACCTCAGATATTGGCCGCCGGTCATTCTCGGGATTGCCGATGCCGTGTTTTTTCGGAACGCCTGGACGGCCATGGCCAACGCTGGCACAGGATTGAGCAGCGCGCCCGTCCACGCCGGGTTAGCCAGGTCCTGCATCAGGTCGCCCCGGCCCGGACTGAAGGTCAGGCTATAGACCACAACATCGCTTCTGCCAATTTTGCGGACCACGTCCTGGATCGGCGTTCGGCTGCCGTGGTCGCGCGTCTCGCTCAGCAGCAGGATCACGCGCTGGTTTTGCTGCGGCTCGTCCTGCAACATGTCCACGGCATACCAGACGGAATCCCGGATGGCCGCTCCGTCATCTCCAGGTTGAATGGAGTAAATCGCCTGCTTTGCAACATCGGAATCGCTGGTAAAGTCCTGTAACATTCGCGGCTGGCTGTCGAATTCCACCACGGCAATGCGGTGCTGCGTATTCCCGGCGAGCGCATCCACCATGGTTGGCAGGCCCTCATATTTTTCAAATTCACGGACCGCCGATCCGCCCACCTGTACCAACACCACAATCGATATCGGCGCTTGGTCCGTCTCCGTATCGAGATGGATCTTCTGCTCGACACCGTTGTCTTTTACCAGGAAATCTTTTGCCCCCAGGTTGAATACCGGCTCACCCGTCTTGCTTTCCACCAGCGTAGGAACCAGTACCAGGTTGATGCGCGCGTGCAAAGTAATCTGCTGCGCCCTAGCCAGTGGGGCCACGGTTAGAGGCAACAGCCCGAGCAGAAAATAAATGGGCCAGCGAGAAATGGAGCTGTTCATGTTCCATTTCTACACCAGCGCGTTTGCACTTGCAGGAGGGATTGCAGCCATGCGAAGGCATTGTGGGTCTGGAACATTTTCGTAGCTCTGCCTCTTCACATTTTTACTTCAGGAGCAGCTTTGGAATCCGCTCGACGCATGCGCCCACCTTTTTCCAGCAGATAGGTTTCATTCCGCCACAGGATTTTGCGGCTGCCATAGCTGGCCGCCCAGAAAAAAATGGCCAACAGGTCGCGCACCGGATACAGCAGCACACTCTGTCCCAGGGATTTTTCCCGCACCACGCTTCGACTCACCGCCGCGGCCAGCAGCATTCGCGTTCCGATGCTCCAAACCAGCGCACCCGTCGCCAGCCATATCCAATGCGGTCCGTGCCACGCAAAGGCGGCTGCGGCAGTCAGCATGCCAAAGGGAACGCTGAAAGTAAGCGCCGTGCCGAAGTGCCCTTTAGGCCGCGAAAATCGCGTGCTTTTCATCCAGCGCGCCTGGTGCTGCATGGACGGCCAGAAGTCCGCATGCAGCACAACATGGTCGATGACATGCTGCGACAGCACTACGCTATGTCCCCGTTCGGCCACGCGGTTTCCCAGCAGAAAATCGTCCGCGCAGTAGTCGCCCATGGGCAGAAACCCGCCGATCTCCCGCAGGCAGGAGCGGCGCACGGCCATGGTCGGACCCAGGGTAAACTTCATCCCTTCCAGCATGTCCGCCACCAGCACGCCCGCACTCATTTCGACCGACATGGCCGCTGCCTCGATGCGCGACCACAGACCGCCCTGCGCAGCAACGCCGCGATACAGGCAAGTCACCGCACCCACACGCGGGTCCGCAAATCGCGCAACCACTTCGCGCACATAATTCGCCTGCACGCGGACATCGCTGTCGCTGATGATGAGAATGTCGTGTCGCGCCGCCTGCGCCATGCGTTCCAGCGACAGAATTTTCGCGTTCGGCATGGTCGGCTCGCCGCTGGTAAGAAACTGTGCTGTCACTTTTGGATAGCGCGCGGCCACGCGCCGGGCGACTGCCAGCCCGGCATCGTCCGCGTGGCGGGCACAGAAGAGAAGCTCGTACGCCGGATAATCCTGTTCAAAAAAAGAGGCCAGATACGCTTCCAGCCCCGGCTCCGCGCCATGCAAGGGTTTCAGCAGGCTCACAGGCGGCAGAAAATCGCCAACCCTGACAGCACGCCCACGCCGCGCAAACCTCGCCACCGCCACCAGCACCATCGCGGTGTACACCGTCGAGGTGAGCAGCCCAAACAGGCCCACCATCAGCACGAAATCGAGCAGTTTTTCCATGAATTTTCAGGACAGGAATCGCAGAGGACAGAATACCGGAAGGACGAATTGCCGGGAGAAAACCTTGCAGGGATTGTAGTGGGGAGGGTTCGCTCATTCACCGCCCAAAGTTGTCATGCCGACCGAAGTGGAGGGACCGGCGTTGCGGAAATTTTTTTGAGTACGGATCGCGGCAGCACCCAATCTTATGGGCGCTTCTTTGCGTCACGCTGCGACACCGGTACGATGATTGGCCGGCGCAGCGGAACCAGGCCCGGCTCCGACGAAAAGCTGCCCGATTGCGCGCGCGTCAACATTTCAGTACGCACATAATCGACAAAACTTTGCATCTGCCGGTTCATTTCTTCCATACGCTCGCGCATCTGCAGGACGATGGCAATGCCGGCGATGTTCACGCCCAGATCGCGGGCCAGGTTCAGGATGAATTCCAGCCGCTCCAGGTCCTCTTCCGTATACAGCCGCGTGTTGCCCTCGGTGCGCGACGGCTTCAGCAGGCCCTCGCGTTCATACAGGCGCAGCGTCTGCGGATGGATGCCGTACATCTCGGCAACCGAGGAGATCATATACGCGCCTTTGGACTTACGTTTGGTCGCCATCGTCTTCTTCCCTTTAGCTTAACGCAATTCCCTGCGACTACTGTACATACTTTGTGCTAGAATTCCGCACCATGCGGGCATTCATGAACGTCTTTGCAGTCTCGTCCATGGCCGGACTGTGTGCCTGTGCGGCGCTGGCCCAGAAACCGAATGTCCCGTTTAAGCCCGGCGAGTGGAAGATCAATGTCACCATGGTGCTGAACAACGGCAAACCCATGAACACCGAAATGCAGGTATGCGCCAAGGACCCGCAGGATGCGTGGCAGCAGAAACGTCCGGGCCAGACCTGCGATCCGATCCAGTTCACCCCCGTTGCGGACGGCGTGCATGTGCAGATGCATTGCAAGGCCGCGACCGGACAGGTAGTGACGGAAATGCACATCGACATGATGACCCATTTCTCCAGCGATGGTGAATCGTATACGGAATCCGGGACCAGTACATCGAGCACTACAATTCCAGGACGGCCGCCGATGATCATGAACATTCAGATGAAGGGCCAGGGCAATAGGACCGGCCCCTGCACGACGGCCCCCGCCAAGCCCTGATGCATCGCACAGCAAACGCATTCCTATGGCGCTGCGTACGCGCCGCCACATCGGGATTGGTCGTCGCAGCCGCCGCAACCACCGCCCGCATCGGCGCCGGGCTGGGAGGATCTGCCGCCACATCGGGCATCGACCCGTCCGCGATCATCTGCTGGACAATGTCCTGATCGGAAGCCGACTGCGCCCCATTCGCGTTCGCCCGCGCCGAAGCCTGACCGTCATCCCCCGGCATCTGCTGCGCAGTGCTCAACCCTATGACTGGACTACTCAAGTTTCAACTCCTGCGATATAATTCGCGTTCTGCCGACCGAAATCCATCCCACACCTACGGAAAGGGAATACGTTGAGGCTTGCAAAAGCGTTTTGGCACTTCTTTCCGCCATTTGAGGTGCGGATCACCTGCGAGGACATCGACTCACTTCTTCGCGCCGACAATGGACTATGCATGGACGCAGTCATGGAACAAGCACTTGCATTGGCCAAGAACGCGGACAGAACCGTATATTCGATCCGTATCGGCGGTCTCAAGCCGGACCAGTTGGCCCTCATCTTGATCTTCAACGTCCTGACCAGAAATCTGCAGAGTGGGCACGAGCACGTATACCGCGGGCGACTGTCAATCGTCGGGTGAGACATGTTGCGACTCTGGCACCTCACCGCTAAAGAACTCGTCAAACGAGGGTATTCGACGCAGACGGAGTACGACACCGACGCCCAGGACCTTATGGCGGAGATCCGCTCCGTCGGATGACCGGCGTCACACGCCGTCACTGCATCGATTTCCCTTTCTTGAGCCACCACGCGGCGATCTGGGCTTGGGTGCCGGGCAGTCCGGCGGCCCGGATCGCCTGACTCCCCTGCGCAGCGACCTGCTGCGGAATGTCCATCATCCGCACCTTCTGGTCTCCGACCCAGACATGCGCCTGCTGTTGCTGCTGTGGCGTGAGGATGGCGGCCGGCGTCAGGTCGCTGTTGTTGGTGTAGACCTTGTCGATGATCATGTCGCGCGCGAGCTTGCCTTTTTCCTGCCAGGTCACTTTACTGCGATCGAATGAGAAGCCTTGCGGCGTGCTAGCCTTATGGGTCGAGGCGAGCCATGAGAAAACTTCTTGCTCTGTCCGCAGTACCGTTGCTTTGTGGATTGTCCGTTCTGGCCCAGCAGCCTGCCCCCAACTTCCACCCCGGAGCATGGGAAATCAACTCAGTCACCACCATGGCAACCGGCAGGACCGTGACCTCCCTCACGAACGTATGTGCCAAAGGACAAGCGGACTTCTGGAAACGAAAACAGGCCGGCCTACTATGCAATGCACCGAAAATCACCCCAGCGCAAGGCGGCATACGGGTCCGAGTGGTCTGCCACTACGACGAAGATTTGCTCACTTCCCGCATTGAGTCCGACGTGATCGAAAAGTTCTCCCACGATGGCGACAGCTTTACCGCAACAGGAACCAACAAGACCAATACGGTCTACGCCGGGCACGCGCCCGAAGTGACCTCCGTACACGTCCAGGCCGAGGCGCACCGCACTGGCCCCTGCAAGTAAGCCACATCTTGCAGAAAAATTACACTTGCGAAAATAATTCTGTCCGTGGGTCTTCTGGGTTCAGCCGCGCCAGCTCCCGCAAAATTTCCTTGGAGCGCTCATCCTGCACCTTCGGCACGGCGATCTTCACTTCAACAATCTGGTCGCCGCGCTGTGCTTCATTCGCCGCGGAGGTGACGCCTTTTTCACGCATGCGCAGCTTCTGCCCCGTCTGCGTGCCCGGAGGGATCTTCAAATGCGCGCGGCCGTCGATGGTCGGCACTTCGATCTTCGCGCCCAGCGCGGCCTCGGCAACTGTAACCGGGACGGTCACATAAATGTCATCGCCCTTGCGGGTGAACACCGGATGCGGATCGATGCGCACAATCAGGTACAGATCGCCGGCAGCTCCACCACGCACACCCGCGTTTCCCTTGCCTGCCAGCCGGATGCGCTGCCCATCGCGCGTCCCGGGCTTGATGCGAAATTCGGCGGTCTCCGTGCGCGCCACCGTGCCCTGTCCATGACAGGTGGGACACTCCTGCTGAATATGGCCGCTGCCACCGCAGCGCGGACATTGGATGTTGAACTTCATCCGTCCGCCCATCTGCGTCACCTGCCCGCTGCCGCTGCACTCCGGGCAGATCATGTCGCCGCCGCTCGATGCCGCGCCGTGACAAGTGGGACAGACCACCTGGCGCGTGATCTGCAAACGCAATGAGCCGCCGCGAATCGCCGTCCAGAAATCCACGTTGACCTGATATTCCAGGTCACTTCCCGGCTGTGGGCCAGGCTGCGCACCGGACTCCCGCTGGCCCCCGTTGAAGACCCCGGAGAAAATATCGCGGAACCCTCCCCAGGAAGACGAGCCACCGGCGCTCTGTCCCGGATGCGCTCCACGCTGCGCGCCGCTGGCGAAGTCGGAAAAGTCGAAGCCTTCAAAATCGACCGGGCCGCGAGCATGCGGCTGGCCTTGTCCCGCGCCGCCACGGAATCCATAGCCACCCTGCGCCGCAGCTTCCGCCGCCGCCGGGTCGATGTTGTCGGAGTAGAAACCAAGCTGGTCGTAAATCTTCCGCTTCTTCGGGTCGCTCAGGATGTCGTTGGCCTCCGACATCTCCTTGAACTTTTCCTCGGCCTTTTTATCGCCGGGGTTGACGTCGGGATGATATTTACGCGCCAGCTTGCGGAACGCCTTGCGGATCTCCTCCGCCGACGCCGTCTTTTTCACTCCGAGAATGCCGTAATAATCTTTGGTCTTCGTGGCCATTGGTTTATTTCAATTATGCGCTGCGTTTCATGCGGCTCGCACTTGTATGTTCAGCATCGTTTTTGCGCCGACGCACTTCTTTCTGGATCGTAGGAAGCAAGCTGTCCTCCGCGAGGGAAAGTTCATAGCTCGCCTGCAAGTTTAGCCACAACTCTGGGGAGGTGCCGAAGTACGTTGCGAGCCGAAGCGCGGTATCGGTCGTAATACCTCGTCTTTCGTTTACAATCTCCGAGATGCGCGTCGCAGGCACGCGCAATTCCATTGCGAGCCGGTTAGAGCTGAGTCCCAATGGCTTCATGAATTCTTCCCGCAGAATTTCGCCAGCGTGCATCGGCGGCATTCTCTCCGTTGTTTTTCGAGGTATAGACATTGGTTCTCTCCTAGCGATAATCGACGATTTCTACGTCCCAAGCCTCGCCGTTTTGCCAGCGAAAGCAAATGCGGTATTGATCGTTGACCCGAATGCTGTATTGGCCCAGCCGATCGCCGCGCAGCACCTCCAGCCGGTTTCCGGCTGGGCATTTCAGATCGTCCAAGCGCCGGGTATTATCCAGAATGTTCAGTTTACAGAGCGCAACGCGCGCGATGCGTCCAAACTTTCTGCTCATCCCAGTAAAAAATAGCTTTTCTATTTCTTCATCGGTGAATGACCGGATCACACGTTCAGCGTATCACGGAGAACGTTATAGTGACGCAGAAGTTCTACTCTTCTACTTTTGGAAGGGTGTGTGTTGGACAGCTTTGCACCGAAACTCGCGTCACATCAGCCATTTTATTTCTCCCTGCCTCAAACACAGTCCCGCAGTCCCCCACTGGAAATACAATGCCGAGATTAGCAGCTAGATCAACGGTATAGGGATTTTTGCATTTGGGGCATGTTACGAACTCATTCTTCGGGACTCCATCAAAGCGTCTGTCACTGCCCTGCACAGGCGGAGCTATCGTGCGCCAACTATTGAAGCTGTAGAGTGACCTTCCGTCATCCGGGTATTGATGGACTCTATATGCCTCCAAATTTGTTTCCGCCGTTTCCACTGGGCCTTGAAGAATCAATTTAATTCCCAAATGCCTACTACGCAAAGGAGCGTTGAGAATTTCTGTCAATCGGTTATGCACTTCTCGATATTTAAAGGCATCGAAAGTCACTTGCTTCTCTTCTCCTACAGGAACGAAAATTTCAGCCGCTTTACCGAACAAAATTTTCTCTCGATCTCCGAGCAGAGGAAGAATCTGCATCCCCGTAACAAGAAAACCGACTGTTCCCAGATTTGCGCAAGATAATTTTAGATTGCATTTAAGACAGTCTGAGAACCCGAATGCAGCTTTGGGCTTATTCTCCTCTGCACGAATTGCGTCCTCGCGCCTCCAGCGCTGTCTTTGCTCTTCGGCTCCCTTCCGAATCGCCTTCAATTGAATAAAGCCTGCTCCGACGAGGCATCCAGTCGCTATCGCTGCGACCCATTCGGCCACGGCCGCGCCGGATGGAAACAGCCAATAGACGATATGGTGCAAACAATTCATTCAGTCCCCGTAATGCAACCCATCATCCATCATTCTCTGGATTCTTCGGTCGCCACGGGCGACCTCAGAATGACTCCTCTTTGGTTCTATCGATATATTCCAGCGCTGAGTCATTCTGAATGAAGGTCGCTCGCTGTAGCGAGCGACCGCAGTGAAGAATCCAGACAAAACCCAGCGCCACAACTTCCCTATCGGTTCTCTGGAATTTCCATCGGCTTTCCCCAACCTTCCGCCAAATCCTTCCATTCAGGATTCAAACTTTCGATCAGCGCGATCTTTTTCGCCCGCGTCCATCCTTTGATCTGTTTCTCGCGGTCGATGGAAACCCCAATGGCTCCCGATTCCTCATAAAACACCAGCCGGTTGCAATCATACTTCGCCGCAAAACCTGGCCGGATTTTCTCGCGATGCTCCAGCACCCTCCGATACAAGTCGCTGGTGACTCCCGTGTACAGCGTCCCGGTCCTTTCCCACGAGAATGTACACCCAACCCGGTTTTACGTTCATAAACCCTCAGTTCCAAACCTTCTCCACATCGATCGGCTCGATACGGCAGAAAATGTCCGGGGCCACGCGCGCCATCTTCGCTACAAATTCTTCCGCTTCCGCCTGCGTCTGGAATATCTCCTTGCTGTAGACCTTGCCCGCGCGCAGTTGCTCGCACTGCCATACTGTGTCCGTCATCATTCACCCCTTTATAGGCGTTGAGGGCGTCCCGCTGTTTCTCAGGACGCCCTCCATTCACTGGGAATTTAATTCCACCGCTTGCCGTACTTGCGATCTCGATTTCTATTTCTTGTCCTCGACATCGACATACTCGGCGTCGATCACGCCTTCGTCCTTCTTCGCCTCGGCTTCCGGCTCGCCTGCTGTCGGAGCGCCTTCCGGCACACCCGCTCCACCCGCAGCGGCGTTGGCTTTATACATCGCCTCCGCCAGTTTGTGCGAAGCCGCAGTCAGCTTCTCCCGCGCCGCATTCAGTTCCGCTGGACTCGGCGAGCCTTCCAGCGTCTTCTTCGCCTCCGCCAGCGCGCCTTCCACTTCCGTCTTGTCGCCGGACGCCACCTTGTCGCCGCTGTCCTTCAACATCTTTTCAATGTTGTAGACCAGACCGTCGAGCTGGTTGCGCGCCTCGATCTCTTCCCGCTTGGCCTTGTCTTCCGCCGCGTGCGCGTCGGCGTCCTTCGCCATGCGCTCCACTTCTTCCTTGCTCAAACCGGAAGACGACGTGATCGTGATCTTCTGGTCCTTACCCGTCGCGTTGTCCTTGGCGGTCACGTTCAAAATGCCGTTCGCGTCGATGTCGAACGTCACTTCAATCTGCGGCACGCCACGCTGCGCCGGAGGAATCCCGCTCAGCTTGAACTTGCCCAGCGTGCGGTTCTGGCTGGCCAGCGGCCGCTCGCCCTGCAACACATGCACTTCCACCTCAGTCTGGCTGTCCGCCGCCGTCGAAAACGTCTCCGTCTTCTTGGTCGGGATGGTAGTGTTGCGCGGAATCATCGGGGTCGCCACGCCGCCCAGCGTCTCAATCGACAGCGTCAGCGGAGAAACGTCGAGCAGCAGTAGGTCCTTCACCTCGCCGCCCAGCACACCCGCCTGGATGGCCGCGCCAATGGCAACGACTTCATCCGGGTTGACGCCCTTGTGCGGCTCCTTGCCGAACAAATCTTTCACAATCTGCTGGATCTTCGGCATGCGCGTCTGGCCGCCGACCAGCACCACTTCATCGATCTTGCTCGCCTCGATGCCAGCGTCCTTCAGCGCCTGCTTGCACGGTCCAATGGAACGCTGGAGGAGATCGTCCACCAGGCTTTCGAGCTTGGCGCGCGTCAGCTTCTTCACCAGATGCTTCGGTCCGGTCGCGTCCGCCGTGACGAAGGGCAGGTTGATCTCGGTTTCCATGGTTGTGGAAAGCTCGATCTTGGCCTTTTCCGCCGCGTCTTTCAGGCGTTGCAGCGCCATTTCATTGCCCTTGGCGCGCAGATCCAGGCTTTCATCCTTCTTGAACTCGTCAATCAGCCATTCCACAATTCGCTGGTCGATGTTGTCGCCGCCAAGATGCGTGTCGCCATTGGTGGACTTCACTTCAATGACGCCTTCGCCTACTTCGAGCACCGACACGTCGAACGTGCCGCCGCCAAAGTCATACACGACGATGGTCTCGTCCTTTTTCTTGTCGAGCCCGTAGGCCAGCGCCGCCGCCGTCGGTTCATTCACGATGCGCTTGACGTCCAGGCCGGCAATTCTGCCCGCATCCTTGGTCGCCTGCCGTTGCGCATCGTTAAAGTACGCAGGCACGGTAATGACGGCTTCCGTCACCGACTGGCCGAGATAATCCTCCGCGGCCTTTTTCAATTTCTGCAGGATCATCGCCGAGATTTCCGGCGGCGTGTAGTCCTTGCCCTGCGCCTCCACAACGATATGGTCGCCCTGCTGCTTCACCTTATAAGGGACCATCTTCATCTCGTCGTTCACTTCATTGAAGCGGCGGCCCATAAAGCGCTTGATCGAATAGATTGTGTTGTCTGGATTGGTGATCGCCTGCCGCTTGGCCACCTGGCCTACCAGCCGTTCGCCGCTTTTGGTAAACGCAACCACGGACGGCGTGGTCCGGCCACCCTCTTCGTTGGGAATCACCTTCGGCTCGCCGCCTTCCATCACCGCGACGACCGAATTGGTAGTTCCTAAGTCAATTCCTATAATTTTTCCCATCATGCCCTCGTTTTTTGCCTGGCTTTGCAGACAGATTCCTATTTTGCTAGTATCGCAGTTGAGTGTATCACTGTCAACTTAATTGATGCTCTCATTCGCGTAAAGGATGCAAACCCCCGCCGGGAAAGATTGGCAGGGAATCGCCCTAAAAATTTTCCTGTAACAATTTGTATTGCAATTAGTTACATTCAAACCTGGCCCATGATCTTCCGCAGGTTGCGATAGCTGATCTGCAAGCTCTCCATCGGCGGCAGCGTCGTCGTGTCCTGCTCGACAAAGTAATAACGGATGCCCTGCTGGTGCGCGACGGCCAGGACCTTCTTCCAGTCGATGCTCCCCGTTCCCACCTCGGTAAAGTGCTCCGCAGCCGCATCCAGTTTATGGGAGGTCGGGTAGCCCGGCTTACGGTCTTTCAGATGCAGCAGCCGGATGCGGTCTCGATACTTCCGCAGCATGGCCACCGGGTCCTGGCCCGCCTGCGTGACCCAGTAACAATCCATCTCCCACTCCACCAGCTTTGGATCGGTGCGCTCCATCAGCACATCGAAACCCGTTTTGCTGCCGAATTGCTGAAATTCGTAATCGTGATTGTGAAATGCGAAGCGCATCCCGAGCGCCCGCGTCTTCTCGCCCCATTGGTTGAACTGGTCCGCTGCCCGCTGAAATCCTTCCACAAAATTCCACATGTTTTTCGGCAGCATGGGGCAGATCATGTATCGGACGCCGAGTTCGTTGGCATAATCCAGCTTCCGGTCGAAGCCGTCGTAGTCGAAGTGGCCGCTCGGCACACGCAGCCCATGATCGAGAATCATCTGCCGCAGTTGATGCGCTGGGTGCGAATAGACGTTCCAGTAGGTCTCCACTTCCTCATAGCCGATGCTGCGTATCTGCGCCAGCACGCCAGGAAGGTCCTGTTCCGCCAGATTGCGCACCGTATAGAGCTGCACCCCAAGCGGCTGGCGAGCGCCCGCAAAGGCAAACCTGCTCAAAGAAAGCGCCGGAACTCCCAGAGAAATTCCACGCAGAAAATTTCTTCGCGTCCAAGTCAACATAAGATTTGCTCCTGACTACTGCGGTCCGTGCGGCACTGGCAACGTGTATGGGGAACAGCAGGGCGTCTGGACAGGCCGAAACTCCATCAACTCCACGCGCGTGCCATCGGGGTCGTAGAGGTTCAGTTGCCATTTTCCATCGCGGCCCATCTGCGCGTGCTCCCGCTGGGAAGGATGCCACCCCCGCTGTTGCAGAAATTCAGCGGTCTTCTGAATGCTCGCCACGCCCAGCGCAAAATGGTTGAGCACGCCGCTTTCCTGCGGCGATGGCGCAGATGCTCCATGCAGCATATATTCAATCCAATCGCTTCCATTCGGCACTTGCATGTCCACCCAATCGGTCGTGCCGTCCTTCATGCCGCCGTGCCATGCCTCGTGAAAGCCCAACACATCGCGATAGAAATGGTCCTCTGCGGCGCGGTCGTGCACGATGAAACCGGCATGAAGAACATGCCGGGAAATTTGCTTTCCCTGGATTTGAATGATCGGAACCAGACGCGCTTTAGTTGTTGCCTGAATAAATTCAATCCGGTGTCCTTCCGGGTCGTTCATCCAGAAAAACTGCGTGCCGTCCGCCTGCTCTTGGATATTTCCCGCAACTGCAACATGTTTGCCAAGCAGGTAACGGCGAAGCGCAACCACATCCGGCGTGGCGAAGGCCACATATTCCAGGTGGTTGGCCATGCCTTTCAGTAGAGGATCGACCTCGATCGATTGCAGTGGACCCACGCGATACTGTTGCGTGGCCGATGGTCCGCCGTCTCGGTCCTCAACAAACCCGAGAAAATCCCCATAGAAATGCCTGGACTGGGCCATGTCGGACGCATACACTGCAACCTTCGCGATTCCTGTAATCGGTGGACGCCAGGAAGGACTTTGGGCGCGGAGAGAGACCGGCAGAGCGAGGACAACAGCGAGGACCGCACAAGAGAATTTTATTCGCGACACCAGTGGACCTTCCCGAACGACAAGAAAATCCTCTAACAAACGGCCCCGGATGTCTATGGCGCAGCGCGGGATTTTTCAGGAAAATAGCATGGCCACGAAGAGGACATCTCCGTGGCCAAACCTGCGGTAGTCGAACAGCGTTTAGCTGTCGCCTTTATCTGTATTGCCAGTCTTATCCATATACCGGCCCACCAGGATCGGCTTGCCAGTCATGGGATCTTCGAGCACCAGTCCCACCACCCGGACGACTGTATTTCCTGTGGCAGCCAGGTCGTCCATACTGGAAAATCCATCGCGAAATTCTGTTTCGCCGGTGAGGTACACCCGAATCGGATTTGCAGTTGGATTGCCATTGCTCAACAGATATCCCGCCACGCCATCTGGAACCATCTCAAAGCTTTTGCTGGACTGGTTCATACTTCCAGCAACGATCGTTCCCGTAATGCCGCTCAATTGCAGCACGACGCGGTTCGTGGTGACGCTGCTGGCATTCTGCGCATCGGATGCAGGACCGCCGATCGATACATGCTGGCCAGGAATGAGCAGGCTGGAGTTGAACAGGAATTGCAACAGTGGAGAATGACGGCGGAAGACGTAATACTTTTCTTTCCCCGTCAACTGCACGTTTGCGATCTGGCCCAGTTTCAGGACCGTATTAGTCGGCAGCAGCGACCGAACATACATCTGGAACGTGTTCGCAGCGCCCGCGGTTGGGTTGACATAGGTCACAGTACCACCCACATAGAACCCATGCTGCGAAATGATGGCCACGTCGGTTGCATCGATCGTCTGCGTGTTCGGCTGGAACTGTCCGGCAATATCGACGATGGTCTGGTTCGGAACCAGGCTGGCAAGATTCACCTGGCCGTTATTGGCGCCCTGGCTATTGTCGTTTTCATCTCCATTGTCGTCCCATTCGGTGGGCGTCATGCCAGATCCGCTGTTCGCCTGGTTTAGCGCAACTGTGTACTGGCGACCGTCTCCTCTTTGAATCAGGAATGAATTTTGCGCGGTGCTGACACTGATGACCGTGCCATACATTTCATCGATTTCCGACGCGGGAGTATTTGGCGTGAGCGCGGTAAAGTCGATGGTCGGATTGACCTGACCCGTCAACTGGCCTGTCGAGTCCGTCAGTAAAGACTGACGAAGGTTGAAGTCCATCTTCAAGCCGATGGCATTTCCCGCCGTGACCGTGAACGCTTTCGGCAACTGCACGATCACCGAGGAGTTCATCAGGCTGACGTTGCTCAGCGTACTGATTGTCGGCGCAGCTGGAGGTGTGCTGCTTATATTGAGATATGAAATGACTGGGTTCGAGAGCGAAACAGTCACCGTGTTGTATGTACCGGCAGGAATCGAATTGAAATCGAGGAGCGTCTGCAGG
Source organism: Acidobacteriaceae bacterium (assembly GCA_027306695.1). Classification (GTDB taxonomy): domain Bacteria; phylum Acidobacteriota; class Terriglobia; order Terriglobales; family Acidobacteriaceae; genus JAKAAZ01. The sequence continues at coordinate 29,598 of DAHUZH010000012.1, forward strand.
CCGTTGAAGCGTGCAAAATCGACAGTTTGTGCGTTTTGTAAAATGTTCACTCCTCCGCTGCCGCCGTTGGATAGAGTAACGCTGTTGATGGTGACCTGGAATGAGACCACACTCGGTAGAGGCGCGTCTGTGCCCGTCAAAAAGACAGGCGCGCTCTGCGCGTTGGAAGTTACAGATGCGGATGGAGAACTCGTGCCACAACCAGCCAGACCTGCGGCCAGGGTACAAGCGACGAGTCCACAAAGAAGGTCCTTGTGCCTCATGGGAGAATTCCTTTCCTTGCAACTCACTTGGGATGATGCGCCGCTCATGATCGAGCGAAGGCGGCTGCCATTCACACAGGAAAACGCCAGCGCAGGAAAAAAGTTGCGCCGGAGAATTTTTAAGCTGGAAAGGAAGACAGGATTTACGGAAGGTTGAAGGCAGCAAGGGCCAAACTTTTAAGCTCTGCCGAGGGTCTGAAGAAGTCGTCGGGGAGAATTAAGAGAAATTCTCCCCGCAACTAAAAACAAACTACGGGGTCAATGCGCTTGTGTAGAATTGTGCCAGGTCGCCCTTCAATTGTTTCAGCGCGTCCACATTCAGATAAATCATGTGGCCGGAGGGATAATAGCCGAAGTGAATGTTCTTCTGTAGCGTCGGGTCCAGTTGCATGTGGGAAATGTCGAACTCCGTCTTGAAGAACGGCGTGGCCAGATCGAAATAGCCGTTGGCAGAGAACAGTTTCATGTGTGGGTTTTCGCGCATCGCCGCGCCGAGGTCGAGCGCAACGTCCGGCCATTTTTCCTGCCCGTAGGGACCTCTGACACCGGGCGGAGTGTGCTTCCAGTCCCATTTGAAATCCGGCCCGTACGCGGTCGCTTTATACACATCGTCCGATGAGTACTTCAATTCAGTCCCGAGATAGTTGTGGAAGGCAGCCACAAATGCCCCGGTGATTCCCGTGTCAGATGGATCGTAGGATGGCGTCGCGCCGACCGCATCCATGTCGATGCCTTCAAAGCGCGCATCGTAACGGCCCAGGGTACGTCGGTCATCGCGCATCAGCTCTTTGCGAAATTGCGAAGGAGAAACGCGCAGGTTCGCCTCCTTCAAATACTTCACGCTCAGGCCGGTCATCTGGCTCAGCTTTTGCGCGACCTCATCTTCCTGCACGGCGCTCAGGTTCGCCCCTTGCCATAGCGCTTCCGCGTATGGGCCGCGCGCATAGGCACGCACCTGATTCAAAAATGTTGGCAAGTCGGCGGGCTTGTTGGCCAACTTATCGTGGTACCAGGCGATCGCTGCGTAGGAAGGCAGGCTGCCGATGTAGTCCGTGTCCAGTCCTGGAGCTTCATCGTTGTAGTTCAGGACGGACGACACGAGAACGACCCCGTTGAGATAAATGCCGCTCTGCAACAAGGAATACGACAACGCTCCCGACCGCGTTGTTCCGTAAGATTCTCCGATGAGGAATTTCGGTGAGTTCCAGCGCTGGTTCACCGTAAGGTAACGCGCAATAAAACGATTGAAGGCGCGAGCATCTTCATCCACGCCAATAAAATCTTTCAGCGTGCCTTTGCCGACAGGCCGGGAAAATCCCGTGCCCATGGCGTCGATAAATACCAGGTCTGTTTTATCCAGCAGGCTGTACTGGTTGGGGACCAGGTGATACGGCGCAGGTCCGGTCGCCTTTGGGCTGTCCGTTTCAATCCGCATCGGCCCAAACGATCCCATGTGCAGCCACAAGGTCGAAGAACCGGGGCCTCCGTTGTAAAGAAAAGTAATGGGCCGCGATTTTGCCTCCGCGCCGTCCTGGGTATAAGCAACATAGAAGATGCTGCCGTTAGGCTGGTTCTTGTCGTCGCGGACCAGCAAAGTGCCTGCGGTCGCGGTGTAGTGGATGGTCTGACCGTTCAATGCCAGGGTGTGCTGGGTCACTGAGCTTTGCTCTTTCGGAATGGCGGCGGGCTTATTCGCATCCGCAGCGGCGGGCGGTTGTGCCTTGGCTTCGTCTGGCTTTTTCTCCTGCGCCAGGACCGTTGTTCCCGCAAACATTCCAACCAAGGCTATAAGGCATAAATTTCTCATCCCGCTTCGCATGCTGTACATGACCTCCTCAAAAATAATTGCGCTCTTGGACTGCTGTTCCTTGCGGACACACTCATCCTAAAACAAGGACGACGGCACGTTGCAAAAAGACGCCGAAAAAACACGCTTTGGTATTTTTAATTTGCATTGCTGCTGTTGGCAGGGCTGGTCACAATGCTGGAATGCAAATGCCAAGGGATACTCTCGTTGGAAATCTCGGGATGGTTCCGCAGGAATTCCAGCGCATACATGTTCGCCATCGGATCGTCCTTCTCATCGGCGAACAGGGCAGCCTCCTGTGCTGCCTGTTTCTTCATCCCCAGACGGCGGTACAAAATCGCCAGATTGTAATGGGCCGCGAGATCGTCGGGGTCGATCTGCTGGAGCGCCTGATACTGCTCCAGCGCCAGCGAATACTTGCGCTCCTGATAGTACGAGTAACCCAGTTCGCGGTGTGCGTCGCGCGAATAAGGAAATTGCTGCGTCACCGACCGAAGATCGGTGATGGCGGAATCCAGATGCCCCTGATTACGCTCCACCAACGCCAGGTAATACAGCGCGCGCGCGTTGCCCGGACTGAGCGCAAGCGCCTTTTCCACGCCCGCCCGCGCCGAACCATATTTCTCCCAGGAAATCTCCGTCACAGCGATGTTCGTATAGGCGTCCGCATAGTCCGGGCGCGATTTTGTCACCTGCTCGAAGGCGTGCACTGCTGCGGCATATTGCATTTCATCGAGCAGGCCGATGCCATAGTCGTTCCACCGCATCCAGTCAGGATTATCGCCAGCCACAGGTACTTGTGGCGTATTCTGTCCAATCTGAATCGTACGCACCTGCTCGGCGACCTCCACCACCGGATACGCAGGATGGTCTTTGCCGAGAATGAAATTCAAATAGTCCTGCATAAAATGCCGGTAGTTGACCCGCGCCGTAATTTGCAGAGGGCCTTTGGCGGCGGCGGGAATGCGGAACTGATAGCGCACCAGCGTCGAGCGGCCGCTCTGGATCGTGTTGTCATAGGCCACCACGCGCCGAGACCACACCTGGTGCAGATCGAGATATCGGCCATGCTTATCGAGCATCCGATTGGTAAAGCTGTGGGCCTGCGCTTCCAGCGTTCCATCGGGGTTGAGATAACCGCTGTGATAGATCACATGCCCGGTAGAGTCGGTCACTTCAAACTCCACCCACGCCTCATAGAAATCGCGCTGTTCTGGAATCAGCGAATGACCGATCTGTTTGTTCTGGATCACAACCATGGCCTCGACGACATCCTTCGGCTCCAGCGTGAATGCCGTGGAACCCAAAGGCGCGATCAGCTTGTCGTCGCTCGCTTTGCGAAGCGCGAACAGATCGACATTCAAGCGCTGGTCTTTCAAGTACGCTTCCGTCTTCTGCAGTTGCTCGGGATATTTGTAGTAGTACGGAATCGCCGTGTTGCCGCCGGTCCATCGATGACTCGCGACGCTTCCATTCTTCGCGCTGTAATCGTGCAGGGTCGAACTCTCGCGGACCATGTGGCAGTCCTGGCAGGTCTGCTGTGGCTTGCTATAAAACGGCAGCGGGTTCTGCTTGGAATAGGACGATGTCTGCCATTCATCGTAGGTCCCAAAGGCGCGCAGCCATTTATAGCCATTCAAAATGCGCGGCAAAGCCGCTTTATGGCAGCTCCCGCAATACTCTGGCGATTTGTAGAAGTCCTTCATCACCGCCCTGCTATGGCGCTCGGGATGGGCCAGAATCGCATCGAAGCTGACCTCGCCAGGAATCGGAACTCCCTTGGCGTCCACCGTCACCGCGGGAACGCCCATCACGTAGGAGCCAGTCCCATAGTTGGCCTGAATTTTTGCGATGGAATGGCAGACCATGCAGGTCACGCCATCGTCGTCGAAGCTCCGCTTCACCTTGGAACCAGGCGTCATGGCGCCTGAAAACAACGCGATTGGGTTATGGCAGCCCTCGCAATGGCGCGCCGATGGAATGCCTTTCTCATCCATCAGCAACTGGACGTTCTTGGTATAGAAAGGCTCGCGAAAAGAATTGGCATGCGAGGACTCGCGCCACTGGTGATACGTCGCCTCATGGCAATGGGCGCAATAGGCCGCCGTGGGAAATGCTCCCGGCTGAATAAATGTGCCGCCCTCAATCTGGGCATTGCTGGGCCAGAAGGGATGCTCCTTGCCCCATGGAAATTGATAGGTTTTTGCAATTTCCGACGAATAAGCCGAACGCGCCGCGCTAAAGTCCTCCTGCGCGCGGACGCTTTTCGTGCACCACAAAAATAAAGCAGCGCCCGCAGCCAACACCATACCCGCTAAGCCCAGAAAAAAACCTGTTTTACAAATTGGCAATGAATGACCCGAAGATGAAAATCGCTTTGTCACAGCCCTGATTCACTCACTGGATGCTTTGATTCGGAGATTAGCCCCGCGATTTCTTCATGTCAACGCTCGCCAAGCATCCATGTGCGGCCGCTCAAACCGGCGCACTTCACCGCTGCGCGCTAAGGACCATCAACTGCTCGGCGCCAACATTTACATCGCATTGGTTATGTTCCACCGTAACCGTTTCCTTCGCGTTCCATGCGGGAGCCAGCGACGCAATCCCTTGCAGTGCGGTGCGCGAAAAATCCAGATGAAATGTCCGTGGCGCGTCGGCCTTGTTCATCAGCACCAGCACGATTTCTCCCTGCGCCAAAGCTGCGCTCGCCTTGCCGGAAGCAGGGACATCCATGCGCGCAAATACGAAGCCCGTATCGTCCACCAGCAAATCCTGCTGCGCTCCCGATTGCAACACCTCATGGTGCGCGCGTAGCTGCAACAGGCCCTGCACCCAGGCATGCATCGCCTCCTGCTGCGGCGTGCGGCCAGCCGCCGTGAAGGCATCGTTCTTGTCTCCAGAAAATCCACCGGCGAGCGCAATCTCATCGCCGGAATCGATCTGCGGCATGCCGCGCATGGTCGCCAGCAGACCGAAGGCCAGCTTCACGCGCGCCGCAGTCGCTCCCGGCTGCGACAGAAAACTCCCAGCATCGCGATTGCCGAGAAACGTCACCAGCCGCTCAGGATGCGGATACAGCCAGTCCTGCCGCTGGACATCGGCCAGCCTGGTCATCGAAGCATCGCCCGTCGGCGCCGTCCCTGTCAGCGTGGCGCGTAGCACAAAGAAGGTCGGAAAATCGAACGGAGTATACAGACCCGTGTCGATGCCCCCATGTTTTGCACCGCCTGCAAAATAGGAAACGATGGTGGGGTCTGGATTGGAGATTTCTCCGACCATGGTCAGATGCGGATACAGCGCATGCAGCTCGGAATGAAAATCCTCCCAAAAGACCCGGTCGACATAAGGAAATGCGTCCAGGCGCAAGCCATCGAGCGCGCCCGATTCAATCCACCAGATGGCGTTCTGAATCAGATACTCCTTCACCTGCGGGTTGGATTGGTTCAGGTCGGACAGCACATTGCCAACCCATCCATCCACAACCGGACGATAGGCCGCCGGAGATGCATGCGGATCGGTGATGGCCGCAAAGTCCCCATTCGCTTCCAGATGATGCGCCAGCGTGCCATGGAACCATTCCGGCGCGGGCGGATCGAGCAGCCATGGGTTCTTCGGGCCGACATGGTTCAACGCGGCATCCAGGACCAGCTTCATATTATGGCTGTGCAAGGCCTGCGCCATGTCTTCGTAATCCTGCAGCGTGCCAAGGTGCGGATTGACGCCATACATATTCCCCGTGCCATGGTTTCCCGCGTCCTGACCGTGGTCCTCGCCTGCCGCAGTAGCACCGTTAGCGTAAAGCAGCGGGACCGATACGGTCGTGACGCCGAGCTGCTGCAAATAATCCAGATGGCCTGCAATGCCGCGAAGGTTTCCGCCATGGTACGCGCGCGGCGACTGCTGCAGAGGGCCTTTCGACTGGTCTCCATTCTCAAAATTTTCCGGCAGTATCCGATATATTACGTCCGCGGAAGAAAATCCCTGAAAGCCGTCCATCGGCGCATGGCGCTGCTCCAGCGCATACGGCACATGCGCTTCACCCCCTGGAGTGCGCACGACAAGCTCGAGTTTTTGCGCAGGCGCGGCTGCAATGTCCAGCCAGACAAAGACCCAATGGCCATTCGCGGAGACCCTGGTCCGCCGCACGGAAATTCCCGGCACGCTGCTGGTTACGTGCGCTCCGGAAAGATTTTTCCCGTTCAGCAGCAGCATGGGGTTCGGCAGTCCGCTCCACCAGTTAGGCGGGTCTGTACGTTGCACCGATGGCTGCTCTACTTTCGGTGGCGGAGCATGTTTTTTCGCATGCCTGCTGGCAGAAAGGGCCGGACCCACACAAAACCACAGCAGCATTGGAAGCAACACGCGCAGTCGGCGAGGGGAGATTCCGTATTTCATCGATAACATTCCAGCGTTCGCAGGCATGGACGTATCGTGCGCTTTCAAGCCGCTCGCACGCAGTCGCCAACGAACCTCCCCAGTTTACTCCGCAGCCACTGCTTGTTGAGTCGGATTCACGCCGAGGAAAAAGACGTTACAAAAGCGCTGCGGTCAGCGCCTGCTGCAAGTGCTCCACGCTGGCTGCATCGAGCTTTGCATTTTCAGCATGCGTCTCCGAGCGCGTTCTCTCTGCCTCGCTGGCGCTGTGTGTCAGATAAAAAACGTCGATCGCCATTTCGCCTTCCGTATCGATCAGCGCGACAGAAATATCGCACGCCTGCTGCGCCATCACCAGGCTGATGCGCCGCAGAAGACCGGGCGTGTCCTGCGCAATCACCTGCAGGATCGTGCTGTGCGTCGAAGATTCGTTATCGACGGAGAGTTTCGTTTCGACGCGGATTTTGTTCTGCTGGGTGCGCGCCGAATGGGCGCGGGCCGCCAGCAGCCGTTCCACCGAGACGCTGCCGTTGGCCACATCCATCAGGCTCTTCTCGAAGCGCTCCGCCTCGCCGGGGTTCAATGAGAGTGTCTGATAGCGGTCCAGAAAACGAAATGTATCGATCACAACTCCGGCGGCGTTTGAAAATGCATCGGCCTTGATAATGTCCATGCCCCACGCCGTCAGTGTGCCCGCCAGGTCCGCAAACAGAAATGGCCGGTCGCGCGTAACCAAATTGCATTCCCACCATGCGGCCGCCTGCAGCAGCGACACTTTGGCCGGCAATGATGCGAGTTGAACGGAGAACTGCCAGTGCTCCAATACTTCTGGAGCACTGCGTGTGCGCAGGTAGCGCTGCGGCAGACCCGCTAGAAACGAGTGGATCTCCGCCGACTCATTTGGCGCCAGCGCGATTATTTTCTGGATGGCCGCAGTCTCGGCGTCCACCGCAATGCGGTCCTCATCGACGGTGCGGTCTAAATAATTCGACGTCGCCATGTACAGCCGCCACAGATTTTCCGCCTTCCACGGCGTCAGCGCTTCGGGATTCACCGAATGAATGTCCGCATAGGTCAGCAGCGTCAGCAGGCGCAAATTGTTGGGCGTGCCCACCAGCTCCGCAAAGGCCCGCACCGTCTCCGCATCGAAAATGTCCTTGCGCAGGGCCAGTGACATTTCCAGATGATGCCGGATGAGCCGCAGAACGGTTTCGCGCTGGCTGGCTGTCAGGCCCCATCGTTGGGTGACAGTGTCGGCGATCCAAACGCTCTGCTCGGTGTGGCTGCCCTCGCTGCGCGACTTGCCCGTGTCATGCAGCAGCGCGGCAAGATACAACAATGCAGGCTCTTCGACCTCACGCAGAATCTCAGCAAAATGCCCTTCCCACTCCGTCGCTGGCTGTTCCAGCGCATGCAGATGTTCGAGAATCAGGAACGTATGTTCATCCACGGTATAGCGGTGATATGCATCGCGGACCACCAGCGCATCGACACCATGAAACTCTGGCAGAATCAGCTCCAGAATTCCCATCGCATGCATGGTGCGCAACGATTGCGCGGCCTCCGGGCCTTCCAGTATGCGCCGGAACCGTTGCCACAGTTCCGCGCCTTCGGGCAACCGCTCCGCTAGCATCGCCAGCGATTCTCCCAGATGACCTTCCGCTTCCCAACTCAATTGCAGCCGCTGCTCGGCGAGCATTTGAAATAACGCCAGCACTCGATTGGCGTCCGCATATTCCGGGACAGTCTTCAGCGATATTCGTCCGTCCTCCACTGGACAGCCATCGAGGATGGTCCGGCTGCGCCATTGTCGAATCTGGTCAATAAATGAAATGCGGCCATTGGGGATTTCGTCCAGCATCTGCCGTGTCAGCCAGTCGATCGAGCGAGCGTGTCGAAAATACTGCCGCATCCATCGCGCGGTGTCCACGGGCCGCTTGCCCACCAGCGCCAGGTTTTGCGCAGCCACGTCATCCTGCGCCTGCCAGTACAGCATGTTGTCGTCCCGCTGGCTGCGGTAATGCAGAAAGCTGCGCACGGTCAGCAAAAACTGGTGCGCCAGCGCCGACTCGTCCCGCCGCTCGATCAACAACTCGCTCTCATAACGACTGGCGGGACTCTGCGCGGATTCCGGCAGCAGTTGGGCCAGCCAGGCGCAGGTATGGAAGTCCCGCAGCCCTCCCGGGCCGTCCTTCACGTTCGGTTCCAGATGGAAAAGAGTGCGCTGGAATTTTGCATGCCGCGCATGGGCCAGCCGCGCAATGGCCGACAACAACGGCTGCCTGCGTCGTTCGACCAGCGCTGGAATCCGCTCCAGATCGAGGTCCTCGAAAAGGGCAAAGTCCCCCGCAATATAACGCCGGTCGAGCAGCGAAAGCGTAAATTCAGGATTTTCCTCGCTCAGCCGCTCGCACTCTTCCACCGTCCGCGTAGTGGCGCTGACGCGCAGGCCAATGTCCCACAAGTCCTGACACAGTCGGCGGATGACGACCTTATGGCTGCCTTCCAGCGCGGTATTGGCGCAGACAAATAACAGATCGATGTCGGAGTGGGGAAAGAGTTGATGCCGGCCGTATCCGCCAATCGCGGCCAGCGTCAGTCCCTGCGGCCCATACTCTTCGCTGGCGATATGCTCCAGCCACAGGCGCTCGATCAGATGGTCCACCAGAGCGGCACGTCGTTTGACCAGCGCGGCCCCGTCCTGCGAGTCCACGAAAGACTCCCGCATCGTGTCCGAAGTGCGTTGATATTCCACGCGCAGCGTGGCAGTCGAAGACGGAGCGGGCATTTAGATCGAAAACTCCTTCTGCGGGAGCGGCGCGCGCGCTTCGCATCTCAGCTTAAAGCGCGGTCTCTCCGCGTTCGTCGTTGCGGATACGGATGGCTTCCTCCACGCGCGAAATAAAAACCTTGCCGTCGCCAATTCTTCCGGTCCGCGCTGCGGTGATGATCGCCTGCACCGTGCGTTCCACCATGGCGTCGGCGACCACCATCTCCAGCTTGATCTTCGGCAGCACATCGACGGCATACTCCCGCCCCCGGTAAAACTCGGTGTGGCCCTTCTGGCGTCCGTGGCCGCGCGCCTCAAGAATGGTCATGCCTTCCACGCCGATTTCAATCAGCGCGTCTTTGACCGCGTCCAGCTTCGATGGCTGAATCACCGCTTCAATCTTATGCATATCTGCTTCCTCGTTTCCCTTCCAGAAGAGGGCTGTGTTTCCGGCAACCGTGCATCACGAAGTTTAAGATACAGCGCATCGGTTAAGAAGGCGCAATTTCCCAGTCGTAGCCCTCTTCGCCATGCTGGCTCAGATCCAATCCATCGATCTCATCCGACGGATCGACCCGCAGACCGACCAGCAGATCGACGACCTTCAGCAGCACCAGCGTCCCTACAATCGAAATCACCCAGGCAATCCCCACGCCGCCCAGTTGATGCACCACCTGCCGCCAGTTGCCGTCGATCCAACCCACCGGCAAAGCGTTGCCATGCGCATCTTTGAAGATTGGGTTGATGGCGCGCGACGCGAACACTCCGGTAAGAATGGCCCCCAGCGTCCCGCCCGCGCCATGCACGCCGAAAGCGTCCAGCGAATCGTCGTAGCCAAACCATTGCTTCACCTTGACGACCATAAAGAAGCAGACCAGTCCGGCAAGAAATCCAATGGCGAGCGCGGGCATCGGCCCGACAAAGCCCGCTGCGGGCGTAATCGCGACCAGTCCGGCGACCGCCCCGGAAATCGCTCCCAATGCGCTCGGCTTGCCGTTGCGGAACCACTCCGCCAGGCTCCATCCCATGGCCGCTGCCGCAGCGCCAAAGTGCGTGGCCACAAATGCGCTGGTGGCCAGCGTGCCTGCGGAAAGCGCGCTGCCCGCGTTGAATCCAAACCAGCCCACCCACAGCAGACCCGCGCCAATGAAGCTCAGCACCACGCTATGCGGCGGCATCGGCTCTTTGGGATAATTCAGCCGCTTGCCCAGATACAGCGCGCAAACCAGCGCGGACACCCCGGAAGTGATGTGCACCACCGTGCCGCCTGCAAAGTCCAGCGTAGGGATCGCGCCGCCCAGGGAAGCATTCAGCAGACCGCCCTTGCCCCACACCATGTGTGCCATCGGCGCATAGACGAACAGAGACCAGAGCAGCGTAAACAAAGCCATCGCGCTGAACTTCATGCGTTCGGCGAACGCCCCGGAGATCAGCGCCGGCGTGATGATGGCAAACATCAACTGATAGATCATGAACGTGGCCTGCGGAATCGTCGCGGCGTAGGCGGGATCTGGCGCTGCGCCTACCCCTCGCAAGAACAGATGGTGAAAGCTGCCGATGAAGCTATTCCCTGAGCCGAAGCACAGGCTGTAACCGACAAACGCCCACACCACGCTGATAATGCCGGTCATGGCGAAGCTGTGCATCATGGTGCTGAGCACGTTCTTTTTTCGCACCAGACCGCCGTAGAACAAGGCGAGACCGGGAATGGTCATCATCAACACCAGCGCGGCGCTGACCAGCATCCACCCGTTGTCCGCGGAGAGTTGTGCATTCGCTACCGCCTGGTCCAACTGCTGCAGGTGTTGCGTGACGGCTGCGTTCGTCTCAGGAGCGGTCTGAGCATGGACACTCGTCCATGCACACCCCGCCGACAGCAAAAAAAGAAGTGCCGTGCGAGCCAGAATCCATCGCATAATGATTCACCACCAGACTTCAAAAAATATGGATTACGGAAGTACCACTCAAAATATCGTTCCGGCTGTTCTGCGAAGCGAACTCCAAATGTAGCCAGCGCTATTGCAACCAGAGGCTGCCACCGCTCACATTTGGCGATTTCGCCGCAACCTGAGAAGAGATTCGGGGAGATTTTCTGGAAACTGTTCCTTCTACTTTGCCTTGCGGCGGGCCAAACGTCGAATACAAATTTTTTATCGGGACTATCAGTCCTGCTTATGCGCCGATTTCGTCCGGGTAGTCTTCCCGGTTCGCCCACTCCACAAGGTCTTAGCTCGCTCCCGAACCCCGCGCATTTTCTGCTACCATCAAGGTTCAACTTGAGCGGGAGTAGCTCAATGGTAGAGTAGCGGCTTCCCAAGCCGTTGGTTGCGGGTTCGATCCCCGTCTCCCGCTCCAGCAATCTGGCTTGATTTCCCGCCCTGGGGCCTGCTGTACTTTGCCTGAGAACGACGCCGCAACGCATCATAAAATAAAGAACTGTCAGCTATATCGCCGGAAATGGTTCGACATGGGACTTGCCCGCCCCAGCAGAGAAGGTAGCAATTATTTTTGAGGTGCGAGTGAAAAATAGCGGCATGCAGGAATTCATGCGGAAAATCTCGATGGGTCTGCTGGGTATCGGGCTGGTGGCTGGGTTGCCAGTTCTGTCCACCGGAAGCGCCGCAGCGCAGGTACAAATAGCCAGCGCAGCCGCCAACCCGGCCCCCACCCAGCTTTGGGGCCTGTCTTCCTGGACCATCCCTTCCGGCGCGGCCTGGCAGCAGACTACACAGCAAAACTCGCAGCAGGACCAGAGCCTGCCCGCCTACGACCAGAAATCACAGGCCAAACCCAAGGCCGGCTCCGCCAACTCGTCCACTACTCAGTCCAGCGGCTCCAACGCCATGGGCGAAGCGCTTCCGCCCTATCGCGTGGTCCAGAGTTCGTTTCTTGGCCCCAATTTAGGCTCGACCTACATTCCCGTCGATAGCTGGATTTACCCGGCGCTGCTGCGTTTGTACTCGCTCGGCTATCTGGACCGCGCCTTTCTCGATATGCGTCCGTGGACCCGCATCGGCGTGCTGCGCATGCTGGATGCGGAAAATGAGCGCGTCCACATGGAACGCAGCAATGCCGAGGCGCTCGCCATTTTTGACGCTGTACTGGCGGAACTCCAGCCGGATGTACAGGAGGCTGGAGGCTGGACCCTCCACTCCACGCTGGAGTCCACCTACGAGCGCGCCATGGGCATCGGCGGCACGCCGCTGAACGATAGCTATCATCTGGGCCAGACCATCATCAACAATTACGGTCGGCCCTACGAGCAGGGATTCAACAACTACGCCGGATTCAGCGCGCGCGCAACCTCCGGGCCATTTGGCCTGTATGTGCGCGGAGAATATCAGCATGCCCCCAGCGCTGCGGGCTATCCGCTTTCGCTGGCGCAGACTCTGTCGAACATCGACGGCATTCCCTATGTGCCGCAGGCCACCATTCCCGCCGGGCCAATCCCCAGCCAGAATTATTTCCGCCTGATCGAAGCGAACCTTTCCGCCACGCTCTGGAACCACGACATCTCCATCGGAAAAAGCGATGTATGGGACGGCCCCGCAACAGGCGGCGCGTTCGACTGGAGCAACAACGCGCAGAACATCTACTCTTTCCGTATCAATCGCGTCGAGCCGCTGCATATCCCGCTGCTCTCGTTCTTTATCGGTCCGGTGCGGTATGAATTCCTGGTGGGCAGCCTCAAGGGCCATACCTATCCCAATTCTCCGTGGGTCCACATGGAAAGGTTCGCGTTCAATCCTTCGGGCAACTTTGAATTTGGGTTCTCCCGCACCGACATCTGGGGTGGCAAAGGGCATGAGCCAGTGACGCTGGGCACATTTTGGAATAGTTTCTGGAGCTTCCAGAATGTTCCCGTGGCACAGAAGTATTCCACCAACGATCCCGGAGCGCGCTTCAGCACCTTCGACTACACGTACAGGATCCCCTTCCTGCGCCGCTGGCTGACGCAGTATATGGATTCGGAAGTACATGACGATGTGACGCCGGTGAGCGCGCCGCAACGGGCCGGCATTCGCACCGGCCTGTATCTGACGCGCTTTCCCGGCGCGCCGAAATTCGACCTGCGCGCGGAAGCGGTCTACACCGACGTGCCGATTATTAACAGCCAGGGCGGCAGCTTCATGTACTACGAAACCATTCAGAGGCAGGGCTACACCAACGAGGGCAACATCTTCGGCGACTGGATCGGGCGCGAATCCAAAGGCGGCCAGGCATGGCTGACCTATCATCTTGCTCCCAATGAAATGTTCCAGTTGTCCTACAGAAACGCCAAGGCCGCCAAGGACTTCATTCCCGGCGGCACCACGCAGAACCTGTTCACGGCGACGGTCGTCAAACGCATCCGGCCCCAGATTGAGCTGAACGCCTGGCTCCAATATGAACGCTGGAAGGCCCCGGTTTACAAAACCGGCGGCCAAAATGACGTGACCACCAACGTGCAGGTCACCTGGTATCCAGAACTCAAACACAGCCTGCGCAAGTGGTGAGCGGCAGACCAGCGTTCTATCGGTAGATTGACAAATCAATTATGCTTCGACAGGCAGAGTGTCAATCTTCGATTCGGAAACATAGCTGGCCATGGCCTGGGCCAGTTGCGAGTCCACCTCATCGGCGATCGCCATCACATCCACCAGCAGCAGGCTGAAGTCCACCTTGTGCAGGTTGTTTTGCAGGGTCTGGAAGATGCTGACTTGCAGCATGCGCGACTCCTCGACCATCATGGCGGCGGTGTAACCTTGCTTCCGTCGCGCCAGCCCATGCCCAGCGGCCGCCGTCGACACCAGCGCGCGCGTGCCTAGTGGGAGCGGGTGGCGAAGACGAGACACCAGGTCGCGAAACAGTTGTGGCAAGTGGGCGCACCGCTCTTTGTAATCCATGGGGACAGCGATGATTTGCGGCTCCAGTTCGACCCGCAGGAGCCAATCATCGATCGCCAATTGCGTCTCTCGTTCCAGAATACTCGCCACATTTTCTACAGGTCTCACAGACTTCACCCCTCGCTTCAACCGCTCTCGAATCGTTTCCACCAGTGTCGCCGGATCCAACGGCTTGACCAGAATTTCATCCGCCTGCATCAGGATCGCGGCAGCCGCTTCCTTCATCTCGGGATATCCGCTGAAGATGATCGTCACCGCCGCGGGGTTGGCGTGGCGCATGGCGCTCACCACGGTCAGTCCGTCCCCCGCGTTCGGCATGTGCAGGTCGCTCAGCAGTACGTCGAAAACTTGAGTACTGAGGAGCTTGAGCGCTTCGTTCACATTCGCCGCCGCGACCACCTCAAAGTCGTTATGTTCCAGGACCATTTTGAGGGTGACGAGGACGGACTCGGTATCGTCCACGAGTAAAACCTTCGGCTTGGCCGGCCGCCCACAGTCGGTGATCGGGGGCTTTAAATTTTCGACTGTCATTGCATGCCCTTCCAATCAAATCCTCCAGCGCGGCTCCTGAATGTCTTCGGCTCTCGTTGCGGAAGCGATACGGCTCGCGGCTGAAATTTACCGGCGTTTGCCTCCAGCCCAAGCATTGAGTCCGGCGGCTGGACGATGGCATAGTAAATCTCCCCGGAACAATGGACGCATTCTGTTTTGTGGACCGTGCGGATGGCTTCGTCGAGTACCTGCGGAAACGTCCTGAAGCACTCTGGGCAGGCAATCATGACATACGCCTCGCCCGAAGGGTCATGTCCGTTCATCGGAATCCAGATGGGCGCCGACGCGCTGGAAGGCTCGATCGGGCGCATCCCCTCCGCGTGGGGCATGGCCTCCAGTATCTCCAATAAGCAACTCACTGGGGCCCCCTTCTCATAGAAGGCATCTGCGGCAACCCCAGACGGAACGCTGTAGCCTGAAAACGCGGCGCTCATGGCAATCGCCTGGATGGCGAAAAACCTGCGACGGACCACAGACAGCAACTCGAAGCCGGACATGCCCGGCATGTTGAGGTCACAAAGAATGATGTCGGGGATTTCCTTTCGTATCTCCGCAAGCGCGGAAAAGCCATCTTCCGCCGAACACACTCTATATCCAGATTGAGTAAGGATCGCGGACAGCAACGCACGGATCAAGGCATCATCTTCAACGACCAGGACATTTGCTTTTTCGGTGGGCATCTGGTGCCCCCCCCCCGAGCATCTAAAGAGCTTCGGAATTCAATCATCCCACTGCGAAAAATTCAAGTCTGTTCAATTTTGAACACCTTCGCGGCTTTCCGTCTCGCCGGTTTGGGTCGGCCGTTTGGAGTGTCCAGCAGGGCAGCACTGACGGCGTTCTCCTGCGGATGTTGATCGTGCAAAATGATGTTGAGCAGCGACTTGTGCACCCGGATGCGTCCGTTGTATTCAATAAAGCCGAGCTTGCGGAAACGGTTCATGAAAAAGCTGACGCGGGACCGAGTGGTGCCGATCATCTCCGCCAGGGTCTCCTGCGTGATCTCTGGAATCAACGTTTCCTGTTCGCCCGGTTTACCGAATTCCGCCATCAACAGCAGAATTCTGGCCAGACGCTTTTCGCTGGAGTTGAAAAGCTGATCGACAAGATCGGCCTGGGTGCGCATACTCCGCGCCAGCAGAAACTTTAAGAACATGTCGGAGAAGGCATGCTCCTCGTGCATCACGCGGACCATCTCCTCCCTCTCGATCTTGAGCGCTGTACAAGCGGTAATGGCAGTGGCCGTCGCCAGCCGCAGCCCAGCTATGGCCGCAATCGATTCCTCCCCGACGAATTCGCCGGCGGAGAGCAGCGTGATGGTGGCTTCCTTCCCGGTTTTTGAAACGACGGTGAGTTGTGCGCGGCCCTTCTGAATATAAAAAATGGAGTCCGCGGAATCTCCCTGCGAAAAGAAGGC
>DAHUZH010000130.1 GCA_027306695.1 Acidobacteriaceae bacterium
GGGACAGCTGTGCCGGATCGGGCTCGGGGGCGAACCGTTCGCTCTTTTGACCGAAGATCTGACGGCGGAACCACTCGAGCTGCTGTTTGAGCGCTGCCACTTCCCCGCGCAGCGCCCCGATCGTCTCGGCCTGCGAGCGCACGAGCGCGGTGAGTTGCACATCACTCTCGGCAGTCTTCTCCAACGCGCTCGGCATGAGCATAATCATAACATGATGCGACACGCCGAAGTGCTGCAATTACAGTCTTTCCATTGCCTCCGCTGGCAGCAAAAAGCGCTTTCGAACGCGCTTTCCTTCCAACCCCTCGATGAGCAACTTCAATCCCGTCCAGTCCATCTCCCGAGTGCGTACCGCCGACCAGTCGCCGATGAACTTGCCCCTCTCGAGCCGTTTCCCCCAGATGCAAAAGCCGCTGCGATCGAAGTACAGGCACTTCAGCTGCGAACCCCGGCGGTTCACGAACACGTACAGGGCGCCATCCAGCGGGTTCAATCCCATCGCATGGCGGGCAAGGGCCTGCAGTCCGTCGTAGGACTTCCTCATGTCACAGGGCTGCCCGTACAGGTGCACCCGGATCTGTCCCTCGGCGAAGAACATCAGCCGCGCGCGATGCTCAGTACGATCCCGCCACCGAGCTCCAAGCGGATATCAAACCGTGATCCGACCGCCGAGCCGAGCCCACCGAGGTCGATGAACGGCGCCGTCGACGGGCCGACCACGTCGGGCTTCCTCCTGGATCGGCTCGCGCCACTCTCTCGTCTCCTCGGCTCCACCAACGCAGTTCGCCAGCGGCGGAACAATCCCGCGTTGATCCCTTCCCGCCGACAAAACTCCGCAGTCGCCAACCCACTGTGCTCCTGACGTCGGAACAGCTCCCGCCACGTCGCCGCACTTCGCTTCACTCGCCTCTTTGTCATAGTCGCCTCCGGTGATCATCACCGAAACGACAATATCCCCGCTCATCGCAGCGCAGAAAAGTACGCCGCTGGCTGACCGGTTACCCTCACTTGCTGGTCTGTGATCACGCTCGTCCCCCGGGGATGTCCCGAGGGAGAGCCTAAACAAGACCGCCGTGGGGGGGGGCGAACCTGAAACCTCCAATTGTTGTCGCCAGCGTCTCGACCCGGCCGCGTCAATTACTACCCGCATTAATTACGACTGCCGTCGTACCACGGCTACCCGAAAGTTCTGATTGTCGTTAACCAATCCGACAGAAAAACTCCGTGCGGATAAAGTTTGGCGGCGGACGAGGAGTACTTCCCGGAGAAACTACGGGGTCCTTTGAGACGTCTTCGTATAAGTCCCGGTATCCATTTGTTCCCGCGGACCTGTTGCGAATATGCCTTGGTGCCAGTATGGTAGCCTCGCGGTTGTAGATATCTACCAGTTGTTGAATACGTAACATTTCGTACGATCGATTTTCGAACACAGATATCATGGCTTGGCTTCGTTTGATTATGACGCCTTCCGCACCACCTTTGGAACCGAGGATCCTTAATTGGCCTTTGGATATGCCTTTCCGAATTCAATCAACGGCCCGCCTCGAGTCGCTTCGCCGAGATGCAAAACCCGGATCGAGAATAGTACAGGACCCGTATCTGCGTGGCCCGCTGGTTGATGAACACGTAAAGCCCACCATCGATCAGATCCGCCAGCAGTCCGTGGCGCACCACCGCCTGCAGGCCGTCGAAGAACTTCCTCATGTCGCAGGACTGCCCGTACAGATGCACCCGGATCCGTCCCTCAGGGAAGAACATCAGCCGCGCACGACCTGTAGCACCACTCCTCTGCCCAGATCGAGCCGGATCTCGTACCGCGTCGCGCTGCCCTCAAGCGCTTCAAGATCAATGAACGCTCCCGCGGGCTCACTCGACTCCTCGCGCACCGCTGCCCTATGTGCGGTCACTACAGTTCTCGCCCGCAGCTTCGAGCGCCAGCCGTAGAACGTGTTCACGTTCACGCGTTCCTGCCGGTAAAATGCCTGCACCGAAACTCCGCTGCCAACCTGCCGCGAAACTAACTCCCGCCACGGCTCCGTGCTTCGTCGCCGACTTTTCTTCCTCATCGCCTGCGCCAGTCACGCCATTACTGAATCCGGATTTTTACCACCTACGCGCGTGAGGGAAGAACGCCTGCGATTTAACGCTTACGCTTGACTGCAGACAACACGGTCGTCATGACGAACTCTGTGCTGCCCAATACTGCGAACTCACTGCTAACGCACACGGAAACCCAGTCTTCGCTGTCACCGCGTGCCGACGCTTGGACGCTCTCCCGCGCGTATCCGTCGGTACCATCGCACAACTGTTAGCAACCGATTCCGATGAAAAATAACAAGAGTAGCAGCATAGCTTGCGGCGCCCACCATGACTTCCAGAACCAGAGGAATCCAGCCTGTCGACCCGCTCAACGCCGTATACCGCACGAGCAATACAGCAATTGCCATCGCTGCCACACCGCTTAAAGCCGGTCCCAGCGCCTGAACATAAGCTCTGCCGCTCAAGCCAATCCTCCGAAATACCCTTCGACAAAGTGCGAACAGAATAAACGGATATGCCAGAATCCATCCGGTAGCAATTCCAGCCGCCCCCCAATGACTGCCGAGATAGAACGCAGTCGGCATCAAAATAGCTCCAGCGAGATTCGTCATCATCACGTAGCGCGTATCGCGGAGCGCCGTCAGCACTGGAACAAGCAGCGCGCTCACCGACATTGCGCATCCGAAGAACGCCAAAATCTGCAACGGAACGATTGCCCCGATCCACGCCTTCCCAAATATTAGCGGAACGCCATCGTGAGCCGTCAACGCAAGTCCAATGCCCATCGGGAACGTAATGACCGAAAGGCTCTCGGTGAGACGCAGCAGGTAACGACGCAATTCCCCGTAATCGGTCTGTCTCGCCGCAAAAACAGGTCGCGTAACCTGACCTACTAGGGACGTGACTTTTTCAACGGGCATCGTGGCCAGATTCCACGCCAAACCATACTGTCCCAGGACAGCCGTACCCAGCATCCGCCCAGCAATTAGTTGATCAGAGTCGTTGTAGAAGGACCAGGAAAGGCGTGCGACCAACACATGCCAGCTGAACGTCAATGCATGATGGATCGCCTTTATGCGCGGCCAATTGAATGCGCGGGGCTCACATAGGACTGGAACCACGGCTGATATTACGGCACCCAGAACGTACCCAGCAACAAGAGCCCAATATCGGTACCCTAGATACGCGAGAACTAGCGTGCAAATTGACTGAACCAGACTTGTGATGGTTTGCGTAACAGACAGAAGTTTGAAGCGAAACTGACGCTGCAATAGCGAGTACGGTATTGTTTGAAAGCCAGCTGTGAGCATTGTAACGCTCATAACCGTCACAACTAGCGGTAGCTCAGGCGAGTGAAAAAAATAGCCCAATGGCCTCGCCGCGGCACATGAGATGCTGAACATCATGATCGATGAAAGCACTGCGACTGAATTGATCTGTTTGAGTTCAGACTCCGTGAGATCTCGGAGAGTGATTGCCGCTGTGCCGAAGCCGGATTGCCCAATGATCTTCGCGATATCGAGGTACACACCAGCCAACGCCACAACGCCGAAATCAGCAGGCGATACAAATCGCGTGATGACGATCAGTGATCCCCACGTAAATAACTGACTTAACCACTTCGCGCCAGCCGTCCACAGAATGCCTCCCAATAAACGGCGGTCCATCGCAGCAGTATCGGGACTTCCCTCTTCTCCCCCTGCTACAGGAACGGAACCCGTCGTGCAGCTGTCATTACCGTTGTCTTGTCGAACCACAGCTCCTCAGTCGCTGAAAGCTCAGCGTCAGTCAATGGCTCGCACAAGGAGTAAGAAGTGCGGATCGGCACACCGTTTCACGATAAAGTTTCGCACAGCGCGCGCCCATCGGGTACGTCCCTTGGCTGCGAGGCTCATGGGACCAATTCTTGCCGCCCTCAACGAACATAGGTACCGCTCTAGATCAGATATGATATTGGTCGGAAAGAATTGCTTTGATAGTACCCGTCACCGTCGTCCACGTGAAATCAGACTCGATGCGGCGGCGGCCAGCTGCGCCCATTCTGGCTGCTTCCGCTGGATTACACCCAAGTTGGATCATTGCATCGGCAAGAGATCTGCTGTCCTCAGCGTGCACTACGAGACCCGTTTCTCCGTCCCGAACAATTTCCGGCATTGCGCACCGATCAGCCGCGATGCACGGAACTCCGTAAGCCATGCCCTCAAGAAGCGAGATGCCGAACGGTTCGTAGATCGACGGAAGAACCACCGCTGTCGCAGATGCAAAGAGATCCTCGAGTCGCTGGAGATCTGACGGATCCGACTTACTCAGGTAGCCAGGACACTGCACACCCGGGACCCTGAGGTTCAACTCTGGTCCGACGATGGTGAGTTCAGCTTCCGGGAGCTCTCTCCTAACCGCTGTGAACGCTTCCAGAAGATACTTTCCACCTTTTCGTACGAATTCCTTGCCCACAAATAGGTATTTCGGGGCAGACCAGGAACGTGATGGAACAGGCGGCAGGCTCTCCATATTGATGCCCGCACCCACCACATGAATCTTCGATGCTGGCATGTCGTAATCGCGAACAAACGAGTCAGCGAGCCAATCGCTCATCACAAAAATGCCCCTCACAGCCGAGTATACGGATTTCTCCCACGCCAAATGAGCCTGCCGACGGGATTCGGATACGAGCCCGCGGCCGTAGTGACGATACCGCAAGGCGGCGTTGCCATCGTGGTAGCTGAAGCAGGGGACTCGCGTTGCAATTCCTGCCGAAAACCACGCGCCAATCTGCAGGACCCCCCCGAGATCCCTCTGACTCGCAATAATGTCGCCCGCCGCGCTGGTAAGCGCGGCGAAGCGCGACACGCTTGAATGATAGCGCTCCTTCCACCGACGGAGAGGCATGGAAACTGAACGTCCCTTTTCAAAGAGATCGCGAACTGACCCAAGAGACACTTCGCAAGCACAAGCAAGCACACCATGATCCCGCAGTGCGCCAAAGAAATTCGCCGATGAGCCCGACCAACTTAGCGGATCAAAGGGTGGCTCCGGGATTAGCCCAAGGAGTCTCATGAAAGCCCTCGGTTCATTACTGTCGATTTCAAATTGGGCATCACACGCCCCTCGAGATTCGAATCGGAATCACACAACCGGCCTACCACGAAAGCCGTAGGTGCATTTCTAAGGTCAAAGACACTGCCGACTCCGTATCCGGGGATTGCCGATCAAAGAATTGCGCACCCAATCGGCGGCGATCTCCCCCCAACGCTAAAACGACGGCAGGCTGCACAAAGTCTCCCATATTCCGCCGTGCGCGTGCGCGGTCAGTAGCCATTCGACTTATCGCCAGAATGCGAGATTGGCTAACGACCGGAACTCATTTACGTCAGCCTGCGCGGAATGCACGTCCGACGGCACAGCACCGGAAGCATGCACTAACCCCCGATCGTGGTCGTTGGACTACCGCGCATCTCATTTGCCTCCTCACCCAGCTCCGCCGTTCCGCACGTTCTTCTCGCGAGCGGTCAACCCCATGTCATGCGTTCAGTGCTTCAATGATGCCAATAAGAACTCAATCAAGTTCGCAACGACATCGCACTTGGCATACACCCTTCGTAGTAGCTCGTCCTTCGTCGACCCTTTAACCGGCCGCAATACTAAGAGCCCTGCGAACACGGCGTCACGCGTCGCGCATCGATGGATTATGCCAAACCAGAACTTACTGGTTCAATTTATCAAGTCCCGGTAATCTTGGAAAGGTCTCGCACTACCAATCAAAAGCCAGATGGCTCACTCGCAGACACGCGAGGCCCGGCCCTCGAAGCGTTCTCCCGATAGCTTCAGAGTACAACCCTTCGATCTTCGAATCGGCCCCGACCAAGCACCCATCGACACCCAGCCACAGGCCACCTCCGATTCGCACTGTGCCCGCGTTCGCATCCGAGCACCCCATTCCGTGCCCATATGATATGCTTACCAGCCGAAGTCATAGGGCTTGCCCGATTGCGATACTCGTCCGCAGTCGGATGTTTTTGGCATCATCATGGTCCGCACCGAGGTCCAAATCGGCGAACTGCAATCCATTCCACGTTGCTGGCCCCTCGCACAATTCCAACCGCAAGAGATTCCTGACGCCCATCAAGCGCATATGATGACCCATGGAATGCGATACTCCGCCCCATTGCGGAATCTCAAAAGTGTCAGGCGGAAACCGAGACGCACCTCTCGCTACGCGGCTTACCATTCGTAAGTCCGCGCAAATTGTGTCTCATGAAGCAACTCACGCCGACTGCAGAACGCGACTGACGCACCAAGCTCCGAACTCAACGCTTTCGACACAACTGGCGCCCCACCTAGTGGCCTGTAACAGCTGAATGTGTACCGAGACGGTTTCTGGTATCGGCATACGTCCACTTCACGGTGCGCGGGCCCTTGGTGTTGTCGCGGATGTAGCGCATGAGCTTTCTCTTCAGATCGGCGACCGAGATGAACACGCCGCGGGCGATCACGTCGCGCTCGATTCTGCCGAACCACAGTTACACGTGATTGAGCCAAGAGGAATACGCTGCGGTGAAGTGCAGCTGCACGTTGGGGTGCTCGCTGAGGTATTTCTTGACTTGCTCAGCCTTGTGCCAAGAGAGATTGTCGGCGATCACGTGGATCTCTTGGCCGCGCGGTTGGTTGAGCACGATGTCAGTGAAAAAGACAGCGAAATCGCCAGAGGGGTAGCGCGAGGCGGACTTGCCCAGGATCTCACCGGTCTGGGTGTTGACGGCGACGTACAAGGAGAGCGTGCCATGGCGGTAATACTCAAAGCCGTGCCGCTGGAGGCGCCAAGGAGAGATTCGCAGCATCGGATCTTTACGATCACGTGCTTGAATATGCGTCTTTTCGTCGACTCAGAAGATCGCTGCGTGCGCGGATGGGTGGAGGTACAACCCGATGACGTCGGCGGCCTCCTTTTTAACGTCCGGACCGTTCGAGGCCATGTAGCGCTCCAGGCGGCAGGACTCGAAACGGTGCTTGAGCCGCACCCGCGCGACCATCATGTGACTAACGCCCAGGTGCTCACCAAGCCGGCGAGTGCTCCAGTGCGTCGTGCCGTCCTTCCGGCCCCCGTGCGCGTCGCTTCCGGAACCCGTGTCTCAAGCCGCCACGTGATCACTGTGGCCACTTGACCGAGGTGTCGGCTGTACATGCCCGCCAGACGCTGCTCCTCGAAGCGCTTGCTCCAGTTGGCTACAAACCCCCGACTGCACGGCACCCGCTCGCACGTTTCATCCCACGTATGGCCCTCGGACAACCGAAGGATAGGCCGCGCTCGGCGCGCATCCTCCGTGCTTCCTGTTCTGCTTGCTGCCCGCCAATCCAATTCCATACGTTCCACACCTGTCAGGTGATTGCCGTTGCTCATGAACGCCAGTCTATCACTCCGCAAATCACTGTAACTGACCACTAGAAGAGCAGTCCCCCTGCGCACGTCCATCCAGAAAACTTTCCCGACAGTGAACTTCCCTGGGATACCGTGGAACGGACGCCACGTTCCCAAGCATTTCCGCGTTCAACGTCGAATGCCGATGCCACTTCACCAGAAAGTCTATGAACTGCAATTTCATCCGCCTCCACTGATTGTCGGCAGACACACAAATCTCGAGGGAAATTCAACACTCAGGGTATTTCAATCCGGCGCCCCATGCGACATTCGTCACTCGAACAGCGCATTTCTCCCTGCAGTGAACACCGGAGGGCCATTATTCTGGACAGCCCAAGTGAAGACGTTCCACCGCGCGTAACATCTCCCCATGTCACGTCGCCTTCTTGCCGAGCTAAACCCTGGAATGCTGCAGATCGTATTTTTCGTCGTCGCCTCACATGATTCGCACTACTGAAGATGCAAATACTTACAAACTTCATGTCCGCTCCAGCCGACATGGACGTCGGCCACCGCGATCCCGCCCATATTACATGCGCAGAGACGTGGTCTATGTTCCGGCGTCATCTACCAGAGGCAGACCTTGTCATCATAGACTGCCGGGACCGACTAATTTACCAGATATGCACGCATTTTCTGTTGTTTCCGTTTGCGCGAAAACCTCTTGTAGCTGTCGACCTGGTGTTGCGAAGACCTGATCGCCTAAAGAGCAAAGTGAGCGCGCTACTGAAGTGGTTATTATTTTCGCGAATAGATCACTTTATTCATTACTTTCAGGACCTTTCTGGGTACCAGAAATATTTCGGCATCAAATTGGAACGCAGTTCCTACGTCCCATTCAAGGTAAATAGCATTGATGTGACCATCCCTCCAAACGATCTGCGAGAGGATTACATTATTGCCGTCGGTATCTCTCTCCGCGATTACGACACCTATATTCGTGCCATTCGCGAGTTGCCATACCCAGCGCTCATTTCAGAATTCGCGTTGAACTCTTTTGAGGGCAGAAGCTCCTCGTTTTCCTGGAATCGGTCAAACGTCCCTTCAAATTTGACCCTGGTTCCGGATTTTGGTGGCCGCGAGAGTCTTATGCAATTTGTTGCCGGTGCTCGCATTGTCGTGATTCCGACGCAGGGGAACTCAATCTGCGCATCTGGATTAAGCAGTTATCTTGATGCAATGTATTTAGGTAAGTGCGTCGTAATTTCAGAAGGACCAGGTACCTCTGATCTCTTGAGCAATCAGGCACTACTAGTCCCTCCTCACAACGTTTCAGCGCTTAGAGAAGCAATTGAATCCGCATGGGAAAACAACGAACTGCGGACTTGCATTGGCGAGAATGGACGAAAATATGCACTATCGCTCGGAGGCGAACGCGAACTCTTGGACCGTATCTTCCGGCGTTCCGTGTCCGCCGTGCTGTATCTATGATGGTGTCAATGTTTTCTCACTCGGGTCGACGTTCTCTTCTGGGTCTTTGAAGGGGCTTTCGCATGGTGTGGGCTGCGTGTCCGGTGAGCTATTTCGACACGCTGCTCATGCCCGAGGTGCTCCAAAAGGGCCGTCGTGCCAAGGGGCGCGAAGACGCGCGTTTCGGCGGCTGTCGGAGGAGTCGGCGCAGGCAATGATTCCGTGGCGAGCACGGTGGCCAGGGATTTTCGTAGCTGGGTGCTGTGGCCCCAGTGACTGCCGCGGTTGCCGAGATGGGGCGGGTGCAGGGCGTGCTGGGATCGGCGCAGTTCAGCCAGCTTCTTTTCCGTGGCGAGCGGTGAGGCGTAGCGATACGTCTCGCCCTTGGTGAGCAGATGCCAGGCCAGAACGGCGAGCTTGCGGGCGATGGCGACCCGGGCAACGTTTACTCCCTTCTTG
>DAHUZH010000131.1 GCA_027306695.1 Acidobacteriaceae bacterium
TGCGGCGAAGGTCTTCATCGAGCGAGGCGCCGCCGATCTTCATCTTGACGACCGTGTAGCCACGATCAACATAGCTGCGCATCTCGGAACGTAACTGCGAGAGGTCTTTGCCGGGATAGTAGTACCCTCCAGCGGCATAAACAAAAACGCAACGATCAGGCGTGACGCGGTGACGCTCGGCAAGAAATTGGAAGAGTGGCTTGTCGGCGATTTTTGCGACCGCGTCCGTCGATCGAGCCAGCGCCCATGATGCCGCTATCGGTTACGTTATCGCCAGCGATCAGCGGCTTGCAGCCGTGGCCCCGCTTGTTCACGACGCCGCAGCTTCCCGGAAATAGATCGTACACGCGCGGATCGCGCGAGGCCGCCAGAGAGGTATTGGCATCGACCACCAAGGTCATGCCTGAGCGCAGAATGAGTGGGCCGCTCAAAAAAGTCTGGTCGCGGCCCTGCGCGCGCAACACCACCGCCTTGCCTCGGCCGCAATGGTCCATCGCCTGCTGAATGCGCTCCGTGTCCAGGCGACGCTCGTCCCCCGCCGCCAGTCTTGCCCGCAGCACCGTGCAGGCTGGCGGGACGTGTGGCTCAACGACCTGGCGCGTGTCCTGAGCGAGCAGGCTGAGCGGGCCTGCGAAAAGCAGTGCGGCGGCAAGCGTAGGACTACGCGGAATCGGCAAAGCGGGAACTCTCGAAACAGGCGGAAAAAGTCGAGACCGCGCTCCTGCCCCGCCTGTGCAATGTGTGGGGCCAGCCGATGAGGACTGACCACTATGACGCCCACTATACATCGCCGTCACCTCATTGTCATCCGTTGCAAAAAGTGTCCCAACAGGAGTTCTCTCGAAATTTATGCCATGCCAGCGGAGTAAAAGTTCCATTTGTGAATCTGCCATGTAAGCTGCTAGCGCCTACTTGCGATAATTAGCGATATAACGATAAATTGTTGCCATGGTGAGGCCAGCGACGGCAGTTCGTTTGTCGGCGGAAGAAGAGAATGTACTGAAGCAGCATTTGCGTTCTGGCACGTCGGAACAGCGTCTGGTGGAGCGTGCGTGGATTGTGCTGTTGGCCAGCCAAGGTCACGGCAGCGGAGAGATTGCGACGATCTTGAAGACCCGTCCGGCGCGAGTGTCGAAGTGGCGGCAGCGGTTTGCGCGGTTTGGTTTGGGTGGGCTTGAGGATGCGGAGCGGCAAGCCCCGCCGTTATGACCAGAACAGCGAACGCCGCATCCTTGCCCAACTGGACCAGTTTCCGCCCAAAGGCCATGCTACCTGGACTGGCGGTTTACTGGCCGCCGCGCTTCCAGAGGTAAACGATGACGAAGTGTGGCGCGTCTTGCGCCAGCACGGAATCAGCTTGCAGTGGAGACGCAGTTGGTGCATCAGCACGGACCCGGAGTTTGCTGCCAAGGCCAAACTGAATCGTGTCCTTGGGACGGCAGCCTCACCTTCGCGTGTTATCCGGAGTTCCAATCGACAGATTCGTCGGCTGTGTAATTTCCTGCGGACAAGGATGGCTGGAGTCCAACGACCAAATAGCTGGAACATTGCGGTGAAGGTTTCCACCTCAGCCGCATTGGTATGACCACGGTGGACACTTTGCCGGTATGATGCAGTGAGGTTTGAAAGGAAGTACGGCATGGCCCCAAAAATCAATTCCTCCGCATTCTTTCGCGTTCCTCTGGCATTTTGCATTGTTTCGGCTGCACTGTTGTCGATTTTAAGTCATGCATATGCACAGCCGTTACGGGCCACTTGTAGCCCACGCAAGTTTGGCGCCAAAGCAGATAGCATCGCTAAGAACACGAAGGCCATCCAATCGGCCATCGACGCCTGTGCAAAGCACGGTGGGGGTATTGTCGAACTGAATCCCGGTGTCTATTTGAGTGGCCCTGTCGTATTGAAAAGCAACATCACGCTGCGGCTTGACAAGGGCGCGACACTGCTGGGATCCATGGACCATGCGGATTATCCGAAGAAAACGGAGTTCCGCAATCCCGGGCTGCAATCGCTTGTAAGTGCGACGAACGCCGTGAACGTATCCATTTCCGGCGAGGGGACGATCGATGGGTCGGGTGAAAGTTGGTGGAAAATAGCACGCACCATCAAGGGTTCGGGCATCATGGGGTCTCCGGATCTGCGGCCGCGGCTGGTTGTGTTCGATCATTGCAGGCATGTCCTCGTCGAAGGGGTAACGCTGCAAAATTCTCCGATGTGGCAACTGGTCCCTTACTACAGCGATGATGTGACAATCCGCAATATCAAGGTGCTGGCGCCCGCAAACTCTCCCAACACGGACGCGATCGATCCATTTTCATCCTCCAACGTGAAAATCGACCATGTCTACACCGATGTAGGCGATGATGATGTCGCGATCAAATCTGGTGCAATCAACTCTCCTGGGCCAGACAGTCCCAGCCGCAATATTCTAATTACGGACTCAACTTTTGCGCATGGTCACGGCCTTTCCGTGGGCAGTGAAATCGCAGGCGGTACGCAAAACATAACGGCGGAACGCATCCATTTCATCGGAACGGCCAACGGCATTCGGATCAAAGCGAACCGCGATCGCGGAAACGACGTCAGTCACTTGCTTTTCCGCGACCTGGATATGAAAGACGTGAAGAATGCCATTATCATCAGCGAATATTACCCGAAAATAATGCAGGAAAAGGATTCTGCTCAACCAATGACCAGACTCACCCCCCACTTCCATGACATTACGATTGAAAATGTTCAAGCATCGGGATCGACAGTAGCGGGCATCATCGTTGGGCTACCTGAATCGCCTGTTCAAGACGTGGTGTTGAAAAACGTTGCGATCTCCGCGAAAAGGGGAATGACCATCGGTAACGCCCAAGTCTCAGGCGAGCATGTTGTCATAAAGGCGGAGCAAGGAAAAGGCATCACAATCCTGGCTGGAGCTAAGGTTGCCATTCGTTGAAGGAGTCATCAGTGCAAATAGAGGTCCTACCACTGCGCCATGAGATCCCGACACTCGCGGTCAGGAGAATACCTTGTCAACCGCCGAATTTTCGGGAACTATTCTCCCGGACATGATTTTTGGCTGTTGAGGCGGACGGACCATTGTGTTACCCTGCCGTCCATGGCAACTACTCGTAGAAACTCCCCGAATGGACTAAAGCCAGAGAGGCAACAGACATCCGGCCTGGGCAAGCTGACGATGCGGGTGGTCGAAGAGCTGCGAGAGATGATCCAGAAGGGCGAACTGCAGCCGGGCACAAAATTGCCCGCCGAGCGGGACCTCTCCCTGAGATTGAAGGTCAGTCGCGCCAGTCTTCGTGCGGGAATCGGTTTTCTGTCGGCCATGGGTGTGCTGAGGTCGCGGCACGGCTCCGGTACGTTTATTGCGGATGGGCCGCCAGCATTCGATGCCGGGATGTTTCAGGTCATGGGATCTCTCCATGGATACCACCCCACGCAGATGCTTGAAGCACGACTTGCGATCGAGCAAAGCCTGGCGGGTTTTGCCGCCGAACGCGCCTCGGAGCACGACCTGACGACGCTGGCCGAAGAAGTTGCGGAGATGTATGCTTCTCTCGACAATCCACAGGAATATCTCATCCATGATGTTCGGTTTCATCGCGCGCTGGCAGCGGCGGCCGCGAACCCAATTCTTACCACACTGATGGAAACGGTGACGGCAGCGCTCTACGACCGGCGCCGCGAAACCGTAGAATTTGCGCAGGACTTAAAAGAGTCGGCGGACATGCATCGAGATATATACCGCGCAGTGCGCAGCAGAAATATTGAGCAGGCAAGGAATGCAATGGCGCTCCATTTACAAAAGGCGCAATCCTCCCAGGCCCGCGAGGTGACATCGGCAACAAACAAACGGCGTCGTATGCCCCCCGCCTTGAATTAGTTTGCAGACGGCCTTTAGCGGGCCATCCATCCGCCATCGACAACGAGAATCGACCCATTCACATAATCCGACGCGCGTGATGGCCCGAATCAAGGCAGTCTTTCGTAGTCAGGCGATTGCCTGCACGGGCAAGAAGTTATACGGACACAAGCACCGCGACGAGTATCTTTCGGCCTTAGGCGCGGGCGCTCTCCGACGGCGCGCCGAGTTGCTCTATCAGGAGCTGGAGGCCGTGCAGCAACTGCGCCGTCAGGCCAGGCACGACATGATTGTGGAGTGTCGCAAGTATCCGGAGAGCAAGCTGCTCTGCTCGGTTCCGTTTCTGGGGCCGGTGCGCGCGGCAGTGCTGATCGGCCGGGTGCAGACGCCGCACCGCTTCCGCACCAAGCGCCAGTTTTGGGCCTACTGCGGACTGGCGCTGGAGATGCGCGACAGCGGCGAATACCGCATGGTCAACGGACAGGTGGAACGTAGAAAAAGACCGGCGCAGATTCGCGGCCTGAACTGGAACCACAACCATGAGTTGAAGAACCTGTTCAAGGCCGCAGCCACTTCGGCCAGCGCTTCCAACGGGGTCTTTCGGGAGTTTTACCTGGGGCTGCTAAAGAAAAACATGCAGCCGGAGATGGCGCGACTGACACTGGCACGCAAGATCGCCGCCATCGCGCTGAAGATATGGAAGAAAGGAGAAGCGTTCGACGCGGAACATTTGAAGTTACAAGCAGCTTGAGCGCATGGCATGCCTGTCGGAGAGCGGAGTTCTCGCGCAATCCAACGGCAACTGAGCGCTCGGGTTCGAGGGTGAGTATCCTGGGCGGGTTTAGGCACTCAGTCTCAAGGGCCACCGTATGCCCCCTCGGACAACCCAACCAAGCCATAGGCCTCGAGTCTCAGATAGAACCATGGTTGGCAGCCGCCAATCCACTGCTTGCAGGCGCAAAAGAAGCCGCAGAGAAGAACGCCAAGGAATATGACTCCGAGAACCTCCCACGGACATGAGAAAGAAAACCATGCCCAAGCCAAAGCTATGCGGCTGCCAACAGGGGCTGGATGTCAGAAAAATATCTTCCCCAGGCGAATCAGGTGAAGTGTTTTTTCTTGACATCCCCTTTTATAGAACCCGCCATGGGCCTCTCCTGCAGCATTTCTAATGGACACAAACAGCGGACCTTTTTAATGAGTTATAACAATTGGAAAAATTGCGCTTGACAGCCGAGACCTATCTCGTCAGACTGGAATGCACCCACCCCCTCAATTGTTTTCTCAATTCCCATGGAGGATTCAAATGGGACCGTCGACACGCCTCAGGCTCTTGAGCCTGTCCCTTGTCCTTCCCGTGCTGTGTGTGCTTGGCGTTGCCAGCCTCGCAGCCCATGCCGAGATTCGCGTTATTAATCGCATCCTTGTCAAAACAACGCAAATCAACCAGACCCAATTAGAATCCACCTATATTGTGCAAGTGGAAAACCTTGGTGCCGATGCGACGAATGTTACGGCTGTGGTGAATTCGTTTACTCCCGCCGCAACCATTGTGCAGGGAAACCTGACCTTCCCCAACATTCCGGCGGGGGGAACAGCCATCAGCACCAACACGTACACGATCAGTCAAAGCCCCGGCGCACAGGTTGACCAAAGTCTCATCCGTTTCGAGATCTCGGGGATCTCCCCCCCGGTGGCGAATGCCGGGCCAGATCAGTTGATCACGGCGCTCAACAGCAACTACTCCTCGAGCCGGAACATCCAAGGGCCGTTTTGCTGCAAGCTGAACGGGCGCGACTCTTACGATCCCTTCGGAAATCCGCTTAGCTACGCATGGTCGGTTGCTTCAGCGCCCTCGGGCAGCAAGGCAGGCATGTCGTCACACGGCGCTGTGGCGGACTTCGTTCCCGATCTGCCGGGCGACTATACGCTCCAACTCGTGGTCCGCAACCGCAACTACAGCAGCGCACCTTCCTATGTCCACCTGAGCACGATTGCCGTGGCACCGAGGGCCGACGCGGGGATCAACCAGACCATCAAGCCGGGTGAGAAGGTGCAACTGGACGGATCACACTCGGTGAACCCGATGAACCGGCCACTGACCTATTCCTGGTCGTTTGTCGAGACGCCCCGGGGAATTCGCCCGCACCTCTCCGACCCCACCAGCCCGCAGACAACCTTCGTGGCCGGCGAGCCCGGAACGTACACGCTGCAGCTCGTTGTCACAGATGGCGCGCTTTCAAGCGCACCGGCCACAGTGACCTACACCACCGGCAACACGCCGCCAAATGCCGACGCTGGTCCGGACCTGCACATCGCGGAAAACTCGTACGGCTTTCTCTCTGCCAATCGTTCCACGGATTCCGATGGCGACTTTCTGACCTACCGGTGGGCGATCCTGAGCGGACCCTCAGGCCAGCCCGCGCTTGATCCCGTCCCCAATCCGGACATTAAGATGTCCAATTCATCGCTCTATCACATCCAGCTCTTCGTGAACGACGGCCACTCGGAGTCCATATCCACCCTGGTGGTCTCAGGCGAGTGGCTAAGGCCGCCTGCGCCTTTGGTGCCCTACAGAACCGTCTTGCCGGCACTCGCCACGCTGGATCCGCCCACCACGCCGGGGATGGTCACGCTGGACGGCACGCTTACGCAAGCGAGCGACCGGCTGGATGGGACCTACTGGAATTTGCGCGAAGCTCCCGCGGGCAGCACGGCACAGCTCAAATCCAACGGCATGACGGCCACGACCACGCCGGACGAAGAAGGCCTCTACATTGCACAGTTTCAAACCGACAGTTTGGGATTCAGGAACTATCCAACGGCGGTCAGCTTCCTGAAGCACGGCGGCCCTCCGGTGGCCAATCCGGGCTTGACCCAGTTCGGCTTGTGGACCGGGCAGACTCTGCACACGCTGGATGGTTCGGCGTCCTGGGATCCCGACGGAAGGGCGCTCACGTATCTCTGGTCGCTGCTGTATAAGCCTCTGGGCAGCAACGCCGCGCTCTCCAGCACCACCGAGGTATCGCCCACCTTTACCGCCGACGTGAAGGGGACCTACATTTTCCAGTTGGTGGTGAACAACGGCCAGCAAGACAGCGCGCCAGCCGTCGTCTCTGTGATCTCCAAGGACTCAGCGCCTCCGGTGGCCGAGGACATCTATGTCAACCATCCGTGGGAAAGCCAGTGCGTCCCGGTCACTTTGCTCGGCAACGACCCACTTCTCGACCCCTACATGTACGGATATGGAATCGCCTCCTTGCCCAGTAACGGGTATTCGGTGGATTTGTTGAACACAGTCGCGTCTCCTCCCTTTCCTCCGGCCAGCTATGTCGACTCAGGAGTCATTGGAACTAAAGCCAATAATCCGGACGGACTTATCGGCGCGAAAACCATCTGTTATACGCCGTTCTACCTAACCTGGACCGGATCCGACAGTTTCACATATTCAGTTTGGGACGATGGGTATCCCTCGGGTTGTTTTACGCCGGGTAACTACTGCATCGCGCCCAAAAAGGACATTAGGACTGTGTCGATCCAGATATACGCACAATGAGAGATAACGGAACAACACTCTGCATTTCAAGGAGAAGCGAATGGCTGGTTGAGTTTCCTGAACGAACGAAGCAACACTGCCGAAAGGGCCACTATCTTCAAGGGCGTGTGGCCCATCCGTTGCCGCGTCTGTGCGAGAATTGCTCGATGCTCGTTTCGGCGATGCATTCCGGGGGCCCATCGGGGTGGATGCGAAGCCGGGCATTGTGCACTCGGTCTGCTCGACAGCGGCGAACGTGGCTGACATGCACATGCTGCCCGGCCTGCTGCATGGCGAGGAGCGCAGGGTCCGCCATTAGGAAAATTTTCATCTTCTTCTCCATGGCATCTATTCCTATTCCCCCGCGTAGGTCGAAAGGGTTTTCCGCTCCACCACCTTGTGTCCCACATAGTTGTATGGGGGGACGTTCTGGCCGGCGAGCACGGCCAGGCCCAGATGAATGAGTCGTTGACCGTAAGTGTGCGCCTCGTGCGAGACCGAGCCAATCAGCGGACTGTCGGATGCGGCCATCTCCTCCATCGCTTCCTCAAGACAATCGTGCCCCACGACGGCGATGGTACTTCCCCGCTTGAGTTCGCGCACTGCCTGTACGGCGCCCAGCGCGCTGGTGTCGGTGGCGGCGGCGATCAGGATGTGGCGGTCTCGAGGGTGGCGGCGCAGAAAGTCCAGCGTGAGCCGGTAGCTCTTGTCGCGCATTCCGCGCGCATCGATGCGTACAAACGATTCAATGGGGACCTCGGGCAATCGCGATCTTACCCCTTCAAATGCGCCCGTGATGCGGCTTTGCACCAGCGGTCCCGCCTCCTCGATATCGAGGCCAAGCACCCAGCTCACTTTGCCGGACCAGGTTTCCTGCGCGTGGCGTGCCAGCAGTTCCCCGGCCTCAAAGCCAACGCGGTAATTGTCGACGCCGAAATAAATGGCGTGCGGGTGCGGAATATCGACGGCAATCAGCGGAATGCCGGCGCCAGATATCTTATCGCCGATGATGGCGGCCACCTGCTGCTCCACCTGAAACTCGATCACCAGATCGACCCGGCTGCGCACAAACTCGTCGGCGTTCCGCACCGCAATCGCCGGATCGTAATGATTATCCAGCACCAGCAGGTCCACGCCGGAAGCGGCGGCGGCATCCTTCAGGCTTTTGGTCACGGCCTCGGAAAAAGGCATCTCGGTCGATTGGCTGCCGAAACCGAAGACCATTTTGCGGGGGCTGCTGATGGCGCGGTACAGACCGTTCTGGGCCTGGGCCAAATAGCCGCGATGCACCAGCGTTTTCAAAATGCGGTAGACGGTGGTCTTGGAAATGCGCGTCCGCTGATAAATCGATTCCAGCGACATCGGCTTGGTCTCCCGCTGGATCATCTCCAAAACATCCAGCGCCTTCGACAGAACTGGTATCAGATACAACCGCTTCGGCGATGCTTTTGGCACGGGAAGACCCCTTCCAACAAATTTCATATTCGGAAATGTTACCGCAAAACGGGTTTTACCCGAGAACGACAGGGAAAAAGGGCGTATGCCGCATCCACGCGAGCAAAAAGGAAACGAGAACATGTCGCACTGGACGAATTGGTAGCCCGACCGCAATCGGCCCACTTCTGGCACTCCCGACTTCCGGGGGGGCGGATACAGTCGGAGGCCCATTTTCGGGGTCGGTTCGCCCTTAAAAAAATTTCTCAATTGCATATTCGATGGTGTATTGGTGTATTAATGTTTTGGACACCGTCGCCCTGCAAGGCTCGCTGGCGACGGGCGGTCGCGCCTTTCACTACTCGCGCAAGAGATGCACTGGGCCCTACTTGTTTGGTCCCGGAGTTTGAAGGCGCATATTTTTCTCATGAGTGGAAGGAGGCATTATGGGCCAACTACTACACGGG
>DAHUZH010000132.1 GCA_027306695.1 Acidobacteriaceae bacterium
GACAAAATGCTCGGCCACGAGGAAATTCGCGCCATGATTACCGCGCTCGGCTGCGGCATTGGCAAGGACGACTTCGACGCCAGCAAACTGCGCTATGGCAAGCTGATCCTGATGACCGACGCCGACGTGGACGGCTCGCACATCCGCACATTGCTGCTGACTTTCTTTTTCCGCCACATGCAGGAACTCATCAAGCGCGGACATGTCTATATCGCGCAGCCGCCGCTCTATCGCATCAAGAAGGGAAAATTCGAGCAATACATCAAGGACGACCGTGAGTTTGTCAGCGTGATGGTGAAGCGCGCTTCCGATGGCATGGTGGTGCGCTATGGCACGGGCGCCAATACGCTGGAAGGTGCGGCGCTGACCCGCTTTATGGGCCATCTGAACGAGTACCTTGGATTTTTTGAAAAGGTCGACAAGCGGCTGCGCAATGACGAAGTGACTGAACTGCTGGCCAAGCTGGAATTGTTGAAGCGGACGGACTTTGAAGGCGAGGCCGATGCGCCGCCACAGAAACTCGTCAAGCTGCACACGGCGCTCAAGGCCCTAGCGAAAAAATATCAGTTCAAAGCCGTCGGCGAACCGGTGTACGACGAAGAACACCAGACCTTCTCACTGCGTTTTCAAGATGCGCAGGGAGCGGAACGCCGCATCGACTGGACGCTGGCCACTTCCCCGGAATACCGCCAGATGATGTCGAAATATACCCAGATCAAAGAGCAGCTCCAGGCGCCGTTTCTCATTGAATACGCGACGAAAACCACGCAGCCCGCGGAAGAAACCGATGCAGAAAGCGGCGAACCGGCTGCCGATGCAACCATCGAGGCTGGCAGCAAGCAGCCCGCAACCAAGCGCCCCGCCAAGCTCTCCCGCGATCCGGTGGAGAAGCATTCCCCGCGCGAACTGTTCGAGTATGTCATCGAGCAGGGACGCAAGGATTATCAGGTGCAGCGCTATAAGGGCCTGGGAGAAATGACTAGCACACAGCTATGGGAAACCACCATGGATCCTGAGCGGCGTACTCTGCTACAGGTGAAGCTCGAAGACCTGGCCGAGACCGAACAGATTTTCTCCACCTTAATGGGAGAAGACGTAGAGGCCCGCCGCAAGTTCATCGAAGACAATGCTCTCGACGTGAAGAACCTGGACATTTGATGACCGCGTTGGACGGCGACGATTCCAAAATCCCCAGCGGTCGCTGGGGATTTTCTTTTTGCAAACGTGCGATCGAGCAAAGTGTCAATCACGTTCAAATTTTTTCTTCAATGCCTGCGCCTTCTTGCCCACGGCCACAGGCAGCTTCATTCCGTGGCCTTTCAGCAGGTCGCGGAAATGAGAATGCCCGGGCGGCAATGGAGTCATACCCATCTTGCGGGCAATGTAATTAGCTCGATAGACGTTCGCCAGCTT
This sequence comes from Acidobacteriaceae bacterium, assembly GCA_027306695.1. Classification (GTDB taxonomy): domain Bacteria; phylum Acidobacteriota; class Terriglobia; order Terriglobales; family Acidobacteriaceae; genus JAKAAZ01. Next base: position 1,414 of record DAHUZH010000132.1, read on the forward strand.
GTCATTCTTGTACTGAAAATTCTGGTTGATCGAGACGGAAATATCGTCGCCATTCTGCAGCCAGTGCGGCGCATTCGTGGGAATGTGCACCGCCATACCAGGCTCTAGGAGAAAACTTTTCGCGCGGTCCTGCAGGTGCTCTTTGTAGATCGCCGCGTTGTTGTCGACCGTCCAGAAACGCTCCAATTCTTCCTCGGTCAAGACCTCGCGGTCCGTCTGATCGAACACATGGATCATTTTCTTCCCGTAGATTTGCAGCAGAAGGCTGCACTCGCAGTCGATGTGGTAGTTGGTGATGCGATGTGGAGAGGTAATAAAGATAATGGTCTGTTTGGTCTTGGCTTCACGCGCCAAGGAGATGCCACTCATCTCCTGCACTTCGGCGAGGCCCTGTTCCAGCAAGTCGTGGATTTCGGGATCGCGCTCCGCGCCGAAGATGATGATCCACGCATCGGTCTCACGAATCCGGCGAAACGCCTCTTCGATGGAAAAGTCGCGGCCCGGCTGGTCGCTCCAGCGCTGATCGATACGTTTCTTTCCAGCATTCCAATAAACCTTGTCCTTGATCGGCAGTGTGCGTTCCAGCAGACCGTGCAAACGTTCCATGGTGAAGGCCGGATGGCCACTGAGCGAGTGCTGTAAAGTAAATGGACGCTTATCGAAGTCTTCGGCAAACTTCGCGCGGTCCACGCTGTAGATGCGCTCCGGCATGCCCGGTGCTGGCGCTGCAATCGGTGGTGCAATAGCGGTTGTTATAGTCGACATAGACATGCTCCCCGCCATGACTGGATGTTCATGGCCTTTGTGAAATTTGTAAGTGAATTAGCCCTGGACTGACGGCGGGGAATCCGCCAGAAACCACGACACGAATGAATGCACAAAAATTTTTCTGGCAGCCGACTTTGCGGGTTCCCGCTCTTGCTGACTCCAGCATCCACGTTTGGGTGTGGGACCTGGACCTGCCGGTGTCGGAAGCGGACTGGAAAATTCTTGGGCCGCAAGAAGCTACCCGCGCCCGTCGTTTTGTCTACCCGCAGGACAGAGACCGATACGTTCGCGCTCACGCTGCCATGCGTATGCTGTTGGCAAGTTATTCCGACGTTGCGCCTGCGGACATCCTCTTCTCGGAAAATCGATATGGCAAGCCGCAAATTCCCGCGACCCATCAGTCGCCGCTCCACTTCAATCTGAGTCACAGCGCCGGGACCGCGGTGCTTGCAGTGAGCCAGCACTACGATCTTGGCGTGGATGTTGAAGTGGTGCGGCCGATCCATTGGGAGGTCGCTGAAAAACATTTCTCGCCCCACGAACTGCGTACCCTGCAAACCCTGCCGCAGGAGCAATGGCTCGACGGATTTTATCGTTGCTGGACCAGCAAGGAAGCACTCCTGAAGGGAGAGGGTCTGGGGCTGAACCTGCCGCTGGATTCCTTTGATGTTGAGGTTGAGCCGAAAAATTCTCCAGGACTGCTGGGCGTGCGTCCCCCGACGAACATCGCGTCGTGCTGGCGGCTGGTCGAGTTGAAACCCGCACACAATACCGTTGGTACACTCGCCGTTCGAGATGAAATACAAACATTTTTGAACGAGACCATCGAATGCTTTTCCCTCAGCGGCCAGACGCATTTTGAGTAAAGAAATTCTCAAATTGCACCTCCTTATAAGGACTGGGCTGCATGCTGAGCAACGGCGCAGACTTGTTCAAAAGATAATGGGAGAAAAATTGCAGCGTATAATCCTCAATGATTGCATGGGCGCGCTGCGGAGAAATCTTCCCCGCATCCGTCAGCCGGCGCACCGGCGAAAAAAGCGCGCGATCAGAAAAATTATAGTGGCGCATACCGCGGATGTTGACAATGTAGCCGCCAAATTGCTGCATCGTCCTTTTCATATTGTTGCTGTCCCATAGAGACAGCTTTGCATAGCGGCGCGTCTGTTGGTCAGGAGAGGTGAGGTCGGCGGACGCAAGCGGCGGTCCGGCTTCGTACATCAGCATAAAAGGCTTGGCCAGGCCGTGAATGGCAGCATCGCCGAAGACCCATCCATCCATATTTATGGCTACTTTCACCCGTGGGTCCTGATAGCAAGTCTGGGCCGCGGCAGCGCCGCCAAAGGAATGGCCAAATGCTCCGGCATTGCTTGCATCCACATGCTGAAACCATGGGCTGGCTGGATTTTTATCTGCGGCTGACAAGTAGTCGAGCACCAGGCTGTCGTCTCCTGCCTCAATGCGGACCTCCTCATCCCCGACCGCCAATTGCTGGGCCAGCGTAGCATCGTGAAAATCATCGATGTCATGCACATCGACAGTGCGGACAATGCGGCCGTCTGGAAATGCGACTGGGCCTGAGTTGTAGGTATGATCGATCGCGACCACGATAAAACCATGGCTTGCCAGGTCTTCCATCTGAAACGTGTTCTGGGTGCGCTGGCCCTTCCATGCAGGATTGAAAAGCAGGACCGGATAAGGCCTTCCCTGGCCCGCCACAGGCGCATTCAGATAGGAATGCGTCCACAAAACATCCATGTACTGGGACAGATGGGTCGTTTCCCGGCGTCTGCGATAGTTGGCAAGGTGCTGGCCATCCGGGCTGGCCGGATACCAGACCTGAACCATGATTTCCCGCGCATGCGGCGGCCCGGCAACATGGATTTCCATTCTGTTTGGATCGACCAGATGAAGGATACGTGTGCCGACCGCGTAGTTTCCCGTGGGCCGCGGCAGTCGAAACATGGGCAGTATGTAGATAAACGTTGCAGTTGTCAAAAGCAATGCAGTTACCGCAGTTGCAAGCGCAATGCGGACCCAGCGTGGCTGTTGCGCGAACAGCAATAGCGCAGCCACGCTCAGCGCGACGCCAGCATACAGCGGAATCAATTGCCAGTAAGCACCTTGCCACACAGCAGCCGTCAACAACACGCCACAGGAGAGCAGCGCGGCCGCGAGACCTACCGAGACTGGCAGAACAGCCAGCAACGCGAGCACTGGCAGGAGGGCGAGCAGAAATCCTGCTATCTCAAGCGGGCGCATGACGCCTCCATGAGGGACATCCCTTGCATAACAGACTCGGGATCGCCTATTTTCCTGGATGCATCTGGCATTGTGGCCGCAGGTGGGACCATGCATAGCACTGCGCACGCACGCTGCGCCATAATGCGCGCTCCCGGCAGATCGAAAATCTCCTGGTGGTCGCCAGGCAACTGCTCCACCTGCGTTGGCCTGCCGATCATTTGGGACCAGCCCATGTCGGGCGCCAGCAACGGGCCCATAGGTTGTTCCTCGCTGCGGAACAGCAGAACATTTCCCTTGAGCGGGCCAGCTATGTAGGTGCGGCTTGCCGTATATTCCAATTGCTCGCTGCGGCGCATTTCCTCCGTCAGGCGGACCCGCACTGGAAGGTGCAAGCGATGCAGCAGTGCGGACAGGTTTTGTGCAGCGGCGGCGGCTATCCCGTGCAGGCTCTTGCGGATGTAGGCGGTGCGCTCCGGCATGGCGCTCTGCCGCAACCGGCGGCCAACCCAACGCAGGCGCTGGCCTCGATAGATCGTTTGCATTAGAACATGGCGCATCCGCGGCTGTTTGCGCCAGTATGCGGGCGCCCAGGCATCCATAATCATCAACAGTTCAATTTTTTCACCCTGCTCTTCCAGTTGTTGTGCAACCGCGTAAGCAATCCATCCCGAGACACACCAGCCTCCAAGCCGATACGGCCCCGTTGGCTGCACTTCACGAATCAGACGCACATAGAAATCTGCAAGCTGGCCAAAGCAGGCGGACTCCATGGCTGGGGTGATGTCCTCGTCCAGCATCTGGAGAGCGTACATCGGCTGGGCCGTGCCTAACTCATCGGCCAGCGTGCGAAAGATCATGCTTTGCGAAATGACAAAAACTGGCCGACCTGCGCCCAGCGGTTGAATCGGGATGATGTGGGGGTCATGCGTGGCAGGATCGGGCATCTGAGCGGTGATGGTGGACAGACCGGAAGTATTCTGCGCTTTTTCCAGCCAGGCTCCGAGCGCGGCAATCGTAGGCTGACGGAAAACATCCGCCGTCGTCAATCGCACATTGAATTCCCGCTCCAGTGTGGCCTGGAGCCTTGCCAGCAAAAGCGAATGACCACCAAGATCGAAGAAATTCGACTCCACGCCCAAATCCGCGATTCCGAAAATCTCCTGCCAAATCCGCAGCATGGCACGCTCGCCTGGCGATTGCGGCGCTCTGTTCGACGCTTGTGCCGCAACTTCCATTGTGCGGACTTCTTGCTTGCGCGGCAGCAGACTTTGCGTGACCGGCAAAAGCGGCTGGCCCGCAGCGTGGAGCATCAATTCCTCCGATATGAGAATTTGTAACTGCGACAGTGGCGTATCCGGATCCAGCGCGGCGCGGGCCAGCAACCGTGCATAGTGCTGCTCAACATAACGCATGGTCTGCTCGGAATACAACGTGGCATCATAGAGAAATTCGACCGATATTCCATCCCTGCGTTCCACGATGCCCAATTGCCATTCGCCACCCGCCACTTCTGGGATTTCCGGCAAAGTTTTTACCTGAAGCGTTCCCCACTGCATGTCATGCACAAACGCGCGCTGATAGAAAAAAGTGATCTGGTTCAGGGGATGATGCCCCCGCACCACCCGCATATCCAGCAGCGGGGCCACCAGACTGAGCGGAAGAGCATGTTCCATGGCATCCATGGACTGGTGGCTCAACTGTGTAACCAGGGTCCGAAAAGTCGTTTCCCCTGCCACATGACCGGTCAGGCAAACAGGATTGGCAAGCGGCCCTAGGATGTTCTCCGTACCCTCTGGCCGATTCGCAAAGGGCGTAAGGAAAAGCACATCGGACTGCCCGCTGTATCGTGCCAGCAAGGCTTGAAATGCCGCGCCAAAGACAGCAAATACCGTTGCATTCGATTCTCGCGCGAAGCGGCGTACCGAAAAAACTGTCCCTGGAGCGAGCACTGTGGAAGAGATGGCAGCCCGCGCATAGTCGGCACGCGGCGCTTTTTCGTCAACATCTCGCGGCAATGTCAGCGGTAGCCAACTGCCCTCAAGATGCTCGCGCCACCACTCCAGATGCTGCTCTTTCTCGGCGCTGGCCAGACGGCTGCGCTCGATGTCCACATATGTTGAAAATTGCACCGGCGAATTTTCTGCCGGACCCGCGCTTCCATTCAGGCACTGTTCATACGCTTGGCGCAATTGTTCAAGAAAAACACCGCTGGACCAGCCATCGGCGATGGCGTGGGAGAGCGTAATGGCCAGCCAATGACGGTCTTTTTCGACCTGTACCAGACGGACACGAAACAATGGGCCAGCAGTCAATGAAAAAGCCCCCTGCTCACCGTCCTCCGATATCGACTGGTCGGGCGAGGCCGTAATCGATGTCCGACGAAAATCAAGCGCAGATTCTGGATGGATAATTTGCCAGACCTGGCCGTCGACTTCTTCAAACGTAGTCCGCAGGATTTCCTGCTGTCCGGTCAAATTTTCTATCGCGGCAACCAACGCATCGGCCTGCAAGGGGCCAGTCAGTTCCAAGCGAATTCTTAAATCGAACGAGGCGTCCCCAGGATTCAAGCGGTCCAACATCCAGAAGCGAACCTGGGCTTCGCTCGCAGGAATTTTTTGGACACCGCCTTCGTTCTCTCCAGTGGGTAGCTGCGACGCGGCGACCTGAGATAAAGTCGCACTTGTATCGACCGTGGTTTTATCGATGAGGATAAGACCGGCGCGTGTAGCCAGAAGCGCCAATGCGCCTTCAGGATACGCGGCAACCGCTGCCAGCATACGTTGATATTGTTCGAGGAGGTCCAGTCCCGCCGACGCGGACACGATGCGATTGTCTACTTCACAGGAAAGACGCCAGCCTTCCGCTCGCTCCACAATGAATACGGTCAGAGGCTGCAAAGCGCCCGGACTGACAGATGGAACAGCCGTCAGCGAAAGGCCACCTGCTGTGCAGGGACGAACAAAATCCTGCTGGCAGATAAAGACAGAGGAGAACAATTGTTCCTTTTCCGGGCTGAGCGTTCCGGCATTTTGCTGGCCGGCCAGCATGTCTTCATAGCGAAACTGTGCGTGCTCCAAGGAATCCGTCACTTGATCGCGCACGCTCTGCAATAGTGTGGAGTAGGGGGAGTGTATGTCTACTTGAAAATGCAGCGGGAGATAGTTCACGAAAGCGCCAACAACATTTTCAAGCTCTTCCTGATCGCGCCCGCTGAGCGGAGTTCCCAGCCGGACTTCCGCATACTCCTGATGCGTCCGCATCAGTGCTGCAAAAGCGGCCAATACTGCGTGAAAAAAGGTGGCGCTGTATTGCTGCGCCATCGAGGCCAAAGCGTCGGTCAATTCTCGCGGTAAAAGTGTCGAGAGAATTTCTGGACTCCCAGAACCGGACTCTTGATTGCACCATGACGCTGGGAGCGACTGGGCCTGCGATCTCCGCAGGTGCTTGGCCCAATAATTTCGATGCTCCTCATATTCTGGAGTACGGCGCTGCGCATCGAGCCAGACTGCATAGTCGGCATAATCGAGGGCATTGCGAAGGACCGGCTGTTGGCCAGCAGACAGCCTGCCGTAACACTCCATCAGATCGCTTGCCAGCAGACCGACGGACCATCCATCGCAGATACTATGGTGCGCATTCCAGAGCAGCAGATGCTCGTCATCCTGCAGCCGCAGCACTCGGACGCGCAGCAATGGAGCGCTATCCAAGCGCATGCAGTGACGGGCGTGCGCCAGGGAAAGCTGTTGCACTCGGGCGGTCTTTGCTCCTCCGCTCAAAGAACGAAGATCGCACCATTCCACTGGCAGCGTCACATGCGACACAATGTTTTGCTGAACGCTTTTATGGGACTGCGCAAATGAAGTCCGCAGAGCTTCATGGCGGTCCGTCAATAAGTGCAATGCCCACTCCAACCGCTCGCGGTCAAGCTGCCCGGACAAGCGAAAGCGCACCGCAACGTTCCACGCAGGGTCCGGCCCAAAGATCTCGCACAGGTTCCAGAGGCGCACCTGGAGCGGCGTCGCCGGCATGGCATACATTGCGGGCACTTCTTCATCGGTCGAATTGGATTTTGCAACCAAGCCCAGCACTCGATTCCCATCTCAACTATTTCTGCATTTCACGACGCAAGTAAAATGTGTTTCCAGTCCCACAAATACCTTGCATCTCGCTTGCCTACATCGTAACGCGATAATTTTCTCGTGACACCCGCTGCAATGGATTCGACGAGACCAGGACTTCAGCATTTTCAAAGGAGGCATCCAGAGCCGCTGCCACACCTTCCACGGTGTGCAATTGCATCAACTGCCTTGCTGTGACGGCGAACCCACGCCTGTGCGCCCGCGCGGCAATCTGGAACATCCGCAACGAATCTGCGCCATGGTCCAGCAGGCTCGCTCGAATGCTGATTCGTTCGCATCCCAACACTTCGCAGAAGATTTCCGCCAGGGCCTTCTCTGTTGGGTTAGTCGGTCCGACAAATTCCTCTTCAAAAATTTCCGCTCTCCATTCCGGTTCAGGCAACGCGCGGCGGTCCACTTTGCCATTCGGAGTCAGTGGCATAGAAGGCAGCGATTTGAGGACTGTGGGGACCATATAGAACGGAAGCACGCTTTGTAGAATTTTCCGGAACGCCGCAGTTGTATGATCGTCTCCACCTGTGTAGTAGCCAACCAGAACGGTCTCTCCGGCAGCGTCCGGTCGAAGAACGGCAACGGCATCGCGAACATCCGGCAGTGCACGCATCGCCGTTTCGACCTCGCCCAACTCGATACGGAATCCATGCAGCTTGACCTGCTGGTCCAACCTGCCAAGAAACTCGATGCTGCCATCCGCCAGGTGACGCACCGCAT
>DAHUZH010000133.1 GCA_027306695.1 Acidobacteriaceae bacterium
CTCCCAGAGAGCATATTGTTGCATATTGGTCTCAGGAAGAAATTTATATGCGTCGACCCTGCTTCTTGCCCTTCCTGGGCCAAAACCGGAGCGTATAAAACCCTCCTACCAGTATCAGTAAAATGCCGCCCCAAATGCCCGCATGATATTTGGCGAGTACGACAGCAGGCGGATGAGACAGCTCACTGATGGCCGTGACCAGAATGATGACCCCATAGAGGGTCAACAGCACTCCGATGAAGAACCATACCGGCAGCATGTGTCGTGCTCTGCTCATATTCAACTCCTCTCCAATTACTTTGCCGTTCCATTTACCAGAAGACCCACTGCAAGAGAGCAAAAAAGACCGCAACGCCAGCGCCCCAGAATATTGGCCGCTTGTAGAGTGGCAATCCTCTATCACTCGGTATTTCCGTGTATCCATAGACCAGACCCTTGAGTTCATCGGGCGGCTTGCGGGTAGTGAACAGGCTGATAACAATGGTCACAAGGACACAGATGATCCAAGACCAGAGCGCGCGATAGAGGTTCTCCGCCATGTCCTTCGCATTCGGCGAAAGCGCAATGATGGAAAGATAAGAGGGGTTGGCCTTCACCAGTGCGTACATCGCGATCGAGGAAAGAGTTCCGGCAAGGAGTCCCCAGAATCCTGCCTTGGGCGTGGCGCGCTTCCAGAACATGCCGAGAAGGACCGTGCCGAAGAGCGGCGCGATGAAGAAACTCACCAGCGCCTGCATGTAATCCATGATGCTCTTAAACTGGGTGACGAAATATGCGGTCGCAATGCTCAAAATGACGCCCAGAATCGTGCACCATCGCCCTACGCGAACGTAGTGTGCATCTGTCTCAAACTTGCGAATGTAAGGCTGATAGATGTCGTAGGTCCAGACAGTCGCAAACGCGCTTACATTTCCTGCCATGCCGGACATAAATCCTGCAATCAAAGCCGTCACGCCCAGCCCGAGCAGGCCCGGACCGCAGTACCGCGCCAGCATCAGAGGCAGCACTTCGTTATAGCTATACTGACCGGGCTGCACCGCAGTCTCCGGCACCAGCTTGAAGGGCAGCACCGCAATGGCCAAAAGGCCGGGGAGGATGACGATCAGCGGCATCATCATTTTGAAGTAGGAGGCGATGATCGGGGCCATCGTGGCGGACCGGAGGTCCCTGGCAGCCATGGCGCGCTGGACCACGAGGAAGTCGGTGGTCCAATAGCCGAATGCGATCACGCCGCCGAGTCCGAAGAGGATGCCCGTCCAATGCACTCCCATCGGGTTGCCCGAAAAGGACCCGAGTGTGCTCCAAAGATGAACGTAATCGTTGCTTTGCACCCGCTTGTGGATTTTTACAATCAGACCGGACCAGCCGCCTACCTCCAGCATTCCAAGGATGGGAATAATCAGCGCACCCAGCCAGATCAGGAAGAACTGGAGCACTTCATTGAAGATCGCAGAAAATAGGCCACCGAGAGAGACATACACGGCGACCGTCAACGATGAAATCCAAATGCTGAAATGGATGTTCCACCCAAGAACGACCTTCATGACCAGGGCCATGGCGTACATGTTGATGCCGGACATCAGGATTGTCATGAGCGCAAACGAAATGCCGCTCAGCGCCCGCGTGGATTCTCCGTAACGCAGTTGCAGATATCCCGGCACCGAATGGGTTTTGGAGATGTAATAGAAGGGCATCATCACCAGGCCGAGGAAGACCATGGAAGGAAACGCCGCAATCCAATAGAAGTGGGCCGCGAGCAAGCCGTACTGATAGGCAGCGGCCGCCCAGCCCATCAATTCCAGCGCGCCCATGTTGGCGGAAAGAAAGCTAAGCCCGGCAACCCATGCCGACATCTCCCGGCCAGCTAGAAAGAAGTCCTTCGATGTATTCGCATAGCGCCGGAGATAAAGCCCGATCCCCAGAACCATGACAAAGTAAAAAATGATAATCAGCAGGTCCGGGAGCGACAGCGAAATCATTCGGCTGGGTGTTGCGAATAGCATCGACCCGACGGCTAGATGAAATAGGGGCATGAATTTTTATTTACTTTAGATAGGTTCCATCGTGCTTCTACATTCCTGCTGGCCCCATGCTCCATCATTCGACCGCGAATATCTTCTCCATTGGAATCCATTTTTCTCCCGGGCGCGCCTGGGGAAGCGGCTGCTGATATTTCCACATCAGGGCCTCCCATTGCTGCACCTTCAAATTCTCTTGGTCCGCTGCACTCTTTTCTTCCCATGAAAAATCGTCCGTTGTCTGGAGAATCATGACTAAACGGGTGCCAAGAAGGTAAATCTGCAGGCTGAGGATTCCCTGGGTCTGAATGCTGGCGACGACCTCCGGCCACACCTGCTCCGGCTGGTGATATTTCTTGTATTCGGCAATCAGTGCAGGGTCGTCTTTCAGATCGAGTGCCATGCAGTAGGTCTTCATTTTTGATCGAATCTCCGTTAAGACGACCATCAGTGTAACAATCCGGCAACCGCGTGGGACGCCGGCATTTATTCCGATAGAACCAATTCTTCGCATTCGCGGAAATATTGAATGCTGGTGAACACGAGAGCGTCGAGCTTGGCCTTGTCCGGCTTGCCATACATCGCCGGGTAGGGATCGCCGCCAGGCCCCAGCGGTTCAAAGGTCACAAACCTCCCGGACTGGTTATGGCCGATCAGATAGAGCGCGCGAATGATGGAGCAAACGTCCATAGACCCTTCGCCGAGTGCGCAGCGGTTGCTGTCGGCAAAATGCAGGTTGACCAGCTTGTCGCCAGCGTCCAGCACAGCCTCGCCAATGTGGCTTTCCCCCGATTGCATGTGATAGACGTCGCCATTGATATGGGCGATGCCGGGATGATCGACCGCTTGAATGTACCGCTTGGCATCCGAGATGGTGTGCACGAGGCTGGTTTCTGCGGCCCGGATCGGCTCGATGGCGGCCTTGATTCCGCGTTCAAGAAACCAATCGCCACACATGGCCAGGGTTTCAGCGGAGCGTTCCATCTCTACATCGTCATACGCCTTGGGTCGGCCCACCGCACCTGGCACCACCAGCAGATAAGAGCCGCCAACCTCTTGCGTAAACGGAATTTCGCGCCGCAAGTAATCCACCGCAGCCTGGCGACAGGCCGCACGATTGCTCGCCAGGTCGTTGTCCGCGGAAAACATTCCGCAAACGCCCGAGACACGCAGTCCATGATCACCGAGGATGGCAAGCGTTTCATCGACCTTATAGCCGATGTCGGGTCCATAGTGATTGCCGTGCAACTCGATAAATGGGACACCCGCTTTCTCGAGCCTTTTCGCTGATTCTCGAAGATCTTCCCGGCCGAAGCCCCAGTTGCTCCAGGACAAATTGAGACGCGCCTGAAATTTTTCCGGAGATGTCTTCTTCAACTCCGAAAAGCGCTGTTGAATCTGGCGGTTCTTTACTTCAAAGTTTTGCTCTTGCATACGACTGCCTCGTACAACAGGTGCTAGCTTCTATCAGCCGATCATCGTTGAGTGCTCATGATCGCCGACGTGCGGCATATCGGAATGAACGTCGGGACCGAAATAGCGAAGCGTCACCAGCGGATCGGTTTGCGAATGGTTTTCAAACGTCACGCCAGAGGTTGCCGCTTCGTAGGATACGAACACTTCATCTTCGGTCATCTGGCCAAAGCGAATTAATGCGGGACTCTCGATGCTCAACTTACCGATGGCCCCGTGGCCTTGCGTCACGATGAGGCCATACGCCCCATCGTCGCGGATGGTGCATTGTGCTCCGGGCATGACCGTCAGTTCCTTCGCGCTAAAGCGCTGTTTGCCATCGATCCTTCCATAGACGACCCACTTATCGATATGGCCCGCACTTGCAGAGTCATTCACAGGAATAGGTTCGATATAGTGGTTGTTCTTGAAATTCGGATCGGTGTTTCTGGACCAGTCTACAAGGTCAACCAGAAAATCGAGATCGTCGTATTTCTCGCGTGGCACATCCTGCACCAACAGTTCGCGCTTCACCGGGCGTTCGTCGACCATCGACTGGAATATAGAGAGTACATCGCTGCTCCACTGCGGCTCGTAGGTCAGCAGCGAACCCGGCGCATGCAGCACCCGCGTAGGCACCAGCCAACCCGTTCCAGGCTTGAGCCGATAGGCCTTCGAGAAGTCGAGTACCCCATTATCGCCCTCGTTCCAGCGCGCGAGGCACTGGCGAATGTCGTCCTTCGTCGTGCCAGGCTCCAGCCCGAAATAGGTATGTGGAAAGTTCCCCGACGTGCCGTTCAACTGCGGCGGAAAATAGTATCCTTCCGGTTTGCCTTCCCGTCCGACCAGCTTGGCTTGCTCCTCGCTCTGATGAAGATGGTGCGGAATGGGGCCGAGGTTGTCGAAGAACTTACTGTAGACCGGCCAGCGATGATATGTCTCCCACATCGCCGGTCCGACCATGCGAGGACCTTCGGACTCGATGGCCTCTTTCAAGGTGAAGTGTTGCCCATCGGCAACCGCATAGCTCAAGCCTTCATCCGGGGTACGGTTTTCATTCATCGCAAAAGTTGTCGAAGCGATCCAGCGTTCATCGATCCCTCCGCGATGCGCTCCGTAGGCATACAGATCGCGCGCATCCAGCTTCAGTCTTCGACCGGGAACAAGATACGATCTGGGGACCCAAGTCGGCGCCAGCCGCAGAATGCCTTCACCGGCTTCCAATGCATGCCGAGCCAATCGATTTACCGATGTCAGTGTACTCATCTTTTTCCTCATATTTTTCATTGCCGCTGAACGTGCATATTGCCTTGCGCGCCGTGGAAACCGATCTCTCTCTGTCGGAATAAAACCTTACATTCCCCGGGGTGGTGTGTCAACGTTCGGGCATAGGAAGCCAGTTATTCGGAACGAAATATCCATATAATTATATGAACATAAACGGTTTCAGTACCTGTCGCACTAAAGCGCTCAAGAAAATATAAAAGAAAGAGACCGATCTCTTGACAATCCTAATTGTATCGGCTTATATTCCTTCTCGATAGTTGGACGCGCGAAAGATTGAAATCTATTGGATTGAAATATATTGGAGGACCACCATGAGTCAACGAGAATCCAAGCCACACATCAAAAAGCATTTATGCGAAGCGTGCATTTTGCGTGTTGGGAAGCAAAGCGGACACGGAATGATTTTGAAGGCATTGCTAATACTGGCAGTGACAGGCCTTTTCTCGACCGTGCTATTTGGCCAGAATGCGGTGTTTACTGGACATGTCACGGACACGGCCGGCGCGGTTGTGTCCAAGGCGCAGATTACCGTCCATAACGAGCAAACCGGCGTGAATGTAACGACGACGACGACGGGGTCGGGAGATTATACCGTTCCATACCTCAAGCCCGGGTTGTATTCGGTGAGCGCCGAAGCCGGGGGGTTCAAAAAAGAGAACCAGGTCGATATCCGGCTGCAAGTTTCACAGGTAGCTGTGATCGATTTCAAGCTTTCGGTGGGGGCCGTCAGCCAATCGGTGACAGTCAATAGCAATGCCTTGCTGGATTTCGGCAGTGCCGATCGTGGACAGGTGATTGGAAACGCCCGGGTAACGGAGCTGCCGCTCAATGGCCGTACTCCCTTGACGCTCGACAGGCTCGATTCCGCTGTAATCATCGTAGGCAACATCAAGTATCAACGCCCATTTGACGGCACCATCGTCAATAACGTCATCATCAATGGCGGGGGCACAGCCAGTAATGAGATTATGCTGGATGGCATATCCAACGAAACGTCGAGGCCCGCGAACACTGCCCACAACGATCTATCGTATGTCGCGACCGACGATGCCACGCAGGATCTCAAAATCGTCACCAATCCTTACGACACGGAGTACGGTCGTCTACAGGGCGGGGTCATTGACCAGACGCTGAAATCCGGCACTAACCGTCTGCACGGCGACGTCTACGAATTTTTACAGCGCTCGTGGATGGACGCCAACCTCTGGATAAACGATTACCATATTGCAGTTAATCCCGCGTTGGCGGCCACAGATGGCACGCCTCAGCAATCGCTGGATCAGTATGGAGCCGAACTGGATGGTCCGATCGTTGTTCCCCATCTCTATAACGGACGCGACAAGTCTTTCTTTGTCTTGCAATATGAAAATTGGCATCAGGTCGTGCCGGACACCATTACCACTACCGTGCCCAATCCCGCATGGTTGACTGGGGACTTCAGCGGACTGGAGTACTATGCGGGCAACGCTGGGAATCAACCGACCATCATCTACGATCCTCTGACCCTTCACACGGGAGTGGTGGACGGTAAATCGGAGTTGGTTCGCGATCCGTTCCCGGGGAATAAAATTCCATCGGGAAGGCTAAATCCCACAGCTTTGAAGCTCCTTTCGTATTATCCAAAACCCAATGTAACCCCGCCAGCCGGTGTTGATCCTTGGATGGATAACTACTTTACCCAGAACCCGACAGTGGACCGTTATCGTAACGTACTCGCAAAGTGGACCCAGAATTTCTCACCCAGGGACAATTTCTGGCTCCGATACGGTTACTGGGAGCGCTATGAGACAGACAGTTTAAATGGAATCCCAGGACCCGCCGCATACGGAGAATATGATCTCGGGGATCGCAGCAACAGCGTTGCCACGGAATGGACGCACACATTTAACCCCAATCTCGTTCTGGATTTCCTCGCTGATCTGACGATCAAATCCGAGATCGCCGACACCGGCCCGCAGGGCTTTGACCCGACCTCCTTAGGCTGGTCCAGCTCTCTGGTGTCGCAGTTCGGTACGGGAGCCAACATATTCCCCGGAACCTCGCCAGACGCCTTTGCTAGCCTGGGGCTAAAAACCGGCAATGGTCTTACTTACACTGATTCGCTCAGCCTGCTCCCCAGCGTGATGTGGGTCAAAGGTGCGCACACGATCCATGTCGGCATCGATTGGCGGATATTTCGGTATAACATTGTCCAGAATCCATCCGAACCGAATCTTTCATTTGACTCCACATGGACGCAAAACTGCTGGTCCTGCGCATCTGGCACGGATTACTCCGGTGCAGAGCAGAGCGAGGGCAACAGCATCGCCTCGATGCTGCTGGGGACTGCATCTTCAGGCAACGTCGCCATCAACTCCAAGGCTTATTACACAACGTCTTACTATGCCCCCTTTATCCAGGACGACTGGAAGGTTACGCCGAAACTGGCACTCACCCTGGGGCTGCGATATGACCTAGCGCCATACTATGAGGAGCGCCACAATCGCGCAAACTACGCCTTCGATACAACAACTGAGAATCCCGCCGATGCCATGCTTCCGTTTCAGACTCTGGCAAATGGCATGCCCATCAACCTCGTAGGTGGAATCACTTTTCTAGGGGTAAATGGCGATCCGCGCAGAGCGTACTCCACGAGCAAATATGATATTCAGCCTCGCGCCGGATTTGCTTATAGCCTCACTAGCCGGATGGTTCTACGCGGCGGGTTCGGAGAATTTTTTCTCCCCCCCTTTATTTACCCCACGCAGCAAGGTTTCAACGCCACCACAACTTATGTGGGAAGCCCGGATGGCGGAAAAACTCCCATCGACAACCTCTCTGATCCATTTCCGACCGTGGTTCAGCCGACTGGAGCTTCCCTGGGCTTGCTTACCAACCTGGGGAATGGGCAATCGTATATCAATCCGAATTTCCGGATTCCCAATGTATGGCAATTCTCATTCGGGTTCCAGCAGCAGTTATCCCGCAATGACACTCTGGAAATGAGCTATTCGGGGAACCTCGCTCCAAATAATGCAGCTAGCCGGAACATCAACCATTGGGATGGGACGCAGGAGGCAAAATGCAATATTCAAATGGGCGGCAGGCATGAGGTCTGTGATAATAGCTACCCCGCAGACCCCACTGCCATTTTGGGCCACATGAAGAACCCCTTTTACCATGTGCCTGCATTCCAGGGGTCAACCGATTACACAGCATCCACAATTCAGGGGCTGCAGTTCACGGAACCAATGCCTGAATTTGGTGCCGTAAACGAGGATCTCTGGAACGAAGGACATTCTTCGTATAACTCGCTTCAGACGACTTTCATGCACAGAGCGGGTAAGTTTCTGACGCTGCACGTAACCTGGAACTGGTCGAAATGGATGACTTCGGGAGGATATGCGGACAATAACTACCTGATCCCCTCCCATACGATCGATCCACTAGACCGCACACATAACGTTACAATTTCCGGAGTCTATTTTCTCCCGGTAGGCCCAGGCCGTGCATTACTGCCCAGCTCGAACCGCGTTGTGGAAGCAGTGCTGGGCGGTTGGGAGGTTGGGGCGACCTCCATGATCCAGTCGGGTTTTCCC
Organism: Acidobacteriaceae bacterium; assembly: GCA_027306695.1. GTDB lineage: Bacteria > Acidobacteriota > Terriglobia > Terriglobales > Acidobacteriaceae > JAKAAZ01. The sequence continues at coordinate 8,336 of DAHUZH010000133.1, forward strand.
TGGGCAGCCCCCGGGGGCTACGACTACGTGCATAATGCAAAACTGACCCACCCTTACCATACCGCGAGTGGAAATATTCAGTGGATTGCGCCCTGTGTTTGGACCACAAATGAAGAAACAGGCGTGATCTCTGAGTCATCCGTAGCGTCAGCCTTCGGATGCACTCAGCCCGACTTCATTCAGATACCAGCCTATGGGGCGACGCCGAACGTTGTTTACACCGGAATTCGTCAGCCTATGGGGTTCTTTCTCGATACGAACCTGGCCAAGAACTTCAGTGTCTGGAGAAACCTGAAGCTCCAGTTACGGCTGGAAGCTTTCAATGTCCTCAACCATCCTCTGTTTCAGGATGGGTTTTACACCGCACTGAACTCAGAATTTGGACAAATTGGGAGTGCAACTGGTTCAGGCCAGAGCAACCAACCCCGTCAGATCCAGATCGCAGCAAAACTCATGTGGTAATGAGCTGAAGTGAGACCGATCAGACACTTTAGGTGAGATCGTCAGCGCAGGTGTGGAAAACGGTAACACGAAAGAGGCAACATTTGTTCGCAGATGTTAAACACGCAAGGAGTGCGGACGCGGCTAAGACGTGTCCGCTTAATTTCCCAGTCGTAGTGTTCTGGGAACTCCCCACGAAAACGAAAGGTGCACAAATCAGAGGAAAGGACAAAGAATGCTATGAACAAACATAAC
>DAHUZH010000134.1 GCA_027306695.1 Acidobacteriaceae bacterium
CGGGCAGCACCCGACCCAAAAGATGGCTGTGCGAAGAGAAAATCGGATTGCACTTTTTTTATCATTGGCTTACCGGCTGAAAATGTAGTTCATCGGCTAATACTGTCGTTTATTTGAGATGAGGTTGACAAGTAAAAAGTTTCTAGCCGCAACCGCGTTACTATTATGTACTTTAGATAAGAGGACGTTATCTAGTCAAGCCGTTTTCAAACCCAGTCTTTATTTCTACGCAAGCGCCTGCGGAATTGCATCCGCCCATCGCCCCTGTGCTTTCAGGATCAGTTCCACCACCTCGCGCGCCGCGCCTTCTCCGCCGCTGGCGACCGTCACATAATGGCTGATGGCTTTCAGTTCCGAGGCCGCGTTCGCCACAGCGACCGCCAGCCCGCACCGCATCGCCACTGGCATGTCCGGTAAATCATCGCCCATGTAGGCGACCTCCTCTTCGCTCACGCCAGCCTTTTGCAGACACTCTTCAAACGCGGCCATTTTTGTCGTCTGGCCAAGATAGACGAAATCCACCGACAGTTCCTGCGCGCGCTGCAACACAGCCGGAGATTTTCTTCCGGTAATAAAACCGGTCTGGATGCCCATGATGTGCGCCAGCTTCAACCCCAGGCCGTCGAGCGAGCTGAACACCTTCATCTCCGCTACGCCACCGTCATTGGGCAGCGAGATCAGGCACACGCCGCCATCCGTCAGCGTGCCATCGACATCCATGAGAAATAGCCGAATCTTTCTGGCGCGATCCAGCAGTAAAGGCGGGACGTGCGGATTCTCTGACATGAAAGCCATTTTACCTTTGGGGATTTTTCCAGCATGGCCGTTCGCAGTGGAAGGTCAAAGATAGTTGGAAATTTCAATCAGGTTCCGGTCCGGGTCGCGCACGTAGATGGAGCGAATTTGCCCCAGCGTGCCGGTGCGCTCGACCGGCCCTTCTTCAATGTGGACCCTCTGCTCCGTCAAATAGCTCACTACCTCGGCGAGCGGCGTGGTGGTGATGAAGCAAAGGTCGGCGGACCCCGGCGTAGGATGCGCGGCCTTGGGATTGAACTCATGCCCGCGCTGGTGCAGATTGATCTGCTGGACGCCAAATGTGAGCGCCTTCCTGCCCTCAAAAGTAATCAGGTCCATTCCAAGAACTTCGGTATAAAAATCGACGGCGGCATCGATATTCGCCACGGTAAGTACGAGATGGTCGATCTGATCCAGTACAAAGGCCATAATGATGGGATCATAATCCTCCAATCGCCTGCCTGATAAGGCAGCAAAATCCATTTCGGGGCCGGAAAAATGCCGAAAATCTGCCCCGAAGCAAAAAATCCTGATACGCATCTGCGCTTCGACCGTGTACGATTGGCGTTGATTTATGTCGAGCAAGTCCACCATCACACCCTCGCTCTCGGAGTTCCAGCGTCTGGCGCGGAACCATGACCTGGTGCCCATCTGCAAGCCCTGGACGGCGGACCTGGAAACGCCCGTCTCCGCCTTCCTGCGCGTCGCCTACGGGGAGCCGGAAGCTTTCCTGCTGGAGTCCGTCGAAGGCGGCGAAAGCGTTGGCCGCTATACGTTTATGGGCATTCGCCCTTATAAAAAGATCATTGCGCATGGCCGCCAGATCACTACGCACACTGGGGACAAGATTGAATCCAGCGAAGGCGATGTCTTCGAGTTGCTGCGCGACTCCCTGGCCGGACACGCTGCGGCGCGCCTGCCCGGGCTGCCGCCATTTACGGCGGGAGCGGTCGGATTTTTCTCCTACGATGCCGTCCGCCTGATTGAACCGCTGCCCGATCTCGCCAAAGACGAGCTGGGCATGCCGGACGCCTGCCTGATGTTCTTCGATACCGTGCTGGCCTTCGACCATGTCAAGCAGGAGATCCTGCTGGTGGCGACCGCCGACCTGCAACGCTACAAGCACCGCGCCGCGTATGCCAACGCCGTCCGCAGGCTGCATGATTTGGAGCGCCGACTATCGAAGCCTCTACCGCGCCCGGCGCGCCATACGGCACGCGGCAAACTGCATCTTCGCGCCCGCACCCGCAAGCAGGACTACATGGCGGGTGTGCAGCGCATCAAGGACTACATCGCCGCCGGAGATGTCTTCCAGACCGTGCTGTCGCAGCGCTTCGATGTCGAGCCGGGCGTCGATCCATTCTCCATTTATCGCGCGCTGCGCATCGTCAACCCGTCGCCGTACATGTATTTTCTGCGCATGGGTCTGCGCAGGCCCGGCGACACGCATCTGGCCGGGTCATCCCCCGAATTGTTGGTGCGCGTGCATGGCCGCAAGGTGGAGTATCGGCCCATCGCGGGCACTCGCTGGCGCGGGGAGGACGAAGAGGAAGACCGCCGCATCGAGGCCGAGTTGCGCGCCGACGAAAAGGAGGTGGCCGAGCACATCATGCTGGTCGATCTGGGCCGCAACGACGTGGGCCGCGTCAGCGAATACGGCTCCGTGCAGGTGAAGGACTTGATGTATGTCGAACGCTATTCGCACGTCATGCATCTGGTCAGCGCGCTCGAAGGCAAACTCCGCGCCGATCTTTCCGCTGTCGATGCCTTTCGCGCCTGCTTCCCCGCTGGTACATTGACTGGCGCGCCCAAGGTGCGCGCCATGGAGATCATCGAAGAACTGGAGCCGGCGCGGCGCGGCATCTACGGCGGCAGCGTCTTCTATGCCGATTTTTCCGGCAACTTCGACTCCTGCATCACCATCCGCAGCCTGCTGATGCGCGGAAAACAGGGCCACATCCAGGCAGGCGCAGGCATCGTCGCCGATTCCGTCCCGGAGAAAGAGCATCAGGAGTGCCTGAACAAAGCGCAGGCCGTGGTGCGCGCGATTGAACGGGCGAGGAGCCAGTAGTGTGGTGTCCCGGAACCTACTTAAGCCAAAAGAAGGCTTGAATGGGGCACCCGGCGTTACAGAAATTCTGAGTCTGGCAGGAGTGCTACGATAGATGGCGCACAGGAGGTCCTGACGCAGGTGGCCGAAAAACATCCTTATGCATCGTCTGGCGCGGTAACTGCAGCTGTCACGCAACTTCGCAAATCATTCCCGTCCAAAGTTTCAGCCGACACATTGCGGAAACTCAACATTGCCCCCAATAACGAAAGCTATGTAATCAATACGCTGCGATTTGTCGGAGCCATTGATGCAGACGGGAATAAGACTGAAAAATCCACGTCTGCCTTCAACCAACATGATCCCGCAGCTTTCCAAAAAGCATTTGGCGAAATGGTGAAGATTGCATACACCGAACTTTTCAAACTTCACGGCGATGCCGCTTGGGAGCTTCAACCCGACGGCCTCATTTCTTTTTTTCGGAACAGCGATCAAACGAGCGATATCGTAGGGAGAAGGCAGGCGTCCACGTTCCAGGCTCTCGCTAGCCTTGCAGGACATGGGGAAATGCCCGCGTCGCCAAAGCCCCCGACAAAATCGAAGGAGTCGAAGGTCAAAGGGGCAAAGCCAAAGGTTGAAAAGCGTGGACCAGTTTCGAGCGGCACAATATTTTCAAATGGAGGGAGTCAGCAGCGCGACGTTGGTCTGACCGTTCGAGTTGAAGTAAATCTGCCAGTAGCGGCAGAACAAGAAACCTATGACCGGATTTTCCGCAGCATTCGGGAGAACCTACTGAATGCCAAATAGCCTTGAGAAATTCGAGGCTATTGCCCAAGCGCTATCACGGATGCCTGATGGGGAACCGCCCGCACAGCTTGTTGGAGAAACGCCTCTCCTCCATCCGTTTGATACCCGCAACATCCACCCTAGCTTGCCGGGCAAGGTTAAGAAGCTGTTTGACGACGGCCATTATGCAGAGGCTACGTTTCACGCGTTCAAGTATCTCGACAAGCAGGTTCAGAAACATTCTGGAATATCTGAGTCTGGATACAAGCTCATGATGGCTGCCTTTGATGAAGCGAACCCAAGGCTACGCCTCACCCCATTAAAAACTGAGAGCGAAAAAGATGAACAAAAGGGATATAGGTTCGTATTTGCAGGCGGCGTTCAGGCTATACGTAACCCGCGCGGCCACGAATATGCTGTGACAGACGACCCCGATGTCTGCCTTGATCACTTAAGTTTTGTATCTATGCTTTTGCGTAGGCTCGAAGCTGCTGGCTTTAAGTAGGGCGGGTGGCCCATTCAAGCCTTCTTTTGGCTTGAGTGGGGCATCTGGGCTGCGGGACAAAGCCGCCCGGCAGCCTGCAAGAACTGGAAACAATCGCCGCGATTCGCACCTGCCAACCCTCTTGCGACTTGGTATTCTGAAATAGCGCTTTCCACTCATGATTTTCGTCCTCGACAACTACGATTCATTCACCTACAACCTGGTGCAATACCTGGGCGAGCTGGGTGCGGAGGTACGGGTGGGCCGCAATGACGCGCTCACGGTCGCGGATATAGAGGCGCTCAAGCCCGAGCGCATCGTGCTGTCTCCCGGCCCTTGCACGCCGCAGGAGGCGGGCATCAGCATTCCACTGGTCCGCCACTTCGCCGGCAAAGTTCCCATCCTTGGCGTGTGCCTCGGCCACCAGGCGATCGGCGCGGCCTTCGGCGGCCGCATCGTGCGCGCGCCTCGCCTGATGCACGGCAAAACCAGCGCCGTCGAGCACGATGGGCGCACCATTTTTCGCGGCATCCGCAGCCCTATGACCTGCACCCGCTACCATTCGCTGATCGTTTCCGAAGATGGCCTGCCCGAAGACCTGCAAATTTCGGCGCGTTCCGAGGGCCTCATCATGGGCCTGCGGCATCGCAACTTTCCCGTCGAGGGCGTGCAGTTCCATCCCGAAAGCGTGTTGACCGAAGATGGCATGCGCCTGATGGCAAACTTTCTGAAGCTGGAGTAGCGGATGCCCTCCCTTCGCCAACCCGGAAATAGAGCGCTGCTGTCGCTGCTCCTCGCAGGAGTGATGGCCGGAAGCGCAGCCGCCCAGACAGCCATCCAGACGCCCGTTTCGACTACGCCGCAGCAGGCCACGCCGGAGCAGGCCACGCTGGAGAAAACTGCGCAACCAAACGCCCAACAAATCATCGGTCACATCGACGCTTCGGCCACCGTCGAAAAAATCCAAGTTGCGGGCGCGGTCACGTTCGGCGGCGGAAACACACTGCTCGGCAATGGCAGCACCGTCACCGCCGGAGAGAAAACGCTGCCCATCCAACTGACGCGCGGCGGCGAGCTGGATTTGTGCTCCACCACCAGCCTGCATCTTTCCCAACAAAACAGCACCACCGACCCCAACAGTCCGCTCCAACTGGCGCTCGACCAAGGCGCGATCGAAGCCCACTACAGCCTGGGCAAAAATTCCGATGTCGTTCTAACGCCCGACCTGCGCATCCTGCTCTCTGGGCCGGGTAAGGCCGATGTCAGCATCCGCGTCAACGCGCAGGGCGATACCTGTGTGGACAACCACGGAGACAATGCGCCGTACCTCACCGTCAGCGAGCAGATCGGCTCCGGCGTCTACCGTGTGCAGCCCAACCAGCGCGTTATGTTCGAGCATGGCAGCGTCCGCAATGTCGTAGACAAGGAAACGCAGCCCTGCGGCTGCCCAGTGGCGACACCAGTCTCTGTGGCAAGCGCGGGGACATCTGGCAAACAGGCCGCCAAGCCCGGCGAGGCTGTCGCCGCAACTGGCCCCGCAGTCGGCGGTCCCAGTTCCACCCCAGCGGACACAGCTTTTCCGCTGGCCGAAAGTGAAGGTCTGGCCCCGCCGCCAGCGCTTCCGTCGAAGCCCATCGTCCTGCCGGGAGAAACTCTTGCGGAAGTAACAACCACGCTGGCATACACGGCCCCCACGCGGACCGTTCCCACCGGAACAGCGTCCGGCATGGCCACGCCCGAAAGCGCCGCGACTGTCGCAACCCTGCCAGCTCCTGGCTTTGGGCCGACTGTATCGAGCGGACCCGTCACAACCGCGCAAGCCCCGGCTGCGCCGAAACCTCGCCGCAAGCCCGGCATCTTTCGCAAAATTGGCCGGTTCTTCGCGAAGGTTTTTGGATAGCAATTTGTTTCTTGTGGACCGCAAAAAGGGGCAGAGACTGATCCCGAATAACCAACCGCGCACTCAGAAGTAAGGGTCGATATCGCGCTTCAATGAGTGCTAAGGCCTGTTCTCGCCAATTGAGATCGGTATTGGTAAACACAAGCCGACTGCACATTACTATTCGAAGCGATGGCTTCGCTAGTGTGGATCGCAGATTAATGTGCGGTCACAACATCAGAGCCATAAATGATGCTTTTTCGCGAAGTCATCGCCAAGATTATTGATGACGGTGAGCCGCATGAGCCAGTCCGGAATTGTCTTGCTTCGGCCAGGGTGCTTGTCTGACTTGTATTTCAACAGGGTGAAGTAGTCCATCTCCAAGAGGTGCTTTGTCAGAAGGATTATCTTCACGTCAGCCTCATAAAGCTCACGGAAGTAATCCTTATCTCCTTCGCTGAAATCCTCCGACAACGTGCAGAAGCAAATGTACGAGCCGGTCTTTTCTCCGAATGTTCTCAACTTGGCTCGCTCGTCGGCGTTAAGTGAAGCTCCTGATTTCGACTCGCCGAAGATGGTCTCGACTTCGCGAAACATCCCGGTACTGATGATCCCAAAATCCATCTCATTCGGTTTATCGCCAATCTTATAATCGAAAGAAGGCGCGTACCGCAGATCACGATCGAGGATATGTTCGAAGAAATTCAGAGCAAGCAAAACCGTGACGTTGCCGTCAAGCTTATTCCCGCTCCGAAACAAGCCGTCCGACGACAGATACCATTCATGCTCGTGGATGTGAGGGGTATCTTCGGCCGCGAAGCAGGACTTGCAGTTGTACTTGTCCGTGAAGTCCGTCGTGGCGTACCAGTTGCGCCGATGGCATCGTGAGCATTGGAACACCAGCCCTAATTTGAAGAGCTTCGCTTCTAGCGCCCTGTTCAGCAGCTGTGCAGCTCTCTCGCCCTTCTCGGCCTGAGACGCTGGCTTTTCGTAAATCTGGTAGCTCTTTAGCGTTTGGATGAGACTGATCTTCACCGAATGCACTGTTCGCGGGTCGCCCTTGACCATATCTTCCAGCGTCTGCCGGATCGCCTCATTCTGAAAAACCTCGCAGCTATGAAAACTGCCCATCATTTCGATGATACGAGCCAGCGCGAGCCCCGGAACGCTGGTTTGAACGTACTCGATGCCCGATCCTTGAAGGAATGCTTTGACGACCTCTATCGATGTGATCGGACTCAACCGAACATCGCCATCGTCTCCATCACACTGCGAAACCATGCCCTCTTTTGAAACGTGCGACGCATCCATCTCGAAATGAGACCCGATCCTGTGCCCGACTAACGCATCACACCCGGAGTTTAACCACGGGAGTCTGTAGCTCGCTGTCGAGTTCCCAAACGCATAAAACGACATGTCCATTGACCAGTGCTGGCTGTGATGTTGGCTGGTCAAAAAACTAGGCTTCGGACCTTGCAACTTGCCGTGACCGTCATTTAGAACACTGACTGCATTGCCTTCAAAACCGCGTATCGGATCGATATCGAGTTCGTTCCCGACCCCGTACATATCGCGTCGGCTATGCGGCACCCAGCCCATTCGTGACAGTTGCGTGACCAGCCCCTGAGAGTCGATCCATTTTGTGACCTCCTCATGCTCCTTATCAGTGATGCTGGGAGCCTTGATGATCGTCGGCATGTTGGTGACGGTATCGTTGATCGGGTAGGCAGAAGCGGCGCCGAAGTCGCGAATGGGGTTTTCGAATTCCCTGAAGTCTTCGAGCGTGAACGGAAGCAGCGCGACTCCCGCCGCCCTCAAGTTCCAATACTCCATCACGTCGAATGGATCTTCGGGCCGGAGCAGGAAGAACGCGTGAGAATGAACATGCTGACGGCGTGTGATGCAGTGGAATCCGGTAAGACTTAATGGCGAGTGGAAGGCACCATGCTTCAGCGCTGCCTTGAATTCAGCATCGTAGGCAAAGGATTCGGCGGCAAAATTCTTTGTCAGAAACTCGTAGGTGTCGTCATTCGAGTACATGCCATAGCGCGCGGCGAGGAAGAGCGAAGCTTCGGAGGCAGCCTTTTCAAGAAAACGCAGCTTTATTCGGGGGCTCTGATTGCCTTTGAACTCCCGGTCCCATAATTCATCGAGGATGGGGTAAACATCCACGAAGTACGACATCTCCTGCCTGCCCCACGGATTCCAGTCGAGGCGGGCAGCCGGGTATGTGCGATGTTGAAAGTGCTTCAGAGCATCTGGCAACGGGTCATCTGAATAGTTGACCAGAATGTCGGGGTCGAAGGAGCGAAGGATGTCGTCTTGCCGTTCGATATAGCGTTGAGGCGGCAGCATTTCGTAGTGGACGCCGCGAGCCACGCGTGTAGCGTCGTCGAGAATGATGATTGGATTGAAAATGCCGCCCCAGAGAGTAGTGGCGCGGCTGATGACATTTAGCAGTAAGTTGCGGTCAGGTCTAGGGAGAATAAATGCCAGCCGAGTGGGCCGGGCATTACAGCGAGCCTCGATCGTCGTCGTTCCCATGTGTTCCGACACCCTAATGTAAGGTATTCAGGATACACTTGTCGGCTCTTTGGGCCGCAATGGGGGTACCCGCACCTGTGCGCTCTCTCAAATGGCAGTATGGGCAGATTAGTGCTCATATACTCAGGAAGCTCCCGTCATCCTCATGATCTTAATGCCCCATAACGCCTGTGGCTCAACGCTCGGGTATTATTCATCAGACGCGGTTCTCGTCAGTTGTGATCTCGATGAGTGCGAAATCGCCAATTCACTCACGGGCACCAATTCAACTTTGACGGTCTCAATGTTCCGAGTTCCGAACCGCTTGCATACGATTCGGAAACTACCGCTGAAAGCCGAGGTGCTCCTGTCAACGCCTGCCGCCGCTAGGCTACACTAAGAGTGTTGACCTCAAGTTCGTCGGCCCCTCGGTCCCGAGCGAAAAATTTCTAAACGTAACCAAGGAGCAAGTTTTCTATGG
>DAHUZH010000135.1 GCA_027306695.1 Acidobacteriaceae bacterium
TTGCCCATTCCATGCTCCTTCCATACCAGTTCGTCTCACTCCCACTGGTTCAGAATTTGCCGGGCAGGCCAATATCCTCCCCACCGCTCGCCAGGGCGAACTTTAGGGTCGTGATAACAGGCCTCTTTCTGTGAACTCAATCCAAAACAATTTTCTTCGGATCGAATTTAGGCTTGGGATATTTCATCTTCATGGCTTCAAACGTGTGGACCAGAATCTCGGAGATGGCCACGTTGCGATACCATTTGTGGTCCGCCGGAATCACATACCACGGCGCGTTCTTGCGGCTGGTGCGGCTGAGAGCATCTTCATATGCACGCTGGTAGTCGGGCCAGAACTTTCGTTCGGCGAAATCCGACTCGCTGATCTTCCAGTGTTTATCCGGGTCCGCCAACCGCTCCGCCAACCGCCGCGTCTGTTCTGTATAGCTAATGTGCAGAAAAAATTTTAGGATCGCGACCCCGTTGGCCGCCAGCATCGCTTCCCACTTCACGATCTCGTCCATCCGCCGGTGGGCTTCTTTGTCCGATATCTGCTTGTGAACGCGAACCACCAGAACATCTTCATAATGGGAGCGATTGAAGATGCCGATCATGCCCCGGGCAGGGACCGCCGCGTGGGCGCGCCATAGAAAATCATGGCGTGCTTCCAAAGGCGTGGGGACCTTAAATGGGGTCACATCGCAGCCTTGCGGATTCACTCCGGTAAAGATGTGGCGAATGGTCCCGTCTTTGCCACCGGTGTCCATGCCTTGCAGCACAATCAGCACGGCCTTCTGCGCGCTGGCCGCCAGCAATTCCTGCAAGCTGTCCAGACGCTGGCGATGACGCTCTAAGTCGGCATCGGCCTCCTGCGGTGCTTTATACCGGCCTGTATCGCTGGATGGAAAATGAGAAAGCCGCACCTTGGTGTGCGGCTGGACGCGATGGAGACTTTTTACCTTCATAAATTAAGGTTGTTCGTGCATCCAGGGCTGGCCGTTTGCGTTGGATGAGCACACGCCGATATGGAAATGCACAGCCTGCCCTTCGATGGATTCAATTGAGGACCGCTGAATTGGAACGGGAACCAAAATCGCAGAAGTTACTTCACTTCCGTAGTAGTGGTGTTCGTCTTCGGGGTAGCATCCGGTTTCTCAGAATCATCGGAAGAACCCAGACCCTTCACGCCTTCCTTGAACCCACGAATTCCCTCGCCCAGGCCTTTGCCGAGGCCCGGCAATTTGCTGGGACCAAAGATCAAAAGTGCGACGACCAGAATCACTGCCAGATGCCAGGGCTGTAGTAAGTCACCCATATATTTCTCCCGCAGGCGTTGTGTAGGGCAGCCTGCCTATTCAAGAATCATTGTCGCACACTCGTGGAATGGGTGCGGAGGCCAAAGGGAAACTGTTTTTCGAGCTGCCCAACGGAGGCTTTCTTCGATTATTTCGTCGGACCGTCTACTGACCGTCTACAGGATGTACGGCACACAGCTTGAGACGGATTTTTTGATAGAAAGTCCAGACGTTTTCCGCCTCCCCCATGGTCAACCGGCGATAGATTTTCATCAAAGGGTAAAGCTGCGATCCGGCGACCAGCAACGTGGGCACAGCGGCTGCGCCTCCGGGGTATTGGACCAGGTCCCAGTCGCCATCCCAGCGCCTGCGCACCACTTCGCCCAGATAGCCACCCCAGAGCTTCACCGCCCGCTCGACGGCGTCCTTGTCGGCAGTGTTCAGGCCGCCGCTGACGCTGGCCAGAATCGTCTCCAGAAACTCCACGCTCTGCTCGGAATAGTCGAGAGAAAATCCGAATTGTTCCTGCGCAGTCCGCACGGCTTCCGACGCACAGCTTTGCATCATCTCCGCGATGGAATTGAAATCCGTCATAGTCCCAGCGTATCAGTGCGGCTGAGTAAAAACATAGCCTCGCCGGACTGCTGGATGTCCGGTTTACACCAGGTCAGCCACAAAGCTGAACGAGTGCTCCCGCAACAGTTGCCCGGCGCGCCGTAAATCTCCGACACGAAAAGCATCGATGATCGGCTGATGCGACAAAATCGCTTCCGGCAACTCTTCCACGCGGCGCTGCACGTTCAACCGCGAGCGCATACAGATTCCCAGCGACTGCCACACCCGAAATACCTCTTTGTTCTTGCAGTGGTCCATAATGCGGCGATGGAAGTTTCGATTGTGGCAGGCCAGGGCCTGCAGGTCCGTGACCCGCACCGCCTCCCGCATCGAGGCATACTCCTGCTCCAGATAGCGGACACTTTGCTCGGGAAAGTCCTCGATAAACTCCGTCGCCGACTGCTCCAGAATGCCGCGCAGTTGATAGGAGTCCCGCAGTTCCGTCGGAGACAATTCCCGCACCCGCGTGCCCCGATATGGATCGGACTTCAGGACGCCAAGCGCCTCCAGCTTGCGCAGGGCCTCACGCACAGGCGCCTGGCTCACATGAAATTCCCGCGCCAGCGTGAGTTCTTTCAACCGCTCTCCCGGCGGATAGGTCCCGTCCAGAATGCGTTCGAGGATGGTCCATCGAACGCGGTCATGCATGCAATTGCGGTCGATGCCAGCGGCAGGGCCTTTGTCCATCCCGAGGTCCGCTGCAATATCTGCGAAGGCCGCGGCGAGAGGCTGTTTCGTACCCTCGTCGCCATTGGGTAGATTGTTTTTTATTGCTTCTGTGAGACTCATAGGTGCTGTCCTGTTCTGGATGCCAACTCCAATATCTGCTGTATCTATTCGTTCTTTCTTCAATCCTTCGGAAGCTGACTTGCATTCCAACCGCCGCCCAGGGCCTTAATTAGCAAGACGCTGGCGGACATGCGGCGAGTAAGAATTTCCGCCGCAGTAATCTGGTTGGACAGTTCCACACTCTGCGCCGTTATCACGGTCAAGTAATCCGCCAGCCCGCTTTTGTATCGCGCCAGTGCAATCTCCTCCTGGTGCTGCGCGGCATCTACGGCCTGCTGCTGCGTCGTCGCTTCCCCTTGCAGGATGCGCAGCGCGACCAGGTTATCTTCCACTTCCTGATACGCGGACAGCACTGTTTGGCGATAATTCGCCACAGTCCCGTCGTAATTCGCCTGGGCCTCGGTATTCAGCGCATGACGCTGCCCCCAGTCCACCAGTGGCAGAAATGCTGAAGCGCCCATCGCCCAAAAGGAACTGGGGCCGGCAAACCAGTTGCCTGGCTGTGCGCTCTCAAACCCGCCTGCGCCCGAAATCATAAACGTTGGATAGTAGGCGGACCGCGCAATGCCAATCTGCGCATTCGCGGCGTCCATTTGGCGCTCCGTAGCGGCGATGTCCGGCCGACGCTCCAGCAATTGCGAAGGTAAGCCTGCCGGTACGACCAGCGGAGTGGTTGCAACCACACGCTCTGGAATCGTCAGCATCGCGGGAGCGACCCCGATCAGCACGGCAATCCCATGCTCGAACTGCGCGCGCGCAACGCCTACATCCTGGTCTTGCGCTTCGGCGGTTTTCAACTGGGTTTGCGCTTCGGCCACGTCCAGCGCCGAATTCAGACCGACGTGGTAGCGCTCCTCCGTCAGTTGCAGGGAACGCCGGTAGGCGCTCACGGTTGCGTCCAGAATGGACTTCTGCGCGTCCAGACCGCGCATCTCGAAGTAATCCAGCGCCAGCTCCGCCTGCAGGCTCAGCCGTACGTTCTGCACATCGGCGGCGGTGGACTGCGCCGTTGCGCGCGCTGCCTGCACCGTGTGCCGAATGCGCCCCCACACGTCCGGCTCCCAACTGACGTCGAGCGGCAAGGTGAAATCGTTGTACTGGTTTTTTGTGCTGAAATAAAAAGTCCTGTTCTCCGACCCGCGTTGCCGCGTCACCGCAGCACTCGCGTTCAGGAAAGGGAAATAATTGGCGCGCTGATACTGCACCTCCGCCCGCGCGGAAGTGTACTCCGTCAACGCCAGCTTCAACGATTGATTGGAAACCTCCACCTTTTGTTCGAGCGAGTTCAGTTCCTCATCGTGGTAGGCTTCCCACCAATTGCCGCGACTCTGCTGGTCCTGCGGCTGCGCGGGCTGCCAGCCCGCAGCCTCTTTGAACTCCGGCGCGGCAGGCGCGCTCGGGCGACGATACTTTGGCCCCACGGAACAGCCGCTTGCCAACAACATCATGGCGAGGGCTGCTGCCGTATATGCCAGCTCGCGCCTCATAGGTTGCCGCCCTCGCTTCCGTCGGCCTGGCTGCCGTCCTCCACATGCACTTTTTCGTTCTCCATGATGAAGTCCGGCGGGCTGTCCAGGATGCGTTCGCCAGCCGTGAGTCCTGTCAGCACTTCAATCTTTGTCCCCCAGTCGCGTCCTACTGTGATGTTCTGCATGTGGGCGCGCTGTTGTTGGTCCAGCGTGACCACCTGCAACCCTTGCGCGCGAAACAGCAGGCAACTGACAGGAATAATCAATGCCGGATGCGCCATCGGCAATTTCAGATGGACCTGTGCGTAGGCCCCGGACAGCAACTCGCCTTTGCGGTTGTCGATGTCCACCTCCGCCATCAGCGTGCGCGTGGTCAGGTCTTCCGCATTCGCGGTGCGCACAATCGTGCCATGAAAAACGCGGCCTGGATATTGCGCCACATCGATGTCGGTCTTCACTCCGGGACGCGCCATCGGAACATCGATTTCCGGAACATTGACAAATATTCTTACGACACCGAGATACGACACATGAAACAGCTCGCGTGGGCCACTGCCAGTACCCATCATGGCATTCCCGCTATAGCTGGTGGCGCTGCCCGTGCCACCATTGCTGCCCGCAGCCACAAGCTGGCCAATGTCCGTGTTGCGCACTGTGACCGTACCATCGAATGGCGCGTAGACGCGCTCAAACGATTGCAGTTCCAACAAATGATTCAGATTTTCTTTTGCAGAGATGACGGCCGCATCCTGCGCACTCTTGTTGTCCGCCGCAGTATCGATGGACTCCTTCGAGACGGCGTCCGTGTCCGTCAGCCCCTGGTATCTCTTGGCTGTTACCTGCGTCAAGTGGGCGGTCGCTTCCGCCGTCACGACCTGAGAGCGGGCCTGATCGACCTGCTTGTCCAGTTCCGGGGTGGCAATCACCGCCAGCAGTTCCCCTTTATGTACATGGGAGCCGATATCGTGCGACCAGGTGGTCACGTAGCCATCCGTGCGCGCATAAATCGGCGCGTCCTTGAATGCCTGAATGGTCCCCGGCAACACAACTTCCCGCACTGGCTGGCCGGGCTGGGCTGTATCCACGGCAACGTTGGGCACTGCCATGGAGTTTGTATGGTCCCGCAATGCGGAGTGGGCATGCACGCGAGAGAGAATTCCGACGATCGCAACGATCGCGGCAAGGACCAGCAACACCACCAGCAGGGTGAGGCCGCGTCGCGTCGCCTGGCGCGTAGGTTGCAGCGAAACTGCCGTGTTCGTTGCGTGTGCCGACTGCGTTTCCGGATGGCTCATTTCGATCTCTCCTGAAGCTGCGAATAAAGCTGCGGAGCGCCTGTTCTCCTCATGCCTGCCCCTCTGTTTGCGGGTCTTGCCGATCTTCTGTCACAGTTTTCTTTTTTTCATGTACCAGACTGAAAAAGATGGGGACGAAAAAGAGCGTAGCCACGGTAGCGAACAGCAGACCGCCAATGACAGAGCGCCCCAAAGGCGCATTCTGTTCGCCGCCATCGCCCATGCCAAGCGCCATCGGCACCATGCCGATAATCATCGCCAGCGCGGTCATCAATACCGGACGGAAGCGCGTGAAGCCTGCCGTCATGGCTGCCTCCAGCGCGCTGCCGCCGCGCGCCATCTCATCGCGGGCAAAGCTGACCACCAGAATGCTGTTGGCTGTGGCCACGCCCATGCACATAATGGAACCCGTCAACGCGGGCACGCTGATGTGCGTCCCAGTAATGAACAAAAACCAGACGATACCAGCCAAAGCCGCCGGCAGCGCCGCGATGATGATGAAGGGGTCCATCCACGACTGAAAATTCACGACGATCAATAAATAAACCAGGCCAATGGCAAACAGCAGGCCGCCAAACAGGCCTTCAGTCGAGGAGCGCATGGTGAGTATTTGCCCGCGAACAACAATTCTGGATCCGCGCGGCAACTTTTTCTGCGTCTGCGCAATCACTTTGTCTACCTGTTTCGCCACGCTCGCCAGGTCTGTGCCATCGACCGAGCCAAAAATATCGATCACCGGTTGCACGTTATAGTGGCTCACACTCCCTTGTTCCATGCCGCGTCGAAAGCTCGCCAGATTGGAAAGTACCTGCATCGGCGCACCGCTGCTGTCACTGGTGACTGGGATATTTTGCAGGTCCTGCAACGTGTCCAGGGTGTACTGGGGTGACTGCACCGCAATGTTGTAACTCACGCCGTCCTTCCAGTCCAGCCAGAAGGTGGGCGAGGTCTGGAAACTGCCGCTGAGCGCCGCCAGTGTGCTGTCGGCAACGTCGCGCTGCGTCATACCGACCTGCTGCGCTTTAATGCGATCGGCATCGATGGTGATGTTCGGTTCATCCAGCGGCTGCTGAATGTGGAGGTCCACCGCCCCGGGAATGAAGCTCAACTGACGCATCATCGACTCGGCGATGGCATGGTTCGTCCGCACATGCTCACCGATGATCTGGATGTCGATCGGCGCAGGTAAGCCGAAGTTGAGAATCTGATTGACGATGTCGGTGGGCAAAAAATAAAACGTAGTTCCCGGATACACCGAGCGCAGCTTGTCGCGCAGCGTTCGAACATATTCGGCAGTCGGGCGATGTTTTCTTGCAAGCGACACCATCACATCCGCATCCCACGATCCGATGACTCCGGTGTCGCTGTAAGAAAGGTTCAATCCACTGTAGGGAATCCCGATATTGTCGATAATGGAGACCAGTTCCTTTTGCGGAATCATGGTGCGAATCGTCTGGTTCACCTCGCCAGCCAGGCGCGCCGTTTCCTCTATGCGGGTCCCGGTGTGCGCGCGAACGTGCAAGTCGAACTGACCGGCATCGGCCTGAGGAAAAAAATCCTGTCCCAGCCAGGGATAAACCAGCCCAATGGAAAGTGCACAAAGCACAAAAAATCCCAGGATAAAAATTCTTCGATGATATAGGCAGACGATGAGCAGGTCGCGATAGCCCAGGCGAGTCCGCTCAAACCCATCTTCAAACTTCATCTGCGCGCGAACGAAGGGATTGCGGCTCTGCCTGCGGCGGTCTAGGTCGTCCTCTTCATGCACATGCAAAAGATATTTCGCCATGGTCGGGACCACGGTGCGCGAGAGAAAATACGACGCCAGCATGGCAAACACCACCGCTTCGCCCAGCGGCACAAAGAGATATCTGGCGACACCGCCCAGGAAAAACATCGGCACGAACACGATGCATATCGAGAGCGTGGAAACAAATGCGGGAACGGCGATTTCCGACGCGCCGTCGAGAATCGCCTGCTCGATCTCCTTGCCCATCTCCAGATTGCGGTTGATGTTTTCGATCTCGACCGTGGCGTCGTCAACCAGAATACCGACAGCGAGCG
Source organism: Acidobacteriaceae bacterium (assembly GCA_027306695.1). GTDB lineage: Bacteria > Acidobacteriota > Terriglobia > Terriglobales > Acidobacteriaceae > JAKAAZ01. The sequence goes on from DAHUZH010000135.1 coordinate 7,509, forward strand.
CCAGGCCGCCGAGCGTCATAATGTTGATGGTTTCGCCAAGCGTGCTAAGGACAATCAACGATACAAGAATGGAAAGCGGAATCGAGACCGCGATGATCAGCGTGCTGCGCCAGCTACCCAGAAAGATGAGGATCATGATCGCCGTCAGGCAGGCGGCAACCACCGCTTCGCGGACTACGCCGTTGATGGCGCCTCGGACAAAAATCGACTGATCATCGAATGGTTGAATCCGTAGCGCCCTGGGGAGGGAAGCTGCTGCTTGTGGGATGATTTTCCGCACGTCGTCCACGATGGACAGTGTCGATACGTTGCCGGACTTTTCAATCGTCATCAGAGCGGCGCGCTGCCCGTTGACAGTCACGATATTGGTCTGCGGCGGGAAACCGTCGCGCACATGGGCGACGTCCCGCATATAAACGGTGGCGCCGTTGACCGTCTTTACCGGTAGATCGTTGAGTTCTTCAATGGTCCTTGGCGCGCTGTTGGTCTCCATTTGATATTCATAAAGCCCAATCTTTTCCGTTCCATTGGGCAGGATCAGGTTCTGCGCGCTCACCGCATTCACAATGTCGGCCGGGGACAAATGCCGGGCCTGCAACCGGGCGCTGTCGATATCGACCTGCACCTGCCGCTGCTTGCCGCCATAAGGGTATGGAATCGATGCACCCTGAACCGTCGCAAGCTGCGTACGGAAGAAATTATTTCCAATGTCGAACAGGCTTTGCTCGCTGAGTCCATGACCGGACAGAGCGAGTTCCAGCACCGGCACCGTGGAGGCGTTGTAGGTAATAATGAGCGGCGGGACAGTCCCCTGCGGCATGGAGCGCAATACAGTCTGTGCGATGGCAGTGGTCTGCGCGACCCCGGCATCGACGTTGGTACCGGGGTGGAAATAGATTTTGATGACGGATATTCCCACCAGCGTTTGCGACTCGATATGTTCGATATTGTCGACCGTGGTGGTAAGCGCGCGCTCAAAATTGCTGGTAATCCGGCCTGTCATTTCCTCCGGTGAGAGGCCAGAGTAGTTCCACACCACACTGACGACGGGAATATTGATTTCCGGGAAGATGTCCGTGGGGGTGCGCAAAATGACCGTAACGCCCAGGATGACAATAAGGAGCGCGAGGACAACAAACGTGTACGGCCTGCGTAATGCGAGGCGAACAATCCACATGGAGGTTTCTGGCCCGTTGTTCGTTAGAAATGCTGCGATAAATGTGAGTGCCCGGTCCTGAACCGTAGGCTGAAAGTGGGTGCATACAGGCGGTGAACCCAACACTTAACGTTTATCGATAATAATTAATTTTATACCTGGATAACGCGATTTACAAGCCGAAGAGGCAGCTGGGTTGGCCTGCCCGGCAAATTCTGAACCAGTGGGAGTGAGACGAACTGGTATGGAAGGAGCATGGAATGGGCAAGGCAA
>DAHUZH010000136.1 GCA_027306695.1 Acidobacteriaceae bacterium
GAAGAGCCAGAGCAGCTTCAGCTTAACCCGATTCCTGCCGACTTCAACACACACGTATCGAGGATGTCAACAGAACCGAAACAGCTCTAAAAAAATGCCTCAAGCCGCTTTTTCGCAGTTGATCATCCACGGTATGCCGAATCGGTCGATCAGCATGCCGAAACGGAAGGCCCAGAAGGTCTGCCCGAACGGCATTTTTACCGTTCCATTTTCCGCCAGTACATGAAAGATGCGTTCGGCCTCGGCTGGGACCTTGGGGGACAAGCACACCGAGAAACCCGCTGGTTTTTCATAGTGCGGCGGTGGGGTGTCCGAACCCATCAACACCCGGTCGCCTACCGTCATGCGGGCATGAATGATTTTGTCGCGCCACTCCAGTGGCGTGTGCGCCTCTGCCGGAGTCCCAGCATGGGTCATCATGGCTTCGATTTTTCCGCCCAGCACTTTCTCGTAAAACTTAAAGGCTTCTTCGCAGTTGCCGTTGAACAATAGATAGGAATTTAGTTGCATAGAGACTCCTTTGGTTGGTGAAAGATTCGTAATTTAGTGTGGTTCCAATCAGTGAATCGCGCCCTTTTTTCCGGCGATCCTGCGCAGCAGGCCCGTTTGACCCGCATGGTAAGCCTGATGGAAAAACAGTTTCGATAAGAGCGAGCGTACCGTTTCCTGGGGGTCGTTGTTTGGAGAAAATGGAGCGGGCTTGTCGAGGGCCTCGGCCGTCAGTGTCTCCAGTCCGGCTTCCACGCGCTTGGTAGCCTCGTCCCATGCGGCCACGATCTCTTGCATATCCATGGCTTCCGCCGAGTTCTGAAGTTCAGCAGTGCCGCGCCCATATCGCTTCAGCCTATCCAAACCGAGCACCGGCTCTTGTCCCAATATGGGCAGCAACTTGTCGTACACGTAGACGAGATGCCCCACGACCCAGTTCAGGCAATTCCCTCCAGGTTGGGGCTGGATCAGACTCTCTTTCTGCGTCAGGCTATCCACATTGCGCCGGACAGCCCAGTGAATGGCGAGTGTCTGGTGGCGAAGGACCCGGGCCTCGCCTGCGGTTTCTGTTGCTACTGTGGTCATAAAGTTTCCTCCTGTGTGCGTAGTTAGTGAAGGGTTGGCTTGCGCACCCCTAGGGGCGCAAAACTGGCGCGAAATCTCCACGCAAGAATGAACCAGAGAATGGTTGCGAAAAGACCCGGAGGCAAGCCGCTCGGCTGCATCGTCAGGTGAAAGACCAGGATGTTCACGAGGACAGGCGCGAGCAACGCCAGTGCCAGCGGCACAAACTGATCGGCCAGCAGGAGCACGCCTGCGATGACCTGTGTTCCGCTGACCAGGTAAATGTAATGCGACTGAACGAGTGCGCCGGCAAACTGGCCGGCCAGCCCAAGGACTGGCGGTGCGGGAATGAAGTGAAGAAACCCGTTCAGGCCGAAGACGAAAAACATTAGCCCGAGAAGTATGCGTGCGACGATTGCGACGATTTTCATTCGACTTTGCTCCATGGCACAGATTTATTGGACTGCAATCGACTATCAAGATACAGCGGTAAATGAAAAGGACCCATTTATCCTCCGGCAATGGCCCCCAGGACGATCAACGGCTCCGCGCCAGATGCGACCGACGGTGGGAGCGGGGCGTCTGGCGGCTCGTGCGACAGGTCCTCTTCGCAGGCGAAGAACCGCAGAAATGGCCGCCGCTGCTGCGTCACCTGGTCGCGGATCGTGCCGCGCAGCATCGGATAGCGGGCCTCCAGCGCGTCGAGCACCGAGCGCTGCGTCACCCTCCCTTCGACTTCGAGTTTCACCTCATCGCGGACCTGTGCCAGCGTGCGCAGATGGGGTGGAAGCACGATTCGGATGACGCTCCCGGTCATGACAGCGTCTGTACCTCGACGGAAAGAACAGCGGGAAGGTCGCGGACAATAGGATCCCAATTATCTCCGGCATCCGCCGATGCATAGACCTGCCCGCCCGTAGTTCCGAAATACACGCCGCACTTATCGAGCTTGTCGACGGCCATCGCGTCGCGCAACACGTTCACATAGCAGTCGCTCTGTGGCAGGCCTTTCGTCAGCGCCTCCCACTCGTTCCCACCAGTGCGGCTGCGGTAGACGCGCAACTTTCCTTCCAGCGGATAATGCTCCGAGTCGCTCTTGATCGGAACGACGTAGAGCGTCTCCGGCTCGTGCGCATGCACGTCGATGGCGAAACCGAAGTCGGTCGGCAGATTTCCGCTGACCTCCTGCCAGGAGTCGCCGGCATTGTCGCTGCGCATCACGTCCCAGTGTTTCTGCATGAACAGCACGCCCGGACGCGACGGGTGCATCGCGATGTGATGCACGCAGTGGCCCACTTCGGCATTCGGGTCGGGGATGTATTGCGAATGCAGGCCCTGATTGATGGCCTTCCAAGATTTGCCGCCGTCATCGGTACGGAAAGCGCCCGCAGCGGAGATGGCAATGAAGATCCGCTGCGGATCGCTTGGATCGAGAATGATCGTGTGCAGGCACAGTCCGCCCGCTCCCGGCTGCCACTTGGGACCAGTGCCGTGACCGCGCAGCCCGGAAAGTTCCTGCCAGCTTTGCCCGCCGTCGGCGGAACGGAAAAGCGCAGCGTCTTCCACTCCGGCGTAGACCGTATCGGGATCGGTCAGCGACGGTTCCAGGTGCCAGACGCGCTTGAACTCCCATGGATGCGCTGTACCGTCATACCACTGGTGCGTGCCGGGAACGCCGTCATAAGTGAACTTGTTGTCCACCGGCTCCCACGTTTTGCCACCGTCGTTCGAGCGCTGGATGACTTGCCCGTGCCATCCCGTGGATTGCGATGCATACAGGCGGTCCGGGTCTACCGGCGATCCCTTCAGGTGGTATATCTCCCAGCCCCCAAAGTGCGGGCCACTGACATCCCATTGTTTGCGCTTGCCATCCGACATCAGGACGAAAGCGCCTTTACGTGTGCCAACCAATACTCGTACCTTGCTCATTGCTCACTTGCTCCTTTCTGAACTGTGGAAGACGGCTGCTCGTACGCTTGCTCTAAAGCTCGAATTTCAAGTTTGTCCATCTGCATGACGGCCTGCATCACGCGCTTCAATTGTTCAGGACTGGCGGTTCCCATCAGCCTGGCTAAAACAGTCGGGACGATTTGCCACGACACTCCATATTTGTCTTTCAGCCAGCCGCAACGGCTCTTTTGCCCGCCCTCGGATAAGTTCTCCCAGAACGCATCGACCTCCGCCTGCGTCTCGCAGTTCACGACGAACGAGATGGCCTCAGTGAATTTGAAGTGGGGCCCACCGTTGAGCGCCATGAATTCCTGGCCGTCGATCTGAAATTTGACGACCATAACGCTCCCCTTCGGTCTACCGGAAACATTGGCCGCTTCGTCGCTATAACGGCTTACATTTCCAATCTTTGAATTCTTGAAAATGGAGGTATAGAAGTTCACGGCCTCCTCCGCTTGATCGTCAAACCACAAGAATGGGGTAATTTTTTGCATAGAACATCGCTCCTTAATTCTTTGCTTTTCTTGACGCGCAGATACTTATCTCCGCGAGTGGATACTATCTGGCCTTACCCTGTCGCCCATCAAACCGCGGTATCAGTGGAGTCGTGTCCCGCTCCTGCCATCGCCGTCGCGTTTCCGCGAGGACTACATCGCGATTCTCTTCCATCTGCGCCATCAAAGCGCACGGCGCAGCCGTCTCTTCATGTCGTGCCGCCCAGATCAGCAACTCCAACAGCACCGGTGCCAGATCGATGCCTTTCTTCGTCAGCCGGTAGTTCACTCGCCGTCCATCGGCCTTTTCTGCCTCCGCGGTGATGATCCCCGACGTTTCCAGATTCCGCAGGCGGTCAGCCAATATGTTTGTGGCGATTCCTTCGCCCGACTGCTGAAATTCCTTGAACGTCCGGTATCCGCGCACCATCAGGTCACGGATGATCAGCAGCGACCAGCGGTCTCCAAACCTTTCCAGGGAGATACTCACCGGGCAGCCGGAACGGCGTTTTGACTTGGGCTTCCCAGACACATTCGACACAGTATCAATCTAAGTTGCAAAATACAAGTGATATTTTGTTTTTATGTAGAACGCCCGGGGATGACCGCCGATGCCTGCGATCGTGTGGTGGTGAGCGGGCCGGTTCATGGGCTCGACCTGGCCGTTGGTCCAGGGATGCTTGGGCTTGGTCATGGAATGACCGGCGTTTCCAAGCCCACCGTGCTCAAGTTGCTCTCTGATCTCGGGCGGCTCTGCTACGCCTACCATGACGCACATGTTCGCGGCCTAAAATGCAAGAGGATTCAAGCTGACGAAATCTGGAGCTTCGTGGGCGCGAAGATGAAAAACACCCGCGAAGAGAAGATCGCGCAGGGCTGGGGCGATACATGGACATGGACGGCATTGGACGCCGATTCAAAGCTCATGGTGAGCTATTTGGTCGGCCAGCGCGGGCCTCAGTGGGCAAATGCTTTTATGCAGGATGTGGCATCGCGCATCGACTCGCATATCCAGATCACAACAGACGGACTCAAGATGTACGCTGAGGCCGTCGAAGGTGCTTTTGGGTGCGATGTCGATTACGCGATGCTGATAAAGCTGTATGGCAACGATTCCTTCGATATCAAATATAGCCCCGGAGAGTGCATCGGAACGCAGTCGGCAGTACTACAGGGGAACCCTGATCCCAAGCACATCAGCACATCGTTTGTGGAGCGCTAGAACCTTACGATGCGTATGTCGATCCGCCGTTTCACGCGCTTGACGAACGGCCATTCAAAGAAGCTGGAGAACCACGAAGCGGCGATTGCGCTTCACTACATGCATTACAACTTCTGCCGGATTCACGCATCACTCAGGGTAACGCCCGCGATGGAAGCCGGACTCGCGCATCACGTTTGGTCAATCGAAGAGATGGTGAGGCTTCTCGATTAGATCGTTTCCAGAAGAGCATCTACCGCTTCTTTATAGCGATCCAAAGGCTCATCGTTGATCTGTGGCCGTGTATCGTGAACCGGATATTTACCTTTCTTGATTGTATATAAAGGCTTGCCGAGGTGTGAGCAAACAATTGCGACGGAATGATTGTCCGGGATCACTTTAAAGTTTATAGTTTTCCCCGAAAAAATTAAGGGATCGGCCTTTTGTAGTCTCTTCGTCCGTTTCTTGATCTCTTCAAACATTGCCCCGAATGCCTTGCTTGCTCGATCACTGTAAAGAGTTGAGCGATTCAGTAAAACGGAATGTATCACGGGCAAATCCATTTTGAAGTGGTGGGCCTTTCCCTTGAATGCTACGCCACTATATGCGGTAGACACGCCGATGCCATATAGCAGGGCACCAATGTTGTCGATTGCCCGGGCAGATGACCCGTCGCTTGAACACGGAACTATTAGCCGTTCCGCTGCAATCATCGCGAGTTCGGTATATGCGGCGAAACTTGGATTGCAGTCGATAAAAACGGTGACCGTCTCATCGTCCCCTAAATTTTCAATACTCGCCACAACCAAATCTTTGAGCCAATGGCGCACGTTCTTCCATGAGTCTTCGGGCAGCGTCTGTCCACCAATTTGCGCAATCACCTAGGCCTGGAGCTCTAGACTGGGATCACCTGCGATTAGCCATAAATTCCTAGGCAGATTTCTGTTGTTTTCATACGCATTCAAGAGGTACTTCGCCTCCTCTCCTGTTTGAAGATGCGGAGAGGAAATGCGAGTGTCAAAGTAACCGCCTACCGTTTTCCGATGTTTTACAGCGAGCAAGTTCTGGAGTTTCGCAGCCCCTGAACCGTTTCCGCCTAGCACAATCTCAGATAGATTTGCTTGTGGACACATATCCACCAAAACCACGTGTTCGTTAGGGTTTCGATAGGCGATTTCTGTTCCTAAAATAAAGCTAAGAAAGCTCTTGCCAACTCCACCCTTATTGTTCCAGACTGCATATCGCATAGGCATAAAGACTACCACCTTTCCGTTACGCCTTCAGACTGCATCATTTTCGCTGCTATAACAATGCTTGCTTCTTGCATTGATTGAGTGCGTGTAGGAAAGGCGTCAAGAAGGACTTCGAGGCAACGACTATTCAAACTTGACCAGTACCGAAAAAGCCTATGTTAAAAGCCTGTCGGCCCGTTCGATTTATAACTGAAGGAGGCCTTTTTGAAAACTGGGCCGTATATTTACTGTCGCACTTCTAAGCCTGGGACAAAAGCATGAGTGATTTCCCGTTTTTGCAGAAGAAAGTTTTAGAACTCGATCCCGCGGACAATATCGCCGTGGCGATTGTCGATCTGTCCGCAGGGGACAAAGTTAGTGTTTCCAACCGAACATACGCACTGGTCTCCGATGTTCCAGCCAAACATAAATTCGCCCTGCGCGACTTTAACGTTGGCGACCCAGTCCTGATGTATGGAGTACTGATAGGGAAGGCAAGCAGACCGGTCCGGGCTGGAGAGCTGATCGGCACATCCAACGTGCACCATCAGGCGACCGGCTTTCATGCGAAGACGAAAGACCTATCGTGGACCGCGCCCGATGTTTCCCGCTGGCGGGGCCGGACATTTCTTGGATACCACCGACCCGATGGACAGGTGGGCACGCGCAATTACTGGCTGGTGGTTCCGCTGGTGTTCTGCGAAAACGGAAATGTTCGCGCGCTCCAGGAGGCATTCGAGCACGGACTGGGGTTTGAGTCGAGCGGCGTCTACGGGGTACAGGTCGCGGAGCTCGCCGCTCTGTATTCACAAGGGAAGATCGACCAAATCCGAAACTATACGCCATCTCCAGGTGAGGTTGCCGCGGAGCACCGCGAACTGTTTTCCAATATAGACGGCATTAAGTTTCTGATGCATGAAGGCGGATGCGGCGGCACCCGCGAAGATGCACGGTCTCTATGTGCTCTGATTGCTGGATATGTCCATCACCCGAATGTAGCTGGGGCCACTATTCTGAGTCTGGGTTGCCAAAATGCGCAAATTTCCCTGTTGCGGGAGGAAATTGCCAAGCGCGATACGGAATTCAAGAAGCCGCTTCTGATTTTCGATCAGCAAGCGAGCGGCCTGGAATCCGCAATGCTCTCCCGCGCAATTCGAGAAACATTTCTCGGTTTGATCGACGCAAATCAATTCCATCGCGCGCCCGCGCCGATTTCGCAGCTTGCCGTGGGCCTGAAGTGTGGAGGGTCGGACGGATTTTCCGGGATCACGGCGAACCCGGCTATCGGTCATGTGTCCGACTTGCTGGCGGCCCTGGGAGGACGAAGCATCCTATCGGAATTTCCAGAGCTTTGTGGCGTCGAGCAAAACCTCATAGATCGTTGCGTGACGACGGCCCTGGCAGATCGCTTTGCTCGGCTCATGAAGGGCTATGCGGCGCGAGCGGAGGCCATCGGCAGCGGGTTCGATATGAACCCATCGCCCGGCAATATCAAAGACGGGATCATCACGGACGCCATGAAGTCGGCAGGGGCGGTCAGAAAAGGCGGGACTTCGCCGGTAGTTGATGTTCTTGATTATCCAGAGTATGCGACCCGTCCGGGCTTGAGTCTCTTATGCACCCCGGGCAACGATGTTGAGGCGGTGACCGGCCAGGTCGGTGCGGGCGCGAACATCGTACTGTTCACCACGGGGCTAGGGACCCCGACGGGAAACCCCATTGCGCCAGTGGTGAAATTGTCCACAAATTCCATCCTAGCGAAACGCATGTCGGACATTATCGATTTCGACTGCGGTCAGATTGTTACAGGAGAAAAAACCATTCAGGAATCCGCCGAAGCGATTCTGGAATACATGCTTCAAGTCGCCAGCGGAGACAAACAAACGAAAGCGGAAATGCGACGCCAGAACGACTTCATTCCGTGGAAACGCGGGATATCTCTCTGATCGAAATCGACGGGTAGATGCGAAACAGCAATATATCCAGGCTTGATTGGCAAGCACCTGGAACCTAACAGGGAGGGGTCGCCTGCAATGAAGCGTCGAAAATTTCTCAAGCTGGCGACTGCGGCCGCTATAACTCCTCAGTGGATGCTGGCGCAGAATAGCGTCGGCATCGATTTGCAGAATTGTGGCGTCGTTCTTGGCCCTTCAGCAACAGGCCGTATATCAAAGTCTGCGCAGGTGTTGGTGGAGGAGGCGGAAAAACGGTGCGGCATTCGCTGGCCCATCCAGAATACTGCGACGAGCAACACAAAGGCCAACGCGCTGGTCACCGTTTACCTTGCAACTCGTCAGTCTGCAGAGAAGCTGGAGCATCGTGAGTTTACGTCTGTGCCAGAACTTCATAGGCTCCGCGAAGAAGGATTTCTTCTACGAAGCGGACGAGATAGCGATGGGGAGTGGATCGCAGTTCTTGGCGCCGATGAGCGCGGATTTTTATTCGGAGTGGGCAAGCTGCTGCGTCTGATCGATTTTGGCAGGCAACAGGCATACCTTCCTATCAGCCCACTGGATATTGTGAGTCATCCGGAATACCGGCTGCGTGGACAGCAACTCGGATATCGTCCGAAGTCGAATGCTTACGATGCATGGTCGGTTGAAATGTGGGACCAATACATTCGCGATCTGGCCATTTTCGGCACGAACGCCATCGAGCTGGTTCCTCCGCGCTCGGATGATCTTCCCGATAGCCCGCACTTCCCACTTCCTCCAGATCGGATGATGGTGGAGATGTCGCGGATTGCCGACAGTTATGGCCTGGATGTGTGGATATGGTATCCGGCGATGGACCGCGACTATAGCAATCCGGCCACGGTGAAGAGTGCATTGAAGGAGTGGGGCCGCATCTTTGCCATGCTGCCGCGCGTGGACGCAGTATTTGTTCCGGGAGGAGATCCGGGGCACACAGAACCACCTGGAATGCCCGGCAAATCTTGTACCAGTGGATAAGAGAGAGGCTGGACACAAGGAGCCAAGGAAATGGCAAGGAAGA
>DAHUZH010000137.1 GCA_027306695.1 Acidobacteriaceae bacterium
GGACGGCCTCCGGTTGCGGGGAAGGTGCCGAAGCTGCCCAGCAGCCTGCCGTTGGCGAAGACCTGGTAGGCGTCGTCCACATCCGCCGGCCCGGCCAGCGCCAGCTTCTGCCCCGGCTGCGCGCCTGTGCCCGTCGTGGTCCGCACCCGGATGCGATACCAGGCCCAGCCCCAGGTGCCGGGATGGCCCTTGGCCGTCCAGCCGGGCACGTAGCCGGAAATGCCGCCGATGGGATTAAAGCTGCCCTGCTGCGGCGTCAGGTCGACGGTCTCCCACTGCGAGTCGTCGAAGCTCGGATCGGCCCAGGCGGGGTTGTCGCCGGTGTGGAACTTCCACGGGCCGTTCAGCGGCGCGATGGACTGACCGAGCGTGACCTGCACGGCGGGTTCTGTTGCAGAAGGGTTGGGCTTGCTCTGCGCGAAAACATGCAGAACGAAGAACGGCAGCAGAAAAAAAGAGAACCAGAAACGTCGCATACTTGGAGTTTCCCCTTGAGGTTCGCAGCTCATGAGGAACTTAACCTGCCAGTGCGGCCGCACGGTCGGCGTCGATGGTCAGAATGGTGTCCGTGCAGGTCATCTTGAAAAGGTCGAGCATTTGTTTGCCTGGCGCAACCAGGCGGAGTTGGCCGCCGCGTGTCTTCATCTTCCCGTAGAGCAACATCAGCAGACCCAGTCCTGCGCTGTCGGCGTATTCGACACCGGCCAGATCGAGGACCATTTTTTGCGTGCCATCCTCCGCAATGTGGTTGATTTTGGATTCAACTTCGCGCAGGCTCATGCCCAGGGTCATGCGTCCTGTCAGTTGAATGACTACAGTCTTTGCATCCACCCGCTCTACCTCAGCCGCAAGACTCATAGCAACAAGTTCCCCTTTCACAGTATGCCTGCAAGCATACCGCACGGGGTGGACGCGCAAGCGAAGGAATGACACACCGTCCTATCCCGCCGCCGCTGGCTCCTGCACTTCGGGTTTTTTCTTCAGAAATTTCAGCGCTGGCGCGGTCATGGCAGTTGTGATCAGCGCGACCAACACAAGGATCGTAAATAGCTGTGTGTTGATTGCGCCAGCCTGAAACGCAAGATTCACCACCACTAAATCCACCAGTCCGCGCGTATTCATCAGGAAGCCCAGCAGCAGCGACTCGCGTTGCGGAAGATTGGATTTGCGCGCGCCATAATACGTCCCGCCAATCTTTCCAGCGATGGCCACGACCAGCAGCACCAGAAACCAGAGCAGGACACTTTTGCCGCCCAGATCGCGGAACTCCGTATGAATGCCGGTGACAGCGAAGAACACCGGAAGCAGCAGTACAGAAACCAGCGGATGGATGGTGCGGTCAAGCTGGCGGTGCCAATGATGCAGGCGCGGAATGCACATCCCGGCCAGAAACGCGCCAAAGAGAGCGTGTACGCCCAGGCGCTCCGTAGCAAATGCGCAGAAGAGAATGAAGACCAGAAAGACGGCGAGCAGCAATTGGGAGATGTTCGGCGCACCCCTCCAGCGCACCAGACGTGCCAGCGCGGGCCGCACCACCCCTAGCAGAAACGCGCCAAACAGCACCAGCAGGAACATCTTCAACACCAGCATCCACGGAGAAACCCCAGCCTTGTCCATCATCAGAGCCACGGCCAGCAGCATCCATCCCACCACATCGGCAATGGCGGCACATACCAGGGCCAGCATGTCCAGCTTTTTATCTCCCGTGCCGCGGTCCCGCAGCATTCGCGCCAACACGGGAAACGCCGTGGTGCTTAAACTGACGCCGACAAAAAGCAGAAAGGCCACCCAGTTTGCATTGGTCCCCTGAAAGCTGCGGTACATGCCGAGCGCCAGCCCGCAACCCAGTACAAACGGGACCACCATGGAAAGCATGCTGATCTTCAGCGCCGTCTGCCGCTGCTTCCAGACAGCCTCAAAATCGAGATTCATGCCCTCCAGAAAAAGATAGAGCACCATCCCCAGTTCACTGACCAGGGAAAGCGTGTGCAGGGAGTTCAGCGGAAAAAGCTGTGCGATTAAATGTGGCGCGGCATATCCGAAGACGGAACGTCCGAGAAGTATCCCGCCCAGCATCTCGCCGACAACCGGTGGCTGCCCCAGCTTGCCCAACAGCACACCGCACAGACCGGTGACCAGCACAATAACGGCAATCTGCAGAAGGAACAGGGCAAGTGAACTCATAGAATCTATAGAATTCTTAGACTTTAGGATGCACCATCCCGTCCCGATACGCCAACACCTCTGGCTTTCTTCTGTCGGCGGCAGGGTAGGCCCATGCAAGCCAGCAAGCTGAAAACATGGCGTTTTTTTTGAAAAAGGCAGGAAACCAAAGCAAGATTCGCCGCATCCCTTATATTGACAGCAAATGACTCATATAATCTTCTCTAAATATGGTATAGTTGCTGTAGACAGTAGTGCAGCGGTGGGAAATCCCCATTCGACCCGACCGCATCGATCTCATATTCAGGAGAACTAATATGGCAATCGCACGTTGGACACCGTTTCAAGATATGTATGCATTGCAGAACCGGCTGAATTCGCTGTTGCAGGACGTCGGCCGCAGCGAGGACGAAACTCTGACCTCGAGCGCCTTTGTCCCTCCCGTGGACATCTATGAAGACGCCAACCATATCGTCCTCAAGCTGGAAATTCCCGGGATGAAGCTCGATGACTTCAACATCCAACTGGAGAATCAGGCGCTGACCGTACGCGGAGAGCGCAAATTTGAAAGGGAAACCAAGGAAGAGAATTACCACCGCATCGAACGCCGCTACGGCAGCTTTGCGCGTGTCTTCTCCTTGCCCAACACCATCAACCCGGAGACGGTGAAAGCTAATTACGACGCGGGCGTTCTGTCGATTGAACTGGACAAACGCGCAGAGGCCAAACCAAAACAAATCAAGGTCTCCGTCAGTGGCTCGAATACGAAACAGATGGAAGGCGCGAGATCCGCGCAGGCCGGCAGCGAGTCAAAACCGGCAGCCTGATCGGAGAAACATAAATTACTGGCTATCTATTTAGATGGGCAGGTTTCGCGCATCCGGTGCGACTCCTGCCCTGTTTTCGTCATCCATAATTAGGTAGAAAGCAGGGCATTCATGGCCATTCGCTGGGACAAACTTACCGTGAAAGCGCAGGACGCCGTTCAGACCGCCACCAGCCTGGCGAGCGACCACGGCAATCCAGAACTGCAGCCGACGCATCTGCTGCTGGCGCTGCTAGAGGACAAAGAAGGTATCGTTGCGCCTGTGCTGCAGAAGACCGGCGTAGCCATCGATTCTTTGCGCGCGCAGTTGCAGACAGCTCTGCAAATTTTTCCCAAAGTTTCCGGCGATGCAAACCAGGCACAATCTTCCAAAGCGTTCCTTAAAGTCATCGAACAGGCGTTTCAGGAAGCCGCGAATTTCAAAGACGAATATGTCTCGACCGAACATATGCTGCTGGCCATCTCACAGCAAAAAAACGATCCCGCGCAGTTGGCGCTTGCAGCCGCAGGGGCCAGCCATGATGCGATCCTGCGCGCGCTGACCACCGTGCGCGGCACGCAACGCGTCACCGACCAGAACCCCGAGGCAAAATTTCAGGCGCTTGAACGCTACGCCCGCGACCTGACCGAGATGGCGCGGCACGGCAAACTCGATCCTGTCATCGGACGCGATGAGGAGATTCGCCGCGTCATCCAGGTGCTCTCACGCCGCACAAAAAACAATCCTGTGCTGATTGGTGAGCCGGGCGTGGGCAAAACCGCCATCGTGGAAGGTCTGGCGCGCCGCATCGTTTCCGGCGATGTGCCGGAGGTGCTGCGGGACAAGCGGCTGATCTCGCTCGATCTGGGCGCGATGCTGGCCGGGGCGAAATTTCGCGGAGAATTTGAAGACCGCCTCAAGGCGGTACTGAAAGACATTGAAGACGCTCAGGGCGGCATCATTCTGTTTATCGACGAGTTGCACACGCTGGTGGGCGCAGGGGCCGCCGAAGGCGCCATCGACGCTTCCAACATGCTGAAACCTGCGCTCGCTCGCGGGGAGCTGCGCGCCATCGGTGCCACCACGCTGAATGAGTACCGCAAATATATCGAGAAGGACGCGGCGCTGGAACGGCGCTTTCAGATCGTATATGTCGGCGAGCCGAACGTCGAAGACACCATCGCAATTCTGCGCGGCCTGAAAGACCGCTATGAAACCCACCACCATGTGCGCATCAAAGACGCCGCCATCGTTGCCGCGGCTGTGCTGTCGCATCGCTATATCTCCGACCGTTTTCTGCCCGACAAAGCCATCGATCTGGTGGATGAAGCCGCGGCTTCGCTGGCCATCCAGATTGGCTCCGTCCCAACAGAAATCGACCAACTGGAACGGCGCGCGACCTCGCTTGAAATCGAGCGAACGGCGTTGAAGCGTGAGAAAGATGCCAACTCCAAAGAACGCCTGCAGGAAGTGACCCGCGAGCTGGCCGCGCTGCATGAACAGATTGCAGGGCTGCGCGCGCACTGGCAGAAAGAGCGGGAAGACATTACGCGGCTGGCGGAACTGAAACAGCGGATTGAAACACTGCGCCAGGAAGCGGAGGAACAGACACGGTTGGGCCATTTCGAGCGCGTCGCGCAAATCCAATATGGCGAACTGCCAAAACTCGAAGCCGAGTTGAAGCAGTTGAACGCCACTCAGGACGGCGCTGCGGGCGGCCCGCGCATGTTGAAAGAAGAAGTCGACGAGGAAGACATCGCGCGCATTGTCAGCAAGTGGACCGGAATTCCAATCTCGAAAATGCTGGAAGGCGAAGTGCAGAAGCTGGTGAAGATGGAAGAGCGCCTGCGCGAGCGCGTCGTCGGGCAGGATGAAGCTCTGAGTGCAGTGGCCAATGCCATCCGGCGCTCTCGTGCCGGACTCAGCGACCCGAAAAAGCCCATCGGTTCCTTCATTTTTCTCGGGCCCACCGGCGTTGGCAAAACAGAAACCGCGCGGGCGCTCGCCGAATTTCTCTTCGACGATGAGCAGGCCATGACCCGCATCGACATGTCGGAGTACATGGAAAAACATGCCGTCTCGCGCTTGATTGGCGCGCCTCCGGGCTACGTCGGCTACGATGAAGGCGGCCAGTTGACCGAAGCCGTACGACGGCGACCGTATTCCGTCGTGCTATTCGACGAGATCGAAAAAGCGCATCCCGATGTGTTCAACGTGCTGCTCCAGGTGCTCGACGACGGCCGCCTGACGGATTCTCGCGGGCGCACGGTGGACTTCAAAAATACTGTGTTGATTATGACGTCAAATCTCGGCGCGCATCTGCTGCATGCCGAAGCGCTCTCAAGCGATGAATCCTTTGAAGCCGCGCGCGAGCAGGTGATGCAGGTGCTGCGGCAGAGTTTTCGACCGGAGTTTTTGAATCGCGTGGACGACATCGTGATCTTCAAACCGCTCGGCGAGGAACAATTGAATCACATTTTGACGCTACGGATCGCAGACCTGAACCGCATGCTGGCGGACCGGCACATCACGGTGGAGTTGTCGGAGGCCGCGCAGCACCAGCTATTTTTGTCGGGCTTCGACCGCGCGTATGGAGCGCGTCCGCTGAAGCGCGCGATACAGCGGCTGGTTCAGGACCCGCTCGCCATCAAAATTCTCGACGGCGAAGTGTTGCGCGGCGATAAAGTTCTGCTCGATGCCGATCCGCTGAACAACAAGTTGGAGATCAAGGTGAAAGACCGGGCCGAATCCGTGTTGCCCCACTCAAGCCAGAAAACGGCTTGAATGGGCCACCCACAGAGCGGGAAGCGGGCGGAGTTTTCGCGCAGATATGCAAATTTGTCGAAGGATTGTGCGGAATAGTTGAAGGATTATGTGGAAAAATTGAAGCATTGTGCGGAAGCCGATGCGATCCAGCAAAGAAGTCAGTCGTTGTTTACATGCGATTGCCGAGGCGCAGGCGGGCTTTTTTACCGCGAAACAGGCGCAAAGCGCCGGATTTTCAGCGAGCAGCCACACGTACCACGTACAAGAGGGAAACTGGGCGCGGGAATATCGCGGAATCTACCGGCTGACATCGTTTCCGGCGGTGCTGCGGCCGGAGCTGGTGCGCTGGCATTTATGGTCTATGGACCGGGCCGGACGGGCACTGGGGGTCTACAGCTATTCTACCGCGTTGGACGTATATTTAACGCCAGAGATGAGGGCGCCGGGCCCGCATCCTGAATTGCACATGACGGTGCCGGCGAGCTTTCGCCGGAGCGGCGCGACGCCGGAGGGTCTGGCGCTCCATTATGCCGACCTGCCGGAGAGCGACATTGGCGCGCGGAACGGATACCGGCTGACCACGCCGCTGCGGACGGTTCTGGACCTGGCGGCGAATGCGATGCCGCGCGAGGCACTGTCGAAGGCGCTGCTCCAGATTGTGAAGCGGGGTCTGATTACGCGCGGGCAGGTCAAAAGCGCGAGGATACCGGAGGTGTCGCGGCTGCAACTGGAGGCGCTGCTGGAATGGAAGAAGCGGTGAATGGGGAGAAGCCCGTTCAAGCCCACCCGACTTGTACATTAAACAACGTGAACTAGTCGCAGATGAGAGAGTGCGATCAAATCGTTTGGAGATAGATCAAATCTCCTTGACAAAGTGGGATTAAGACCCAGAATCTTCTTCCATGCAACAAATGCTGCGCCACGCCAATTATAGGGTTTTCCCAGTTGAAGGCATGCGAACTCACGCATTTTGCGAAGATTCTCGTGCGGGAGACCCGGTATGCGATAAATACCAAGTCTATAGCGCTGCTTTCCATACACGTTGATGCTTCTTTCGATTACTCCCGAAGTGATTGCCTCGGTTAAGTAGCCATCTCCGAGATACACCGCCGTGTGACTCCAAGTCCCTACATCAATCCTAGAAATGAGGCGGCTTACGGTGCTTGACTGATCAAGCACCGTCACCATGTCACCATCGAGAATACACGCTGAAAGCTCCTTCCATCGTTGTTCGTGTTCCTGTGCATCGATTGGTCGGAGTTTCGGAAGGACGATGGGTGAATCAAATAAGCTGAGATCTCCATATGCAATCTCGCGGAGTCCTCGTTGGATAAGGAAGGGGTTAAGTACGTTTCCGGCAAAGAACGCTTCGACACGTTTTTCGCACTCCGCAGACGCACGCCGATACGCACAGGAGGGTGGTCGGAAATGCGACTTCGTATGAATTTTTTCGACCGGTCGCTCTACGAAATGCCGTCGCACCGGATAGATAACTGTATTTCGTCCTGTCATGTAGCCGACTTTGTTGTATCCGGTTTTGTCTGCTTTATGCCAGGGATCGAAATCGCGAAAGGTGCAAAGGCGAATCACAGCTTTAGGATGGGGCTGTGCCAGGCTATAGTCAACTGAAGACGAGTTCCCTGGATTAGTCGGAGCCCATTTGAGTAATTTCGACGAAGGACGGGTGGTTCATTTAAGCCTTCTTTTGGCTTGAGTGGGGCAGTTCTAGCGCGGGACAAAAGTCTACCCGCTCCTGGTTCGTGCTTTCTTGCAAGCCATTCGCATTCCATCGCTACGCGCCCTTCGCATCCGGTTGCGTACTGCAGAAAACTGCTCCATGGCCATTGTTCCGCGCGCTCGCACAGGCCGTGCTATTTGAATCGGTGTGTTGCGGTGTTGTGCCTCAGCGCCTGAACAGGCTGCGGTTGGGTAGCGTCTTGTCCCCCGACTGAAGTCGGGGGTCTACGCATGGAGACAACAGCAGGTCCCTCCACTCCGTCCGCCTGCGGCGGACTGCGGTCGGGATGACAGCATCGCTGGGAAAAGAAGCAGGTTCCCTATGGAAATGACAGAAAGAAAAACAAAGCCGCCCGGCGTCTCTTCCCTCGACTCAAGTCGGGGGTCTACCCATGGGAGAAATCGCGACGATAAGGACGGCGGCTATGGCTTGCGCGCGACTGCGACGCGCGGAATTCCTTGCAGGTCTGGGATGAACTCCACTGTGTCCCAGCCTTGCAATAGCTGCGCGATGGCGTCGCGCTGGCTGTAGCCGATTTCCATGAGCAGCCATCCCTTTGGCATGAGCAATGACTGCGCTTCTGGGATGAGGCGTTGGTAAATCTCCAGTCCGGTCGGACCAGCAAACAGGGCCAGCGCAGGCTCATACTCGCGCACTTCTGTAGCCAGCGAGGAGCGTTCGGAGTTGGCGATGTAGGGAGGATTCGACACAATGGCGTCGAAATTTTCTGCTGCAACAGCGGCCAGCAAGTCGGACTGCACAAAACGTATCCGGTTGCTGACCTTGTTTCGAGCTGCATTTTCTTTTGCCACGGTGAGTGCCGCTTCGCTGCAATCGAGCGCGATAATTTCAGCACACGGCAGAGCGTGCGCCAACGCAATCGCGACACAGCCGGAACCCGTGCCTACGTCGGCGATGCGCGGAGTGGAATGTTGCTGCAATCGGGCAATCGCCGCTTCCACCAGATGCTCCGTCTCCGGCCGCGGGACCAGTACATCGGGCGTGACGCGAAAGGGAAGACCGAAGAATTCCTGCTCGCCGGTGATGTACTGGATGGGCTTGCCGCGCAGCCGCTCATCGACCATCTCCTGGAATGTTTTCAACTGGAGCAGGGTGAGATGGCGCTCGCGATAGGCGTAGAGTTCGGCGTGCGGCACATTGAGCACATAACGAAGCAGAAGCGTCGAGTCGGCGCGGCTGCGGTCTGCCAGCTCGTCGGATTGATCGAGGATGTCCGCACCCCAGTCGATCGCGTCGCCGACGCTCAGCGAGTTGTCGAAGATGCCTCTCATACGGCTGCGGCATCGCTCTTGAGACGCTCCCCCTGGTCATGCGCAATCAATGCGTCGACGATGGGCTGCAACTTGCCTTCCATCACCTCCGACATTTGATGGATCGTCAACCCGATGCGATGG
>DAHUZH010000138.1 GCA_027306695.1 Acidobacteriaceae bacterium
GGATTTCCGCCTGCTCCTCTTCGAGCAGCCGTTGCAGTTCATTGTTGTGCTCGATGGTTTCGATCGGCTCAATGAAAAAAGTCTGCCCACTCGAACTGGTCCCATGCACCACGCCGGGAACGCGGCGCTTCCACTCCGCCTTTACCGGGAGCACGAAACGTTCGCCCCGCACCGTGATCAAATTTTCCTGGAGCGACCCATCCGGTTCCAGCCGTCGCAACATGTGACGCAAGCTGTCTTCAATCGCGCGTTGCTGCCGTTCCATCTGGCGGCGAATCCGCGCCAGCTCGGGCGATGCATGATCGGCAATGGAGCCATCCGGGTCAAACTTTCCTTCCAGCGATTGCAGCAGATCCGTAAAGCGCGACTCTGTCAACGGAGCGGCCAGCAGCCAGAGAGACGGCGCTCCGTCGCGCAGAACTTCGGTTAGACCGCGCTGCCATTGCTGAAAGGCGCGAAAGCGGCCCACCAGCACCGACACGGCCCGCAGCTCGTCGATTTCGAGTACCGCTCCGGCGATGCGCGCCCGCTCCAACCACGCGGTTGGATCCGCCAGGCCGTGAAAATCGAAGCTGCTCGCCGCTCGGAGCAGGCGTTGTGCTTCGCCCACTCGCCGTTGTTCCGTCGCGCCCCAAATTGCATCGCATGAAGGTGCAAGGGCCAGTGTCCACGCGCGTCCGGGTTCTGTGCCGGCATACCCTGCCACCAGCTCACGCAGAGCGGCAAACTCCAGCACGTCGGTGCTGGTATGTTCCAAAGGCTCGGGGATGGTGGGCAACAGGGACACGCTTTATGGTAGCTGCTTTCATAGCAGACACGGGTAGTTTGCATGGATGCTCCCTCAAAGCCCGTGAAAAAAATTTGGAACCAATTCGCCCCAAGCGGCGTATCTTCTGTTGCAAGGAGACATTGTTCAAAAGAAAGAAGGCCTCGCATGTATTGCAGCCAATGTGGTCAAGCGATTGGCGCTCAGCCGCAGTGCCCAAATTGTGGCGCGTCAACAGGGGTAGCAGGCATGGTTCCGCTGCCGGTTTCCAGGGTCGCGAAACATCTCCAAACGCTCGGCATTTTGTGGACCGTCTTCTCGGTTTACTCCGTATTGCGGTGGATGCTGGTATTGCCGTTTCTTCATGTCTTCTTTGGCGGCAGAACGCCCTGGATGGCAGGCTCGGACACCTGGGTCTATGCACCGTTTCATCCCGGTGGCTGGCTGCTGCACTTTATCACCATCATGGTCTTTGGCCGAGCACTGTTATCGCTCGCCGTCGGCATCGCCTTATTGACACGCCAGCCCTGGGGTCGAGTCTTTGCCATCGTGATCGCCATACTCACGCTGATTAAGCCCCTTGTCGGGACTGCGCTGGCCATCTACACGCTGTGGGTACTTCTAGGCCGCAATTCCGGAACCGATTACGCCCGGATCGCGTTGGCCCACGAGACTCCAACGCTGTAATTGTCGAGCGAAAGTCAAATAGCTTGAGGAGCAGAATTGGCATTTCAAGATACTGTCGGCAATCTTTTCCAAAGGACAGAAAATTATTCCTTGTGAAACACTTCCACCCTCCTTTCCTGTTCCTTGCCGGCAATCCACGACACGGCTATCAGGGTCTTGCCGTCCGCGGAAAGCGCATCCGTCCCATGTTGCACCAGTTTGCCATCGATGGTCACTGCGTAAGCCAACTTCATGGGAGTGATCATCCTTACAGTTTCCGTCAGTCCCTTCGGCTTGGTCGGATACGTGATGCTCATCGCTGAACCGTCCGGCTTTCCTTCCATCACAAATTGAATCTCCGGATATTCCCAGCGCAGAACGCCCGCCGAAGGCGCGGAGATAACCAACGCATCGTTCACTTCAACGTAGGTGCTTTTTGCAGGATCGGGCTTCCATTTTCCCACCCAGGGATTTTCTGCGGCAAAAGAAATCGTTACAGAAAAGACCAGCCATGCCGCCAGAAAAAAGAACTTCTTCATGTGCCCTCCTGGAACTTGCAGCGATATCGCTCGTCGATCCGTTGCTTCAACAATCTTCATTCTCACGCGGGACTGGAGCGCCTGACGTTGTATAAGGCAGCGCCTTATAGTTTATGTTCTTGTGTGGACCTCTGGCAGTCCGTATGGCCAGTGTGCCTTCCTGGAAACGGCAGTAAAATCATACGCAGAATGGATTTCCCACAGACAAGAATGCGGCGTTTGCGCCGCTCCGAACCAATGCGCGCCCTGGTGCGCGAAACCCACCTGCATCCCGGTGCGCTAATTGCGCCGCTTTTCATTTGTCCCGGCGAAGGCGTGCGCCGCGCCATCTCTTCTATGCCCGGCGTCTTCAATCTGTCCATCGACGAAGCGGTCAAGGAAGCAGTCGATATCGCCAAACTCGGCATTGGCGGATTTCTGCTCTTCGGGTTGCCTGAAAAGAAAGACGAGCAGGCCACCGGAGCGTGGGACGAGAACGGCATCGTGCAGCAGGCCCTGCGCGCCATGAAGCGAGAACGCGCGCTCGACTCTGCATTGCTGATTGCCGATGTCTGCCTGTGCGAATACACTTCGCACGGCCATTGTGGCATTGTTCGTCAGACCGAAAGCGGCAGCCACGAAATTGAAAACGATTCCAGCGTCGCGCTAATCGCCAAAACTGCGGCATCGCTCGCTCGCGCTGGCGCGGACATCGTTGCGCCCTCCGACATGATGGATGGCCGCGTCTTAGCCATTCGTGCCGCGCTCGATGACGCGCAACTGCGCGACACGCCTGTCCTCTCCTACGCCTCGAAATTCGCTTCGTCCTTCTACGGTCCGTTTCGCGAGGCCGCCGATTCCACGCCGCAGTTCGGCGACCGGCGCAGCTATCAGATGGATGGCGCCAACCGCCGCGAAGCGCTGCGCGAAATCGAACTCGATCTAACCGAAGGCGCGGACATGATCCTGATGAAACCCGCGCTGCCCTATCTTGACATCATTCGTGAGGCCCGCGACCGCTTCGATGTACCGCTCGGCGCCTATCAGGTCTCTGGCGAATACTCCATGCTGCAGGCCGCCTTCGAGCGCGGCTGGCTCGACCGCGACCGAGCCATGCTCGAATCACTGCTATCGATCCGCCGCGCCGGGGCCGACTTCATCGTGACCTACTTCGCCAAGCAAGCCGCAAAACTGCTGTAGTGAGTGTCGTTCTTGATCGCACTAATGAAAATGCTTGTCATCCCGACCGAAGGGCGTTCGCCACGGCGAACGAAGGGTGGGAGTGGCGACCTCGACGTACCACTGCAAAACCCAATATCCTGAAAGCTGCTGTTCACAGGAAAAACAATGACGAGTTCGGATGCAAAAACGATTCAAGTGCAATTGCCCGACGGCAGCAGGCGCACGGTCGCTGCTGGGACCACGCCCTTTGAAATTGCCAACAGCATCTCCCCGCGCCTGGCCGCAGCCGCCGTCGTCGCCCAAGTCTCTCCGATTCAGCCTCGACCTATGCACGCGACAACGGTAGCAACGAACGTGGCCAGCGACCACGCCACGGAAGAGTCCATGTACAAGGCCGAAGACGCCGCCAGCGAGCGCCTGGTCGATTTGACCACGCCGCTGGAGGAAGACGTTGCGCTGCGCCTGCTGACGGAAAAAGATGCCGAGTCGCTCAAGGTTGTGCGCCACTCCGCTGCGCACGTCATGGCGACGGCCGTGCTGGAGTTGTTTCCAGAGACCAAGCTGGGCCACGGCCCTGCGACCGACAGCGGCTTTTTTTACGACTTCTACAGGCCCACTCCGTTTACCCCAGAAGACCTGAAAAAGATTGAAGCAAAGATGGGCGAAGTCGTCGCGCGCGACGAAAAATTTATCCGCGAGTGGCAGCCACGCGAGGAAGGACTGGCGCGCTTCAAAGTGGAAAACGATTTTATGAAGATGCACTTCATCGAACGCTTCACCCGGCCCGGCGAAAAAATTTCCCTCTACCGCAATGGAGCATTTGTCGATTTTTGCCGTGGCCCGCATTTGCCCTCTACCAGCCGCGTCAAGGCCTTCAAGGTGCTGAACCTCGCCGGGGCCTATTGGCTGGGCGACGAGAAAAATCCGCAGCTCCAGCGCATGTATGGAACTGCATTTTTCTCCAAGAAAGAAATGGACGAACACTTCGCGCGTCTCGAAGAGGCCGCGCGCCGCGACCATCGCGTGCTCGGCAAGCAGCTCGACCTCTTCTCCATTCAGGAGATCGCCGGACCGGGCCTCATCTTCTGGCATCCCAAGGGCGGCATCGTCCGCAACATCATGGAAAATTGGATGCGCGAGGAATGTATCCGTCGCGGTTACGATATGGTCTTCACCCCGCACGTCATGCGTCATGAGCTATGGAAGATCAGCGGCCACGCCGGCTTCTACGCGCAGAACATGTACACGCCCATGGAACTCGATGACGCCGACTATCAATTGAAGCCGATGAACTGTCCGGGCCACATCCTCATCTACAAGAACACGCCGAAGAGCTATCGCGACCTGCCCGTGCGGCTGGCCGAATTGGGCAACGTTTACCGCTATGAACGCAGCGGGACGATGCATGGCCTGCTGCGCGTTCGCGGTTTTACCCAGGACGACGCGCATATCTTCTGCACCACCGCGCAGGTTGAAGGCGAAATCGCCGCCTGCATCGACTTTGCCGAAGCTGTTCTGAAGACGTTCGGCTTCGCGGAGTTCAAAGTCGAACTTTCCACCTGGGACCCGAAAGATAAAACCAGCTACGTCGGCTCGGCGGAAAACTGGGCCATGGCCATCGGCTCGCTCGAAAACGTTCTTCAGCGCAGGCAAATCCCTTACAAAACCATCTCCGGCGAAGCCGCTTTCTACGGGCCGAAGATCGACATCAAGCTCGTTGACGCACTGGGCCGCCTGTGGCAACTTTCCACCGTGCAGTTCGACTTCAACCTTCCGGCGCGATTCGATCTCGAATATGTCGGCGAAGATGGTGAGCGCCATCAGCCTGTGATGGTACATCGCGCATTGTTCGGCTCTGTTGAGCGCTTCTTCGGCGTGCTCATCGAACACTACGCCGGAGCATTCCCACTTTGGCTAGCGCCCGTGCAGGTAGGATTGGTGCCGATCAGCGAAAAGCACATCGACTACGCGAAAAAGATACAGCAACAGTTACAATTGGCCGGCCTGCGAGTAGAACTCGACGACCGCAACGAAAAAATGAACGCCAAAATCCGCGACCTGACCATGCAGAAAATCCCCTACCTGTTAGTCATGGGCGACAAAGAAGCCACCGCCAACGCAGTCAGCGTCCGCACCCGAGGCAAAGGCGACGAAGGCTCGATGCCGCTCGAGGAATTTATCGCGAAGGCAAACGAGCTAATCGGGGAGAAATCAACGGAGTTGTAGCATAGTCAGCGTGCATCAAATTTTAAGATCGAATTGGACAGAATGACCTCAAACATTCGCTCTACTCTCCATCCAGCAAAAATCCTTATCCTCGGCATTGGCGATGTTGGAGCACATATCGCCCGGCTGGTCGTCGAAGGCCAATATTCTTCGACGTGTCTCCTCGCGGGCCAGAGCGGCGCAGCCGAGCAGTGGGCGCAATTGCTCCAAATTTCTACCGGGCGCGATGTGCGGGCCACGCGCGTCAACGGTCAGGACATTGAGGCACTGCGAAAGCTGTTCGCAGACTTTGAGCCGGATCTGATCGTGCAGTGCGCGACGCTACTCGCACCCTACGTGATGAAAACGCTTGACATACCCCAGGCGAAAGCCATCGTGCAGGGCGGTTTCGCGCTCCAGACTGCGGCCCAGCTTCCAGTCATCCGTGCTGTCATGCAGGCACGGCGGTCCGTTGGTTTGCAGTGCCCCGTCATCAATTGCTCTTATCCGGATGTGACGAATGCGGTGCTCGCCGCCGAGGGGCTCGCGCCCACGGTTGGGATTGGAAACGTGAGCATGATGGCCTGGCGTTTTCACCGGTTCCTTCCGGGTGCTGCGGAAGGTGATCTGCGCGTCATTGGACATCACTCGCAGCTTCCGTTTTCTCTGGCTGGAGAAGCTATGCCTGCTCCAACGCCAGCACCGCTTGTCTACTTAAATGGGCGGAAGCTCGACGATGGCGAACTTCTGCTGAAACCAGGATTGCGCGGCGGTCTGACTCAGAATTATCTCGCTGCGTCTACCATCCGGCCTATCCTGCATGGGCTGCTGGATCGCAATCATGCAACGGAAACACATGCTCCGGGCGTACTTGGTTTGGAGGGAGGCTATCCGGTCCAGTTCGCAGATGGAGATGTTTGCCTGCGTCTGCCGGACGGATTATCGATACAAGAAGCAATCGCATTCAACAAATACGCGGCCGCGGGCGATGGTGTGGACCACATTGGGGATGATGGAACTTTGTTCTATACCAAACTGGCACAAGAAGCCATGGCTCCATGGTGTCCAGAATTGGCGGAACCGCTCAAGCTAGGCGATCTTAACAAGAGGCTTGCATTATTGAAGGCCTGTATCGGAGCAAACTAAAACTTCAGCCTTACCGCCAACTGAATTTCTCTCGGCGTGTAGATCGAGTTACTGTTCGCGTTGGTAGTAACTCCATAGGTCGGATTGAATTCGAGATACGGATGCGCGGAAGTAGAACCCGACGGGCAACCCTGCGTCAGCGGAGTGGAACAGGCGTTGTAACCAAGAGTATCTACACTGGTCACGTTCTGCGTGTTGGTCAGGTTATATGTTTCCGCCATCAGTTCCAGATAAGTGGAACTTCGTAGAGGAATGCGGCGCGTCAGGCGCAGGCTCGTCGTTTGCGTGGAAGGAAAGCGATAGCTATTGCGCTGCAAAATATTCAGCCGCGATGGACCGCCTTCCCCATTGATGCCGAAGAACGCTCCGCCCGGCGCGCTGCCGCCTACGCCCAATGTATAAGGTAGCCCAGTTTGCCATGCGACGACTGGAGAAAATCCATAGTCGTTGACTAAATAGCCAATCCATCCGGGTTTCTGCCAAGTGGTCCACCATGTCCCATGCGCCACCAGTCGCTGCCGGACATCCGTATTTGAGTTTCCGTATTCCAGTGCCATATTATTCGGTTCCAAAATGTTGGTCGGCGACTTATAAAGGAACTCATTCTCGTTGTAGTCCATTGCATGCGCGACGGTATAGTTCAGGCCAAAGCTCAACCCCTTCAAAGTACGATGTTCCATGGCCAGTACACCCGCGTTATAGTTTGAGTTCACATTGCTCAGTAATTCCGTGATATTTCCATAAAGGAAATTGGGCCGCACGGAGGTATAGAGTGGCGTAGTGTAAGTGGCTCCCTGAGGAAGAGGGCTTTTTCGCCCCATGGGTGGGCCGGAAATATCGATCGTATAGTTCAGTTGACCTATCGTGGCGTTGGCGATATTGGTATCGATGAAGTTTGGAAGCTCGCGGCCCTGACTCGTCAGATAGGTCAGCGAGACCACGGTATTCCAGCCTACATTCTGCTCCAGGGTAAAGTCGCCCTGCATCGTCTCTGGAGCTTGATAGTTTTTGGCAAAGTAATAGGCGCCTGGTAACGCGCCACGCGCCGAGCCGCTAGGTCGGCTGAAAAGCACACCAGGAAATTGGGGAGCACCGTACTCGATAGAGTTCGAGTAGCGATACGTGCGTTGCGTATTCGGCGCGCCGGAGGAAGTAAGTGCGGAGAACAATGTTGCGTTCACAATGCGTCCGTAAAACATGCCATAGCCTGCTCGTATTACCGTATGCCCGTTACCGAAGATGTCCCACGCCAGGCCAGCGCGTGGGCCAATGTTATTGCGGTCGTCTGGGGTGTTGGCGGTCTGCGGCAATTGCGGGTTGATCTGAAATGCCTGCGGTGTTCGCTCGTACTCATACCGCACACCTGCGGTAAGGGTCAGGCGTGGAAATATCCGCCACTCATCGTTGGCAAACCCGGCAAAGTCATTCGTAGTGATGAAGTAGCCGCCAGGCCCGAAGGTTTGCGAAAACCCCGAGTAAGTGTCTACAAAGTAGGACTGCGGCGGACCCAGTCCATCGACAGCATGATAGTAGTCTGCGAGGAAGTTTCCAAAGGCGGTGTAGTAGTATTTGCCCACGCCGCCATATAGATTATCGAGCAGGTCGTTGTTCCGGTCCCAGTCCGCGCCTACTTTAATGGTGTGATTTCCAGCGATCCAGGATACCGTGTCCGAAATCTCCGCGCGATGTTCATCGGGATACTCCGGGCGCGGTAGTTTCGCTGGATTGCCAATGACCATGCCTTCTCCCGACGATCCACCAGCGATACTGATCTGCGGCGCAAGTCCAAATTGATTAGCTGCAAGCGGGATCTCCGCTCCTGCTGGAGTTGGGCTGGTTTCGCGGTCTAACTCCCTGCCTAGCTGCACACGAAATTCATTACCTATATTTTCTGTCAGAAATGTAGTCAGCCGCGCGATGCCCCAATCCACGCTGACGTAATCGTTGCCCAAACTATTCACACCGTACTGCGTGGAGGTCTGCGTCTGCACGCCGTTGGGAGAACTCCACCGCATGCGGTTGTAGGAGAAGGTGGCATGGTTTCGGTCATTCACCTGCCAGTCGAGCTTGGGGAAGCTCAGCGTCTGGTTTCCGGTGCGCGGCGCGGTGCCGGTCAGCGTGCCGACCAGTTGCAGTCCCTGTCGATATTGCTGCACGCCCATTGCATAGGAAGGCAGATCCAGTTTGTCGTATAGTTCACACGCGCCCTGGGTGGCTTCAAATTGAAAGACACTGGCGTAATAGGCGCTATTGCCTTGCGAATTGCTTGCTCCATTCGCGTTGTATGGAGGCAGGTTCGCGCACGTAATTGGGAACCCCAGATAAGTGCCAGATGGGATAGACGCGATTGGCTGCGAGTATATTGCTTGCGGATATCCGACGCGCGAGACGGCAGGAAAATTTC
>DAHUZH010000139.1 GCA_027306695.1 Acidobacteriaceae bacterium
TGGATGTGGTCTTCCTCGGCTTCCTGTCCTTTGCCTTCATCGTCGAGGCACTTCGCTAAGTGTTAACACGCCCTAGTCACTACTTCACCAAGTATTCCAGGCGACATGTTTAGCGCTTTGTCGAGTCTTGGAGAGTGCACCATGCACTGCTCTTCGCTCGGTAGCGGCGAAGCCATTCTCTTCATCCATGGCATGCCTACCAACAGGCTGCTGTGGAGCGGCATCATTCAACAGCTTTCAGACTGTCACAGGTGTTTTGCCATCGATCTTCCCGGGTTGGGGAAGACAGCGCGGATTCCGTATGGCCCCGGATATCTGGATGCATTGGTAAAGCAGATCGAGCTACTACGCGTACAGTACGGCATACAGAAATGGCACGTTGTCGGTCATGACGCAGGTTCCGCAGTGGGAGCGCACTACGCCGGACGATTTCCCGGACGCGTAAGCTGTCTTGCGCTGCTTTCTCCCGCAATCTTTCCCGGCCTCCAACCCTATTACCTCCTGAACGTACTGCGCAAGCAGTTGGTTGGAGAGATGCTGGCGCCGCTCGTCCATTTCGTCTTCTGGCGCGTTGCCATGCGTCGAGCACTCGGACGGGAGGCGAACCGCGCTCTATTTCACGCGTTTTACGAACCGTTTGCAGGGCCGACAGGTGCCTGGCAACTGATGCGATTGGTACGCTGGGGCAAGCCCGAAGATCTTCTGGGAGAAACGCCGAAACTTCTTGCCAGGCTTCCCATGCCCACTCTAATTTTTCATGACTCGCGCGATGTACTGTCTGCAACGTTTGCGCAGCAAGCTGTTTCTCTGATCCCGCGATCCAGTATGGTCACGCTTGATGCTGGGCATTTCATTCCACTGGACCAGCCGAAAGTCGTGGCTGCCCGTCTACGCGCATTTTTTCTGGAAAACAGGTCAAGTCAGGCGTTTAGGTTGTAGAGGCAGTCAGTACTTTCTGTAATGCAACGTCCAGGCCTTTCGCATGAAAGCCGTACGGTCCGGGGTTGCTCTTGTACACGATGCGCCCATCCGGTTCGATGATATAAAGGCGGTCCGGCCATGCCGTGTACGCCGTCTCCACCCGGTTATCGAAACCGTCAATCAGAGCGGGGAACTTGATGCCCAGTTTTCGCACGCATGTACCGGCGACGGAGGCGCGTTCCGATTCGTCACGAGGGCTTCGGAAAAGTACTTTATCGTGAATATTGCTCTGCAACTCCCATACGTCGGTGGGATGGGCTTCTACGATGTACACGGCATAAAAATCGACCTTGCCCTTATACTTTTCCGACAGCCTGTTCAGGGCGGGAACCTCCCGCCGAAAAGGCGGTCATGTGTAGCTGCCGAAGACCAGGACGACCGGCTTGCTCGCCCACAGGGAGGCGAGTTGAACGGGAACTTTGGTATCCAGCGTCTGTAAGGTAAAGTCCGGTGCGTGGTCGCCAACCTTCAGACTGCCCTTTCGCGCACTCGTCCACATTGTCTCGAAGGGAAACAAGAAATAGGCTGGCATTGGCATTTTCGCCATCACATGACCGAAGACTTCCGGCGGCTGGTGCATGGCCCAATAGATATACCCGGTGAAGCCCATCCACGCGCACAGCAGCAGCACCAGCGTCCCACTCAACCAGCGCTTTGTGATCTTGCTCATCGCCATCGGTCCAGCTCACTTCGTTAGGTTGTTCATCTCCAGATAACCCTGCGGCGAAATGCCGAAAGCATCAGCCACGCGATTGAAGAAGGCGAACATGGCCGTGATGTACACGGCTTCCGCAATCTGCTCCTCCGTCCAACCGTGGCCACGAAGCGTTTGCACGTCCTCATGTGTCGTGCGGTAGGCGGCTTCCGTGACCTTGGTTACGTAGTCCAAAAGCGCGCGCTCCGCATCGCTCAAACCGGCTTCATCCAGCTTGCCTGCGGCGATCGCTTGTACTGTTTTCTCTTCTGCTCCCTGGACACGCAGGAAGTATGCATGTGAGTCCAGTCAATATGGACAGCGATTGAGCCACGAAACCCAACTCGCGATGGCTTCCTTTGTCCTGCGGTCCAGATGCCCTTCTGAAAAGTGGACTGTGTTGCCGAAGCTCATGACGTCGCGCAAGAAATCCGGCCGATGGCTGAAGCATTTGAGGATGCCAGGCATCTGCTGACGGCCTGAATGCGCCCGCCACTGCTCGTAGACCTTGGCCACATCGCCAGTGGCATCGGCATCTTCGATCAAAGCGATTTTTGTTTTTGGGTCCGGCATGATCTGACTCTCGATGCTGTGATAACTGAAAAACTATAGCATGAAGAAAACTTCGGCGTATCAACCTAAAGGATGAGGCGGGCCTCCCCTTCTTTACAAGTAATTCGCTCGCGGTCCAGATGTTCGAGCAATGGGATGGCGTATTTTCTGGACAGTCCTGTCATCTCCTTAAACCGGGCCACATCGATCGTCTGCCCGCGCATCTCCCGCAACTGGGCGCTCAGTTTCGCCAGTGCGTTCGAGTGCATAAACAGATTTTCGCTGCCCATTTTCACGAGGGTTTTCTCCCGGAGCAGGAGAGTCATCAGCCTGCGCATCTCGCTCTCGCTCAGCCCCAGATTGCCAGCCACTTCAGATGCCGACGGAGCCGCGAGTCCAGCCGCCTCATACGCGGCGGCAATGGCGGACAGCATGGTTTGGTCTGACTCCGGAAGCTGGTAGGCAGCTCCCGCCAGATAGACAAACTCACCTTGAAGCTGCAGCTTCCGCTCTTGCGACAGCTTCTCCAGAACAAAATCGAATATCTCGGTGCTGAGACCTGTGTGACCTTTCAGTTCAGAGCGTTTCAGTCCGTTGTTATCGGATGATTTTATTTTGAGCTGGCCCATGATGCGCTCTGCGGCTGCTTCCATGGATTCCCCCGTCAACAGTACATCGCCGGAGGTGCGAAGAAGTTTTTGGCCAGCAATCAAAGACCCTGTCAGCCGTTGGATGGCCTCAGTCGTCCAACCCGTCTCGGCAGAAAGCGCGCGCAGAGAAAGACCCTCCGTATGTCGTCGAGCGATTCGCAGTTGTAGCTGTTGTTCGACAGAGGCGTCCTTTACTTCTTCTAACCAGGCAAGGCACTTCTCTTTCCGCAGGCGGGAGAGCGGATGCGCATCCAACACCCGGCCCCCGCCAATGGTCATGGCTGGCGTGCACTGGCGAAGTACGAACCGGTCGCCGGGTAACAATACAACGGGATGGTTAAGATTGAGTCGCATAAGGCGACTCGTGCCCGGCTCCGCGCTGTGATACCCATACAGCGAAACCGTGGCGAGCGTATCCGAGGTAAATGCATGAAAGTGGACTCGCGAACGGTGCTTCAATTCCGCGCAGCCAGGCAGAAGACTGGCCTCAACATCGATCATCGCGGTTGGTGCAAGCGTGTCCGGCGCTACCAGTGTCTGGCCTCGATACACTTCTGAGATCTCAATGCCCGCCAGATTCAATGCCACGCGTGAGCCAGCCCGAGCCTGCTCTTCCGCTCGACCGTGAGTTTGCATCCCGCGAACTCGCGCAGTGCGGTTTCCCGGCTTGATCACAACCGTCTGGCCAATCATGAGCGCCCCAGACAATAGAGTGCCAGTAACGACTGTACCGAAGCCCTTCATCACGAAAGCTCGATCCAGTGGAAGCCGTGGCAATCTATCTGAACTGCCAACGGGAGTTTTTGCCGCAAGCAGTACGAGCTCGCGGCGCACCTCTTCCAATCCCTGGCCGGAGAGCGCGCTTACCGGCAGGATGCGTGCGTCATACTCGTTCAAGAATGTATCGGTCAGGAATCTCCGTACATCGCGGCACACCTCATCGAGACGTGTGGTGCTAACAGCATCTACCTTGGTCACGACGGTAAGACCACGGCGAATACCCAGCAAACTACAAATTGCCAGGTGCTCTTCTGTCTGCGGCTTAATTCCTTCTTCGGCGGAGATAACCACCATGACGGCGTCGATACACCCGGCCCCAACAAGCATATTTCGTATAAACAGTTTGTGTCCGGGAACATCCACGAAGCTCAATCGCAGGGGCGAGCCGTCCGCATCCTGCGTCTCCAGCGACGCGAAGCCCAGGTCGATGGTGATGCCTCGCCGCTTCTCTTCCGGCAAGCGGTCTGTGTCGATGCCGGTCAGTGCGCGCACCAGCGTCGTCTTGCCATGATCGATATGACCGGCTGTTCCGATTACTATGGATTTTGGCTGCACGGCCATCCCAACTAACTCCTTCGGAATATCTGGCCCGAGGCTCACAGATCCTCTTGCAACAGGCGTGCGAGTTCCACATCGAATTCTGGTTCCACCGTGCGGAGGTCCAGCAGAACCCTATCGTCGCTGATACGTCCGATGACCGGAGGCTGGAGCCGACGCAAGGCGTTCAGAAGAGCCTGCGGTCCCAATGCCGCGTGTTGGAGTGACAAGGCGGAACTCTGCAATCTGGCCCCCGGCGCAGTCCCGCCTCCGATCAGGCCGATGGCGGAAACTACTTCCGCTGCAAGCATCTTTGAGTTCACCTGGTCGGCCACCCAGTGGCATCGTCGCAGAATCTCAGCCAGTGACGTGTTCAGCATCCTCACGATTGGAATGGAATCGGCCGTCTCCGCCAGATGATCGATCAGTGTGGCTTCCAGTGCCGCATACGTGAGCTTGTCCACTCGAAATGCGCGCAGCAACGGGTTTTGTCGGATACGCTCAATGATATCCTTTCTACCGACAAGAATGCCGCATTGCGGACCGCCCAGTAACTTATCTCCGCTTGCGGCGATGAGATCGGCCCCGCTGCGGAAGCTTTCCAGCAACGTCTCTTCTGTTTTGATTCCGTGCCGCTCCAAAGAAAAAATGAGGCCCGTTCCCTGGTCTTCAAAGACCGGCACATTTGATTTCTGGCCGAGTGAAACCAGTTCCTCAAGCTTTGGCCTCGCGGTGAAACCCTCGATACTGAAATTCGATTGATGGACACGCAGCAGCAGCGCGGTATTCGGAGAGATGGCGCTTTCGTAATCCGACACCCTTGTTTTGTTGGTCGTTCCGACTTCCCGAAGCAAGGCCCCCGATTTTACAAGAATCTCCGGCACACGAAATCCACCTCCGATTTCGACCAGTTCCCCGCGAGAGACCACCACTTCGGCACGGTCGGCTAATGTATTCAGCGCCAGAAATGTGGCGGCGGCACAGTTGTTCACTACAACCACAGCTTTTGGATCGTTAGAAAGTTCTTCGCCGACCATTCCCGTCTTCATCCTCAGTAATCGAAGGATGAGCGACTCAGCATGGACATCTCTGCGGCTTCGTTCCCCACTCTCAAGATCAAGCTCAAGGTTGCAGTAACCTTTGGCGACCTCAACGATATGGTCGAGTGCGGACTGACTCAAAGGCGCGCGCCCAAGATTTGTATGAAGAATGACGCCTGTCGCATTGATGACCGGCTGCAACGAGAAACGCGAATTCAGAGCAAGGTCGCTCGCAATTTCGTCTGCCAGAGCAGCTACGCGCGCTGCCAGACTGGTGGGCGTATGTTGTCCGCCCGATATTTGCTGCCTGATCTGAGCGAGAGTGGCGCGGGCGGAAGCAACGACCATGCTCCGCGAATGGGATTGAAGCAATGCCTCGAAGCTGGCGGTCAGCAGCAGATCGTTCAGCGACGGCAGCAGGCGGTATAAACGCTCGATATCTTTGCCATTTGTGGGTTCTTCGTTTGTCATTTGTAGATAACTTTGTGAAAGCCCGTTACCGTAAGACAATGGCCGACCCACTCTGCGTAACAGGCCTTTCGAGCACAGAGCCAATCCTTGCCGCCTTCAGTCCAGCGCCGAGAAGAGAGGCCAGCAGCGCGTCAGAGTTGCCGCTTGCAACGGAGACCAGCAGACCTCCAGCAGTCTGCGGATCATACATCAGCGTGCGCAGATCGTCGGGAATGTTGCTGCCCGGCGCGTCGGATGCAACGCATTCCGCGAACTCACGGTTTGCCAGCAGGCCAGCGGGAATCGCGCCCATGCGTATCGCTTCCAGTGCGCCCTCAATCCGCGGCACCCGCTCCACCTCGATTGCAAGGGTGACGCCGCTGCCCATCGCTATTTCGCGACCGTGACCCATCAGTCCGAACCCGGTAACGTCCGTCATCGCATGTACTCCAGATGCTTCCACGATGATCCTGGAGGCCGCACTGTTGAGTGTGGTCATCGAATGCACCGCATTTTCCACCCAGGTTGGGGACGCCTTCCCTTGCTTGAGCGCCGTCGTAATGACCCCTGTGCCGATTGGCTTCGTCAAGATGAGAACGTCGCCTGCGATGGCCCCTACATTTGTATACACACGCTTCGGGTCGATCAGCCCAGTGACAGCGTACCCAAATTTGATTTCTGCATCACGCACACTGTGGCCGCCCACCACGACGCAGCCTGCTTCGCCCATCTTGGACAGGCCGCCGCGCATGATCTGCTCCAGGATGGTCAGGTCGCCGTCCTGCGGGAAGCACACTATAGCGAGCGCCGTTACCGGACGGCCTCCCATGGCGTACACATCGCTCAGCGCGTTGGTAGCAGCGATCTGGCCAAAGGTGAATGGGTCATCTACCAGCGGAGTAAAGAAGTCGACAGTTTGCACCAGGGCCAGGTCCGGCCCAATCCGATACACCCCCGCGTCATCCGATGTCTCGAAGCCTACAAGCAGATTCGGATCGCTTTGCACCGGAAGCCTCGACAGGACCGCTGCCAATGACCCGGGGGCCAGCTTACTGGCGCATCCGCCCGCTTTGACCTGCTGTGTCAACCTTACAGTCGAAAAATCTTCCATCCAGTTTTCCCGTCCCGTCGTGTTCCAATAGCATCATAGCGGAGACGCAAAGCTACTACTGCGCTGCGTACTCTCATCGTGCGGAAGTGCTTAGGCTCCGGTGGTCCTCCCGGTCTTCAAAACCGGTGGTCGTCCTTAACGGGCGACGGTGTGTTCGACTCACACGCACTTCCGCCAAACCGCTTTGACAGGCTGAAGTTTTGAAGTCCTAATGCTACAGTTGTAGATAGGCGGCTGAGAGAGGCGAGCCACGTTTTCTGTAGTGGCAGAATTTGGCATGGAACTGATGTTTCCTTCGCCACCCGAACCAGCCCAGGAAATTTTCAACGCGGTGCTTTGCGGGCCATAGCAGGTGTGCCAGCAGGCGGCGCAGTTCGGGCACGCTGAGCGGCACTTGGCCGGACGGAGTTTTTGAGAATGCGCCGGGCAAACAAATATCGGACATCAATGGATTGGTGCTCGATGGTGTAATCCAACACGGACGAGCGCAATAATACGCCATGCTGCGCACCAACACGGTGGGGCCGGATTTCTTCCATGTGCTCGGTATCCCCCTTTTGCAAGGACGCAGTATTACTCCGCTGGAGACGGCGACTGCGGCGCATGTGGTTGTGGTAAACGAAACTCTTGTGGATCGTTTTCTACCGCACAGCAATGCACTGGGCCATACGATCGGGGCAAAGGGCCATCCCAGCAATCGGGAGTGTCATCGATGAGATGGCTACCGCTTGATCCTCTTTGCAAGCGTTCACGATCATAGTGAAAACTCCGCACGGAATGGTTAGTTCGGCGACGATTGAGTCTTCCAATCAAACGGATTAAAGAGTTTTACACTCAAGGATTGAAAGTCTCTTGTGTTCCGGGTCGCTACCGTAAGTAGCCGGATACGTGCTGTGGCGGCGATCATTGCATCTTCAAAAAGGTGGTCCGATTTGCCTTCCATCAATCGCGCCCATTCGCGAAACGCCGGCGTGTCCATGGGAATGACTTCATATGCCTCAGCGATTTGATCGATCCATGCTTCAATCGATGCCGCCTTTTCCGTGTTCTGCCTCCTGGTGCGCTCTACCCCTGCCTGCAGTTCTCCCAAGCTCAATGCCGAAATGAATAATTCATTATCGGGCACACTTTGGAGCCAAGCGATCACCGCACCATGCGGCTTCGGTTTACGCAATTCGGAAATGACGTTGGTATCGAGAAGGTACATCTATTCAAACTCTACGATCTTGCGAGAACGAAGCTTGCCTCTTTTCGGAATCAAGCACTCGAAACGTGGTGTCGGGGCCAACAATAGATGCTTCAGCGTGGGACGCGCCGCATGCTTCAATCGATGCCACTCTTCAATCGGAACCAGAATCGCTGCTTCAATTCCGCGGCGAGTGACTACTTGCGGCCCTTCTTTCAAACTGGCTTCGAGCAATTCGCTGAACCGGGCCTTCGCATCTTGTACCTGCCAAGCCATAAGAAACCCTCCTGATGACTAGTCATATCACTAGGCTGAACAGGAGTCAAATTGAAGCGCCAACACCAAAGATTTCGATTGCAACCCAACTTGTTGATCCAGCCAAGCGGTAGCGTACGTGGACGTCTGCGGAGCAGTTTAGCTGTTCGTTGCGGTTGCTGGGATTCGTTCCGATGCATTCTGATTCTCAGCCGTTCGTTAGGGTTGCGGTTTGGGGCGAGACTTTCACGGCGATAACACGGGTTCAAATCCCGTCGGGGACGCCAACAAAACAAAAGGCTTACAAGAAAATCTCCAATTCGATTGCCGTCCGATAACGTCCAATAAGACGGCGCTCATTCCGAATTCCCCTTTTTCGGCTCAGATACCAGCCTCGCAACCTTGCTCTGCGCGCTGCGCTTGATGTCGGTCACCGCTTGCGCATAGAGGTTCATGGTCACGCTGCTGTTCGCGTGCCGCAGCAGCTCTTGCACCGTCTTCACATCTTCGCCATGCGATTTGAGGATCGTTGCAAACGAATG
>DAHUZH010000013.1 GCA_027306695.1 Acidobacteriaceae bacterium
ATCGGGCCAGCGCTGTTCGTCGGTGGCTGGGCGATTCATCAGTTGTGGTTGTTCATCGTAGCGCCGCTGATTGGCGCCGCCATCGCCGCAGGCATTTACGCGGTGGTTCGCACGCCGGATGAGAAGATCACTACTCGCCAGGCCGAGCGCGCACTGGGCAGCCAGCAACAGGAACGAGGCAAGCACACGGCGTAAGAGTCACAACCCTACCCTTTGCGGTGCAAAGGGTAGGCGTTTGCAAACCATTCAATCGACACCTGAGGCTAAATGACAGCTTTCGCACTTTGTATTGCAGGACTGAACGCTCTAGCAATAGTAGTTAACGTTGTGTTGATCGAGAGAAGTGGATACAACAAGGCGCGCAGAAGGCAGCTTATTCAACTGCTCGAAAAACTCGATATTGCAGTCCGCAAAGCCGGTCCAATTTTCGGACAGGGGTACGGCTGCGGAAGTGAAGATCCAGCATCGTACGAGAGACCATACTTTGCAGCTTCAGATGAAGCACTATGTGCTCTGAACTTGTCCTACGCCTTTGTCTCGTCGAAAAAATATGAGATCGTACGGAAGTTCATTATCAAACTGAATCGCGCAGTAAGCGATGTTACAAGACGTACCGCCCCGCAAGCAGAGAGGGAATTGTTTCAGCGCGACATAGCACCGGAGTACGACTCGGTCAGGAAGATCATAGGATCGGCATTGAAGGGACTATTTAGCTTCTATTGATTTCCAACAATCCGGCTGGGTGCCCCGCCTTCGTACAGCTAAGGAGGGATGAATCTATTTGCTCCAACCCTTCCGGTGTTCTATGCTGAGCAGTCTTCCGTTTCTCTCTTTTGCCTATGACTGCGAACAGCACCCAGAATTCCAACGACGCACTCCCGAACATTCTTTCCTCCGCCGTGGATACCTCTAGCGAGCGTTTCCAGGCCAATGCCGCCGCGATGCGTGCACTGCTGGCTGCGTTCGAGGCCGAGCAGGCAATTATTCGGCAGGGCGGCGGCGCGAAGGCCATCGAAGCGCAGCACCAGAAGAAGCGGCTGACAGCACGCGAACGGCTGGACCTGCTGCTCGATCCCGGCAGCGAGTTCCACGAACTCAGCATCTACGCCGCGCACGGCATGTACGCCGACTACGGTGGCGCGCCGTCGGCTGGCACAGTCACGGGCGTGGGCCGCGTGGCTGGCCGGCTGGCGATGATCATCGCAAATGACGCCACAGTAAAGGCGGGCGCGTTCTTTCCCATGACGGCAAAGAAGGTGATCCGCGCACAGCACATCGCGATGGAAAACCACCTGCCGACGCTGTACCTGGTGGACTCATCGGGTATCTTTTTGCCGCTGCAGGAAGATGTGTTTCCCGATCAGGATGATTTTGGCCGCGTCTTCCGCAACAACGCGGTGATGTCGGCCAAAGGCATTCCGCAGATGACGGCCATCATGGGCATGTGCGTGGCCGGTGGCGCGTATCTGCCGGTGATGACGGACCATGTGCTGATGACCGAGGGCAGCGGCCTGTTTCTCGCTGGGCCGGCGCTGGTGCAGGCGGCCATTGGGCAAAAAGTCTCCGCGGAAGAACTGGGCGGCGCGGTGATGCATGCGGAAATCTCCGGTACGGTGGACTTCAAAGAGCCGAACGATCACCTATGCATTGCGCGGCTGCGCTCGCTGGTGTCACGGCTGGGGCATCGCCCGGGCGCGCCGTTCGATCGCGCTCCGTACGATGCAGTGAAAGACGCGCCGAAATATGCCGCCGAAGAACTGCGGGGCATTTTGAATCTTGACCTGGCGAAGGCCGCCGCCAGCGGCTACGACATGCACGCGGTCCTCGCGCGGATTGTGGATGGCTCCCGCTTCGATGAATACAAACCTAACTACGGGCAGACGCTGCTGTGCGGCTATGCGCGCATCGGTGGCTTCGCCGTCGGCATCGTCGCCAACCAGAAGACGCACCAGATGCAGACCAGCGAGACTGGCGAAAAGCACATGGAATTTGGCGGCGTCATCTATCCTGAGTCCGCCGACAAGGCGGCGCGCTTCATCATGGACTGCAACCAGAATTTGATTCCACTGATTTTTTTGCACGACGTGAACGGATTTATGGTGGGCCGCGATGCGGA
Source organism: Acidobacteriaceae bacterium (assembly GCA_027306695.1). Classification (GTDB taxonomy): domain Bacteria; phylum Acidobacteriota; class Terriglobia; order Terriglobales; family Acidobacteriaceae; genus JAKAAZ01. Next base: position 2,117 of record DAHUZH010000013.1, read on the forward strand.
ATGGAGCGGCATCATCCGCTCCGGCGCGAAGATGGTCTCTGCCGTTTCCAACAGCGTGGTGCCGAAGATTTCTGTCGTCATTGGCGGCTCGTTCGGAGCGGGGAATTATGCGATGTGCGGCAAGGCTTACGATCCACGGTTCATCTTTGCATGGCCCACGGCGAAGTACGCGGTGATGAGTGGCGCTTCCGCGGCCAACACGCTGGTGGAAGTGCGAATCAAGCAGCTCGAACGTGGCGGCCACAAACTGAGCGACGCGGAAAAGAAAGAGCTGTTCGATTCCACGAAAGCGACCTACGACGAGCAGACCGATCCGCGCTACGCGGCGGCCCGCTTATGGGTGGATGCGATCATCGATCCGGCGAAGACCCGCGATGTGTTGATAATGGCGTTGGAGGCCGCGTCGCTCAACCCGGATGTGCCGCATTTTCATCCGGGCATATTGCAAACCTAGCTGCATTGGCTGGAGTCCAACTATAAATGCAGCGCAGAAAATTTTTGCAATCCTCTTTGGGTGCTTTGGCGAGCGTCGGCCTTGCAACGCAAGCCGCCACAGCAGCAGGCGCAGTCTTAACACGGCGCAACCTAACACGGCGCGTGCTCTACGTGCTCGGAGAATTTACACAAACGGACAAGGCGGCGGTGCATAGCGCAGTCGAGGCAGTCGGCGCCAGTGGATTCAATGTGCTGATCTTGTCATTCGTTCAAGCCAGCGTGAGCAACGGAAAACTCAATCTTTCGTATAACGGCAATGCATTCTCTTCTTTTGCGCCGGAGGTCCCCGCAATGCTGGCGCGGCTGCGCACCGGATTTGGAACGCGCAAGCGCATATCGATTTCGATTGGCGGGTGGGCCTCGGCGCCGAATTTTGCGGCGATTCAGAGTTTTGGCGCGGCTGCATTTGTGCGCCAGTTGACCGACGAAGTGATCGCGCCGCTTGGGCTGGATGGCATCGATCTTGACGCGGAGCCAACCAAGGGCGGTCTGGACCAATGGATTGGTGTGCAGCGGGAATATGGCAGCACGCTGGTCGAAATCACCAATGAATATAAGCGTCTGCACCCCGCGCATATTGTGACGCACGCGCCGGTCTCCAGTGTAGCCGCTGAAATCTACGCGAAAGGCGTACCGCTGCCGGGGCTAAAAAACAGCCTACTGCAGGCCACACGGACCCCGCACGGGAACAATGTCAACTGGCTGAATGTGCAGTTCTATGAAGGCGGTTTGGTGGAAGGTGGAGATATTGCGGGTTTCTATCGCGACTCGCTGGCTGCGCCGTTATTGGCCTTGCGCGACAAGACTGGAATCTCTTGGCCACTTCATTTTTTTACGCCGACCTTCGAGCCGGAGGCCAAACAGCCGTTGGAATTCTGTCGGCAGATGATCGCCGCGATCAATCATCGGTGTGCGGATTTGCATGTCGGGAATGTGGATGGTGTGGCGCTTTGGGACTATCGTCAAATCGCGCCGTCAATGGGCGATTGGTCGCAAGGTCTGGAAGCGGTGTTGCAAGGGTAAGGAAACTCAATCATGAAAAATGACGAAGTAAAAATCATCGAATGCCCGCGCGATGCATGGCAGGGCCTGCCGAAGCAAATTCCCGCAGAGGTGAAGGCTGCGTATCTTCGCGCGCTGATTGCCGCAGGATTCCGACACATCGATGCCGTTTCCTTTGTTTCGCCAAAGGCCGTGCCGCAGATGGCCGACTCCGAACAGGTGCTGCGATTGTTGCAGTCCCCGGACGAGATTGAAATTATCGGAATTGTTGTCAACGAAAAAGGGGCGGAACGCGCAATTGCGACCGAGGCCATGCGCACGCTTGGATTTCCATATTCCGTTTCGCCTAGCTTTCTGGAGCGCAATCAGCATCAAACTCCGGAAGAGTCTCTCGATGTGCTCGACAACATCGCCGAGCTGGCCTATCGCGCGGGCCTCGATCTTGTTGTGTACATCTCCATGGCCTTCGGCAATCCCTATGGCGATGCGTGGAGTGTCGATGAAGTGGTGGAAGCGTGCGGACTGTTGGCCGAGATGGGCGTTACACAAATTTCACTCGCGGACACGGTGGGTATGGCTGGCCCCGGGCCGGTGAAGGAACTAGTGTCCGCAGTGCTCGCGGCGGACCTGCGCGTTGAATTTGGAGTGCATCTCCATGCGCGGCCAGAAGAGGTGGAAGCGAAAGTGCTCGCTGCGTACCACGCCGGCTGCCGCCGTTTTGACATGGCTATTGGCGGACTGGGTGGGTGTCCCTTTGCACAGGATGCGCTGGTGGGAAACATTGCCACAGAGCAGGCGATTGAAGTGCTCCGGCGCGTCGGTGCGACTCTGCCGGAACTGACACAGCTTGCCGATCTCCATTCTCAAACACGCGAAATCTCTGCAAAATTCGGCCCGACCGTCCAGTAACCATCCACATGGAAGAGGAAAATTTTCTGTTTACATATATCGTATAACGATATAATCGATGTATGAGGCGCAGCGCCACAAAAGGCGATCCGAACCAGTCCTTGCACCAGGCGTTGGCGGAGTTTCGACATCAACTGCGCACATTTTTGCTCGCAAGTGAAGATGCTGCGCATCAGGCAGGACTGCACCCGCAACAGCACCAGTTGCTGCTGGCCGTGGCTGGAGCACCGCCGCAGGTTTCTCCTTCGATTGCTTACGCTGCCGAGCGGCTCGGACTGAAACACAACAGCGTGGTGGAATTGGTAGACCGTTGCGAAAAAGAAGGTTTCTTACAGCGCAAGATAGACCCCAAAGACCGTCGGCGTGTCTGTTTACAGGTGACATCGCAGGGCCGGAGGGTGCTTGATCGCTTGTCGCAGGTCCATTTGCAGGAGCTGAATTCGCTGGCCCCGCATTTGATTGCGGCCCTGCAACACGTCTTGAAAAACGAAGTCAAAACGAAACAAAATTCTCGTCGACAAAAGACCCCATGAAAGACTTTTCAAAGGCCACGCAGCAAACATCCAGGATGAAAATACGCGCGCGAATATTGGAGCATCCGCTCCTACGCAAATACTTTCCGCTGGTCCACGAAGACCTTACAGCGACGTACACACGCAACCTGCATAAATGGCTCATCATTGCGCCGATCATCGGCTTATCCACAGGATTGGCGATTACCGGCATCGCAGTGATCATCCTGGATAAGTTGTGGCCTCCTGTGCTGGCGTATTATCTGCGCCATCCCTGGTCCATCGTGCCCAGCCTGACCTTGGCTTTTGCCGTCACTGGAATCATCATGCAATTCCTGACGCCCGATCCAGACGAGCATTCCACAGAAGAGATTATCCGTTCGTATCACGAGCATCAGGGCGACATCAACGTCCGCCCTTTCTTCCCGAAGCTGCTTGCGGCCATCACTACCGTTGGGTTTGGCGGCAGCGCGGCGCTGGAAGGGCCAAGCATTTACGGCGGTGGTGCGATCGGCTCCTGGTTGTGGGCGAAGCTGCGGCGTTTTGGATTGGAGCCGCGCGACCGGCGCATTATGCTGATCAGCGGCGCGGCTGCGGGTATGGCAGCGGTCTTTCGCGCGCCGATGACGGGCCTCGTCTTCGCGTTGGAGATGCCCTACAAAGACGACCTGGCCCATGAGGCGCTGCTGCCATCTCTGATTGCGTCGGTGGTTTCATACGTGACGCTGGCGTTCTTTCTTGGCGCGACGCCACTCTTCAACTTCGCCAGCGCAACTTCGTTCACGGGTCGCGACCTGTTATGGTGCGCCCTGCTCGGCCTTCTCATTGGGCTGGCCTCCATGGCGTTCACCATCACCTTCCGCCGCGCTCGCGTCTTCATGGTGGACTGGAACATTCCGCATTGGGTCAAGCTCACACTCGGCGGTTTTCTTACGGGGCTTTGCGGTCTTGCGTTTCTGACATTGTTCCATGGGCCGCTGGTCCCGCTCGGACCTAACTATGAAGCCGTTGGCCAGATTCTCGGCACGCATCACAGCACGCTGGAACTCATTGTCTTCGGCGTTCTGAAACTGGCCGCAACGCTGTTTACCCTGGCCAGCGGCGGCGTCAGCGCCATGTTCGTTCCGCTGTTTTTGACCGGGGGAAGTTTTGGGATGGCCTTTGCGCAATCGGTCGTCCATAGCAACTCACTCGAACTGTATGCCGCGGTGGGCATGGCGTCCTTTATCGCTGCTGGATACAAAACACCGCTGGCGGCGGTTGTGTTCGTGGCGGAGGCAACCGGCGGTCACGCTTTTATTGTTCCAGCACTGATAGGTGCAGCCGTCGCCTACGCAATTTCCGGCGAAGCGTCCGCATCGGGCGATCAGCGTCAACATGAAGGTGTCCGCATTCAGGAGTTGAGGAATCTTTCGGTGAGTGAAGTCATGCAGCAGCAGGTGGTTTCCGTGCATGCCTCCTCCACGTTGCGGGAGTTTGCAGACAGCGTGTGTTTGCGCCATCGTCACATTGCGTTTCCAGTTCTTGCGGAAGACAGACTTCTGGGGGCGATCGCAGTATCAACCTTGGGCTGCACCGATCCGAAGGACTGGGCAGCAAAACGGGTGGAAGATCTGGCGGACCGGAAGATCATGAAAATTGCATCCAGTTGCGACGTGATGGAGGCCCTGCGGCTGCTGCTCAGTGAGAGTAGCCAGCACATGCTGTTTGTGACCACTCCAGCGGGAAAACTGGAAGGCATTTTGACACGCACGGACATTTTGACCGCGTTAAAGTTACATGGTGAAGAACTGCGTTTATCAAAAGGGTGACGCGGGACTACGCATGCAGTACCATGGTTCGTTCGCGAGTCTGTTGCGAGAGGAAATCTGCATGCTCTATCAAGCGTTGCACGTTGCGGAGTCGGAGGACGTTGTCACGGTCACGCTGCATCGACCGGAGCGCCGCAATGCACTGAATCCGCAATTGATCGACGAACTGCTCACGGTGATCGAGGAGTTGGCAGGGCGCAGCTCCGGCGTGATGATCTTGACGGGAAGCGGTGCGGCCTTTTGCGCGGGCCTCGATCTCGACCATCTCAAATCTCTGACGCAACAGACGCCGCAGCAACAACGCGAAGACTCCGAGCGCATCGCCCGCCTGTTTCGCGCACTGTACGATCTGCCGTTATCAACGATTGCCGCCGTAAACGGCCATGCCATCGCGGGCGGCATGGGGCTGGCGACCATCTGCGATTTCACGCTCTCCGTACCCCAGGCCAAGTTCGGTTACACGGAAGCGCGCATCGGATTTATTCCCGCCATTGTTTCTTCATTCCTTATCCTTCAAGTGGGGGAAAAAAAGGCGCGCGATCTATTGCTGACTGCACGGCTGATCTCCGCAGAAGAGGCCAAAGCAATGGGACTGGTGAATGAAGTCGTGAGCGAAGCCGATCTATTATTGTGTGCAAATCAATTGGCACAGCAACTGTTACAAAACAGCCCGGAGTCGCTGCGCGCCACGAAAAAACTGCTCTCTTCTCATACAAAAGAGCGGCTGAACCTTGAACTGCAAGCCGCTGTCGAATGGAATGCGGCCGCGCGCAACACGGATGATTTTCACGAGGGAATTTCCTCATTTCTCGAAAAGCGAACGCCTGCCTGGCCTTCGCGCAAACCACCGAAAGCGTGACCCGCGACGACCGGATGCGTATTCTTAAAGGAACATGTCCGCTCCCATGCCAATGACCACGACCCGCGCTCCAGAAAGAATTGGTGACACTCGCGTTCGCGTCCGCTATGCGGAAACTGACCAGATGGGCGTCGTTTACTACGCAAATTTTTTTGTCTGGTTTGAAATTGGCCGTGTCGAGTTGCTGCGCCAACTGGGGTTCGACTATAAGAGCATGGAGATTGAAGACGATTGCCATATTCCTGTGGTGGACGCAACGTGCCGATACAAAGTGCCCGCCCGGTATGACGATGAGTTGATCGTTCGCACCAGTGCAGCCGTGCTGCGCGGCTATATCCTCAAGTTCAGTTATCGCGTGGTGCGCGCAAGCGATAGCCAGCTATTGGCAGAGGGCGAAACCGCGCACGTCGTGACCGACAGCAAGATGAAGAGGCGCATGCTGCCTGAAAAGTACGTCGAGGTATTGAATCGGGTGCGTGAGGAGTAGTCTGCTGAATTCTCAGGTTTCTATGCCGCAAGCCCCCGCGGCTTGACGTTCGCGCGGATGAATTCCACCGTGGTTTCCAGCGGCGTTCCGGGGCCAAAGATTGCAGCCACGCCCTGCTCCTTCAAAAAAGCAATGTCCTGCTCGGGTATCGTTCCGCCAAGGACGACAAGGATGTCGTCGGCCCCGCGTTCTTTCAACAGCGCCATCAGGCGCGGCACAATGGCGTTGTGCGCGCCGGACAAAATACTGAGTCCGATGCATTGCACGTCTTCCTGAATCGCGGCATTGACGATCATCTCCGGCGTCTGGCGCAGGCCGGTGTAGATGACTTCCATGCCCGCATCGCGCAAGGCGCGCGCAATCACTTTTGCGCCACGGTCATGGCCGTCCAGTCCGGGCTTGGCGACCAGAACGCGAATCGGTGTTTCTTTTCCTGCGGTCATCCTTCAGCCCTCATAATTTATGTCCAACTGGATTCTTCATAGGTTCCATACACGTCGCGAAGCGCTTCGCAGATTTCGCCCACGGTCGCATACACGCGTACGCAGTCCAGAATATACGGCATCGTATTGGCGCCGGAGATTTTTCCTGGCGTGGCCTGCGGCTCCTGCGCGGCCGCGCGACGCAGCGCACTCAGGCAGCGTGCAACGTCATCGTTCGAGCGTCGCGCGCGCAAGCGCTTCAGCTTGGCGGTCTGCGACTCGCGCACACTTTCTCCGATATACAAAATCTGCGGAGATGTTTCTTCCACGACAAAATCGTTGACGCCGACGATGATTTTTTCTTTGGTCTCGACGGCGCGCTGATATTGGTAGCTGGATTCGGCCAACTCTTTCTGCGGAAAGCCTTGCTCGATGGCGCGCACCATGCCGCCCATGGCGTCGAGCTTGTCGAAGTAGTCGAATGCGCCCTGCTCCATTTTGAGCGTGAGGTTTTCTACAAAATACGAGCCGCCAAGTGGATCGACCGTCTGCGCAACGCCGGACTCATACGCGAGGATTTGCTGCGTGCGCAGCGCGATGCGCGCCGCCTCTTCCGTCGGCAATGCGAGCGCTTCATCGTAGGAGTCCGTGTGCAACGACTGCGTTCCGCCGAGTACTGCCGCCAGCGCTTGTATCGCAACGCGTGCAATGTTATTGCGCGGCTGCTGTGCCGTCAGAGAAACGCCCGCCGTCTGCGTGTGGAAGCGCATCAACTGCGAGCGCGCCTGCTTGGCGTGGAAGCGCTCGGTCATCAGGCGATACCAAATTTTGCGCGAGGCGCGGAACTTGGCGATCTCTTCAAAGAAATCGTTGTGCGAATTGAAAAAGAAGCTCAAGCGCGGCGCAAAGTCGTCGATGTTCAGGCCGCGTCGCAGCGCCCATTCCACATACTCCACGCCATCGTAAATGGTGAAGGCCAGCTCTTGGAGCGCCGTCGCGCCGGCTTCGCGGATGTGATAGCCGGAGATGGAAATGGGATTGAACCTGGGTGTGAACAGCGCACCAAACTCGAAGGTGTCGATCACCAGGCGCATCGATGGTGCGGGCGGATAAATGTATTCCTTCTGGGCTATGTATTCCTTCAGGATGTCGTTCTGCAAAGTCCCGGAGATTTTTTTCCAGTCCGCGCCCTGCTGCTCCGCGACGACCAGATACATGGCCCACAGCACGCTGGCTGGGGAGTTGATGGTCATCGACACAGTCGTCTTTTCGAGATCGATGCCGGAAAACAAAATCTCCATATCTTCCAGCGAATCGATGGCGACGCCGCACTTGCCGACCTCGCCTTCACTGTTCGCGTGGTCGGAGTCGTAGCCCATCAGCGTAGGCAGATCGAAGGCGACGGAGAGTCCGTTGCCGCCATTTTCCAAGAGATATTTGTAGCGTTGATTGGTTTCCTCCGGCGTGGCGAAGCCGGAGAACTGCCGCATGGTCCACAGTTTGCCACGATAGCCGGTGGCGTGGATGCCGCGCGTGTACGGCGGCTGTCCCGGCTGGCCTACATACCGATCGACATGCTGGTCCCAATCCGCGGGCAGATCGGCAGGCGTGTACAGCCGGTCTACAGGAACACCCGAAATCGTCGTGAAGCGCGCTGTGCCATCGGGATTGCGATTGACACCGGTATCCGCGCCAATGGGCCGCTCTGGCGCTTTGGCCAACGTGGGAGTCGGTATTTGTTCCACCCACTGCTGCTCCGCCGCCGAGGGATGGCGCGGCGCACCTTCGGCGGACTTCATGTCTTCCGGTACTTTTTCTGCGCTGCGCGACATGCCCTGACCTCCTCTGCTGCAAACAGCAGAGAAACCTTTCAGCATAGGATATGGGACACAGGCTAGGCAACAAGATTACGCGTTCTGCGGATGGCTAACCTGAACGGATTACAGAGAGCTTCAGCTCTTCCAGGCTCCGAGTTGCTTGCGCAGCATTACCAGTTGGCCGACGTGGTAACTGGTATGGTCGATCGCCAAAAGAATTTCCCGCAAAATAGTCTGGCCTTCGCCCCATGGAATTTTTTTATTGAGATGGACCTTGGGATCTTTGAGCAAAGCTTCCAATCCATGGAGATCCATTTGCAAAGATTTCACCGATGCGTTCCATTCTTTCGGCCCGCTCGGCGCATCTTTCTTTGGCCAGTAATCCTCGGGCCATTTCGGTGTGCGATAGTCGAGGTTCGTGCAAAATTCCAGCAAGTCATGCAGCGTGAAGCGGATATGTTCCAGCATCTGCCAGGCATTATGATCGACGCCCTTTGGCTTGGTTGCATACAAAGAAGAGGGGAAACCCTTCACTGCATCGTCGAGACTGACATGTGCGTGTCCGCCCTGCAAAAATTCCGCCAACTGTTTGCGAACAGCTTGATCTTCAGTGGGCACGGCAACCCCCCTGCTGGATTTGGATGCGTTCAGATGGACCGCCGCCAGGCCTTTGCATATTTCCAACTTACGTAGACGGCGTGGTAAAGATGCATCAGCAGACCTTCGCGCCCATCTAAAAATCCAAGCCGAAGCACATAGTTGTACAGAAAGTTGATGTACGGGGCCATCAGGACGTTCCACACAAAGGCGGTAGAACTGCTCGAGCAGCGGCCTTCTGCGACAAGGACCTGCGCGCCGAGCGTGCTGTAACGGTTCATGTGCTCGATATAGCCGGTCAGCGTGGGATAAGCGTGGTGCAAAAGATCGTTTTTGAGTTGACCGGCTGGGCCGTTGCAGGCGAGCGTTTCGTGCACGGCGCGTTCTGCGAAGCGGGCCCTCCCGCGGCGAAACAAACGCAGTTTTCGATCAGGATAGAAGCCGCCGTGGCGCAGCACGCGACCCAGGAAAAAATTGCGGCGCGGCACTGCATAAGCGTCGGCGGCTGGCGCGGAAGAGAGCAACGCCTGAATCTCCGCAGCCAATTCCGGGGTGACCTCCTCGTCGGAGTCAAGCGATAGGACCCAGTCGCTGGAGCAGTGCGCGATAGCGGAGTTTTTTTGTGCGGCGAAGCCTTTCCAGTCCTCGGAAAAAACCTGTGCTCCCGCAGCCTGGGCCAACACGGCAGTCTTGTCGGTCGAATGCGTATCGACGACGACGATCTGATCGGCCCAGCGTACGCTGGCCAGCGTACGCGGAAGGTTAGCTTCTTCATTGTGCGTGATGATGGCGACGGAAAGAGAATGGCGCATAGGCGCAATCAGTGTACTGTGCGATGTTTCGATTGAGAAGGTGCAGGCAGGAAGGTTTTTATCTGCATGAGGAACTTTCATATACTGAAAGCGTATGGGCAATCGTCCAGAACCGGCAGTGAACGTGCTTCCCACAATCGAGGACCGCTATTCGCGGCAGATTCTCTTTCCCGGTATCGGCGAAGAGGGTCAACGAAAGCTGCTGGCAGCCCATGTCGCCATCGTTGGCTGCGGGGCCACGGGTGCGGCCGTCGCCGGTCTTTTGGCCCGCGCCGGTGTTGGCAAGCTCACTGTAATCGACCGGGATTACGTGGAGTGGAGCAATCTCCAGCGGCAGGTACTCTTTGAGGAAGAAGATGCCGCCGAAGGTCTGCCCAAGGCAGAAGCCGCGCGGCGCAGACTTGCCCGTTGCAACAGCCAGACCCGCGTGTACGCGCATGTGGCGGACTTGGTTCCTGCCAACATTCATGGCCTGCTGGCAGACGCGCAAATCATTCTCGATGCGACCGACAATTTTGAAACGCGCTATCTGCTGAACGATTATGCCGTCCAGCAGAACAAGCCGTGGATTTACGCGGGCGCGGTGGGCTCGTACGCCGTCACCATGAACATTCTTCCCGGCAAGACGGCCTGCCTGGCCTGTATTTTTCCTGCACCGCCTGCCGGTGTCGTCGAAACCTGCGATACCGGCGGCATTCTGAATCCCGCGGTCAACCTGGCTGCTTCTCTGGAAGCTGCGGAAGCGATGAAATGGATGGTCGGAGCGCGGGACCGAATGCGACGCACGCTGCTATCGTACGATGTGTGGACAAATGAGCATTCGGAAATTGATGCTTCCCGCCCGCGCGTGCAGTGCGCCGTTTGCGGTCAGCGGCAGTTTGTCCATCTGGCAGGCCAGGGGCGGCCCCATATTACGTTGTGTGGGAGAAACTCGGTGCAGATCCACGAGCATGCTCGACCCATCGATTTTGTGGAACTGGAGCGCAGGCTGCAACCTCACGGCGCGGTGCGGCACAATGACATGCTGCTGCGGTTCGACCGAGGCGCGCAGCGGATTACAGTGTTCCGCGATGGACGGGCCATTGTGCAGGGCACGACGGACGTTGGACTGGCCCGCAGCCTATATTCGCGCTTTATTGGCAGTTGAGTTCCATCGGCAGGGCAACTCATCCTCGCACATGGCCCTCTAAAGTAACGGAGCGCTCCCACTTTTCAACCTAAAATTGAAGATACAAGCAGCATCCTGGAAAGGGCGGAACGCACATAGACCCAAAGATGAAAAATACCCTGCGAACCACCGACGCAAATGCACCCGCTGCCCCCGTGCAGCCGCTCACAACGGAAGCCAGACCGGTTCAACAGCATCAACGCCGCAATCCTCCCATTGCCGGGGAACTGACGGCGATTTCCCAGGCGCAGCAGGGCGATGGCGCGGCGTTTGAAATTCTTTACAACATGCATAAGCGGCGTGTGTATTCGCTCTGTCTGCGCATGCTGGGCAATGTTGCCGAAGCTGAAGATTTGACTCAGGAGGCTTTTCTCCAGCTCCATCGCAAAATCAGCACGTTTCGCGGCGACTCTGCGTTTTCCACCTGGTTGCATCGCATGGCGGTCAATGTCGTATTGATGCATCTGCGAAAAAAGGGCCTGCAGCTGGTTTCGCTGGAAGAGACCCTGGAACCGACGCAGGAAGACGGTCCACGCAAAGACTTTGGGACACGCGACCTCACGCTCTCCGGTTCCATCGACCGGGTGACGCTGGAACGGGCCGTGGAAGAATTGCCGCCGGGATATCGCATGGTTTTTGTATTGCATGATGTGGAAGGCTACGAACACAACGAAATTGCTGGAATGCTCCAATGCTCGATTGGTAACAGCAAATCTCAATTGCACAAAGCGCGCATGCGGTTACGCAGTTTGCTGCGCCAAAACATGGGTGGAAGGGCAGGCGCATGACAAACCAAACTACAAACGCGTCCAAGGAGTGCAGCAAGTTCCAGCAGCAACTGCCGGAATTTTTCGATTCGGAGGTGAGCATGAGCGATCAGCCGCACCTGAAGACGTGTGCGAACTGTTCCGCCTTGGTGCGCGATCTGGAATATATTGCCGTGCAGGCCAAGTTGTTGCTCCCTATCCACGACCCCAGTCCGGTGGTGTGGCAGAACATCCAAAGTGTGCTGACGAAAAATCTCCATAACGACGAGCAAAAATCCTGAACTTTCAGGTTTGCGGAAATCATTCTGGAAACAACCTGCCTGCTCTGTGGAAGAGTCTCGGTTAAAATCCAGCCAGGATTACTGCCCACCCCCATCGCTGGAGGACCCTGTTCCTACGAATTCAACTCCGAAGAAACGACCCCATGTTTTGCCGCAACGCATGGTCCTGACTGGGTTCATGGGAGCAGGCAAGAGTACGCTAGGCGCGCGTGTGGCGCAGGAGTTGGGCTGGCGCTTTGTGGACCTGGATGAAGAGATCGTCCGCGCGGAACAGCAGAGCATCGCAGACATCTTCGATACAGCCGGAGAAGCCAGTTTTCGCAAACTGGAAAATATCGCCCTGACCATGGCTCTGAAACAGGATCGCCTCGTGCTGGCGCTTGGCGGCGGCGCCCTCGAAACTGAGGCCAACCGTAGATTGCTTGCTGACGATCCGGCGACCCTGCTTCTATATCTGGCAGCCCCACTGGAGATATTGATCGCCCGGTGTGAGCAGCAGGCCCGGTTGCAACCGCAGGCCGCGCGCCGTCCGGTACTGGAAAAACGGGAGGTGCTGCGAGAGCGCTTCCTGAGAAGAAAGCCTCTGTATGAGTCGGCGCACTGGATGATCGAGACGACGGCACAGGAACCGGACGCTATTGTGCAGGCGGTCCTGGCCCGCTGGAGAGAACATACGTCCGGTGCATCGTTTGCTCACAATGAATAGGACCCATAAAAATGGTCGTTTGAACGAAATTGTGAACCTGACTCGCATTGACGATTTATGATGTGTCAGCCATGATGAGCGAGCTAGAATCGCCGGTACACCCACCACCCCGCCGCAGCGTGCGCGGCGATGTACTCTTCACGTTCGCCATTGCGCTTGGATTGTATGTGGCGTGGCTGGTGCGCGATGTGCTGGTCCTGCTCTACGTCAGCGCGCTGTTCGCCGTCGTTCTGATGCCTGTCGTCCGTGGCGTGCAGCGGATTCGCATTCGCAACTGGCAGCCCAGCCACGGCGTGGCCATTATGATCATCATGGTCGCGTTGATCGGAGGTGTGACCGGCTTTCTAATTCTTACCCTGCCGCCGTTGGTGCGAGATATCACAATCTTTGTGCAACGCCTTCCGGGCAACAGTCCTGCGTATATTCAGAAACTTGAATCCATGCCGCTGCTGCGTCACGTCAATTTTGAGGCGGTCGAGGTCAAACTGAAACAGGACACAGCCCAGCACGTCGGTGCTTTTCTCTCCTCCGTCAGTAACTGGGCGGCCAAGTTTTTTGAAATCATCACCGGCATTGTATTGACGATTTATTTTCTTGCCGAGGGCGAGCATGTCTACCGTTGGGTCATGTCATTGGTCCCTGTTGCCCGGCGGGAACGCCTGGATGAAACGCTGCAACGCGCTGCAGTGCGCATGGGGCGCTGGCTGCTGGGCCAGTCGGCGCTGATGCTGACTCTCGGCGTATGCAGCGGTATCGTATTCGCAGGGCTGCACATTCGGTATGCATTTGCGCTGGCGGTGCTAATGGGCGCTTTCAACATCGTTCCTGTCGTCGGAGCACTGGTTTCTACTTCCATCGCCATGCTGGTCGCGGCGGGTGAATCCTGGGAAAAGGTCCTCGGAGTCGTGATCTTCGAGCTGATCTATGTCCAGATTGAAAATGCGTTCCTGGTCCCACGCATTATGCAAACCAGCGTTGATCTGGCCGGTACGGCTGTTTTTATCGCATTATTGCTGGGTGTCAGCCTGGCGGGCGCGGCCGGGGCCTTAGTGGCTGTACCATCCGCAGTCCTGATCGCGGTGCTGATTGAGGAGTACGTGATCCAGCCCCGGGTTGCCGTCGCCGCCAAGCCGCAAGCGGTTCCATGATTGCGATATCCGAAGTCTGTCATCCCGAGCGAAGCAGAAGCAATGGAACTGCGTCTGCTTCGCTCGGGATGACAACATTGTGGCTATTGCAATCATGGAATCCCTTTAATTGTTCTGGCCGTCTTGCGCCATGCTTCGGATTTTCCTCAGTTTGTTATCCTGAGTAGTGGCAATATCTGGCGCATCGCGATGGCATCTCCCAAAACCTCATCTGGCCTTGCAACGAAATGAGGTCGATCTGTGAGTTCCGCCGCACAGGCCCCGCCAGGGGTCGATCATGATCTCAGCGATCTCTCTATAGTGCAGCCTGCACTGGTTGAAACGTTCCTGCAGCGGAGTGCCGCGCAAGCCTGCAAGGCATTTCTCCTCGACACCATCGCGACCTTCAAACTGCGGGTGACGGCGCTGGTGGTGATGACGGCGTGGGCCGGATATTACCTGGGCGCCATGCAATCGCGGATGAATTCTTTCAGCGACGCTTTCAATCCCACGATGCGGGACGCGCTAATCGGAGTGGCGCTGGTTTCCTGCGGGTCCAGCGCGCTCAACCAGGTCTTCGAGCGGCGCACCGATGCGCGCATGTTGCGGACCGCGCAGCGACCGCTGGCGGCGGGAAGGCTTGGGCTGGGCTACGGCGTGATGATTGGCATGCTGACCATCATGTCCGGCTCGCTCTGGCTGATGCTGCGCACCAACCCGATTACCGGCACGCTGACTCTGCTGACGGCGGTGATGTATGTCGGCATCTACACGCCGCTGAAACGCTATACGACGCTGGCCACGTTTATCGGGGCCTTCCCCGGCGCGATGCCGCCGCTGATTGGCTGGACTGCGGCGCGCGGCAGTATTGAATGGCCGGCGGTCGCCCTGTTCGCAATTCTCTTCGTGTGGCAATTTCCGCATTTCATGGCGATTGCGTGGCTCTATCGCGAGGACTATGCGCGCGCTGGCATTCGCATGCTGCCTGTCGTGCAACCTGACGGCTGGTCCACCGCAACGGAAGCGCTCGTCTATGCCGTGCTGATGATTCCGGTAAGTCTGGCCCCGTATTACCTGCACATTGCCGGGCGCATCTACTGGGTCGCGGCGTTGCTGCTGGGCCTTGTATACCTGGCCTACACCATTCGATTTACTCGCATCACACGGGCCACCGCCAGCGAGTCGCGCCAATACGCACGAGCTTTGTTGAAGGTGAGCGTGATGGTTTTGCCGCTGCTGCTGGCAGTGCTGATGCTGAACGCGACCAGAGGGAGTTGACGCAAGTGGCAACGGGACAGCAGACACTACAACAGACCGCGCAGTCGTCCCATATGTCCGCGGGGAACAGCGCATCCTCCGGGCAGGCGCCGATTGAACTCGACCGGCTGACGCACGATTATGGTTCGCGCCTCGCGCTCGACGGCCTCAGCTTCGATGTGCGCCCCGCGCAGATTTTCGGACTGCTCGGACCGAACGGCAGCGGGAAGACGACACTGTTTCGCATCCTATCCACGCTGATGGTTCCTACCAGCGGCCATGCCCGCATTGCTGGCTTCGATGTCGCGAAGGAACCCAATCGCGTTCGGCAACAGACTGGGATTGTCTTTCAGGCGAGCAGTCTGGACGTGAAGCTGACCGTCGCCGAAAATCTGATGCATCAGGGCCATCTCTACGGCCTGCGTGGTCCGCAGTTGCAGGCCCGCGCGAAAGAAGTGCTGGCGCGCGTTGGCTTGACCAACCGCGCAAAGGACATGGTGGAGACGCTTTCCGGCGGCCAGAAACGCCGCGTGGAACTGGCCAAGGGACTGATTCACTCGCCTTCCGTGCTGCTGCTGGACGAACCTTCGACGGGCCTCGATCCAGGCGCGCGCATCGACCTGTGGAACTATCTGCGCATTCTGCGCGATGACCAGGGCGTGACCGTGCTGGTGACAACGCACCTGATGGAAGAGGCGGAACATTGCGACCGGCTGGCGATTTTGAGCGCCGGCAAATTAGTCGCACTCGGCAGCCCAGCGGAGTTGAAGGCGGAAATTGGCGGCGATGTTGTGCAATTTGAAACCTGCGGCCCCGAAGCCGCCGCCGCGCTCGGCGCGCGTATCGCCGAACGCTTCGCGGTCGCGCCCAGCGTCGTCGGCAACGCAGTCCGTGTGGAGCGCGAGCACGGCCATCGCTTCCTGACCGAAGTGGTGGAGGCATTTCCTGGCGCAATCGAATCCGTCTCCGTGTCGAAGCCGAGTCTCGAAGACGTATTCATCCAGCGCACCGGACATCGCTTCTGGCTGGAAAAGAATGAGGAGAAATCGTAATGGCGACCGCATCTCTGCCTGCGCGTATTCCAATCAGCACATCGCCCGGTCTGTGGACGCCGGCCTACTCTCTGTGGCGGCGCGAACTGGTCCGCTTCTATCGTCAGAAGGCGCGCGTCGTCGGCGTCATTGCTTCGCCGCTACTGTTCTGGCTGGTGCTCGGCTCGGGATTTGCCAAGTCATTTCAAACCCATGGCCCCAGCAGCGCTGTGTCGTCGCACTACGCGGGCTACTTTTTTCCCGGCGCGATTATGATGATCGTCTTGTTTACGGCCATCTTCAGCATGATGTCGCTGATCCAGGACCGCAATGAGGGTTTTTTGCTCTCAGTGCTGGCCGCGCCCATCAGCCGCTCGGCCATCGTGCTTGGCAAGGTGATGGGCGGAGCGACGCTGGCGGCCATTCAAGGCTGGATTTTTCTTGTCTTCGCGCCGCTGGCGGGCGTGCATGTCGGCCTGCTCGGCATTCTTTACAGCATGCTGATGATTGCGCTGGCGTCCTTCGCGCTGACCGCGCTCGGCTTCATCATTGCGTGGCCGATGGACTCGACCCAGGCGTTTCACGCGGTCATCAACCTGGTGCTGATTCCGCTCTGGCTGCTTTCCGGCTCCGTTTTCCCGGCCAGCGGCGCGTCCGGCTGGCTGCGGATTGTAATGCTGTTGAACCCGCTGACCTACGGCGTCGATGCGCTGCGCAACGGACTGTTCCCGCTGGAGACGACGACGTTTTCGCCGGAGATCAACCTGGTCGTGACGCTAGGATTCTGCGCGGTGGTTTTTGTAGGGTCGTGGGCGGTGGTGAATCGCCGCACCAACAAACCTGCTGCCTAATGTATTGAAGCATTCTAAGCATTTGCAACCGTCAGGGGAGATTGAATCGATGCAGGCTGCAACGCAACCGAATACGCGCGCACCGATCGCCGGCATCCTGATTGTCAGCGCCGCTGCGGTGCTTTTCCTGCTTTGGCTGTTGTATGTCCATCACGCACCGCCGCAATTCGCCGCGCGCCTGCTGTTTTTGCCCGCGCTGAATGCGCTGCTGAACGGCCTGAGCGCCATCGCGCTGGTGATTGGCTTGGTCTTCATTCGCCGCAGGCAGATCTCCCGGCATCGGGCCTCGATGATTACGGCATTTATATTTTCTTCCTTATTTCTTGTCAGCTACATCACCAACCATACGCTGCATGGCGACATAATTTTCCCTGGCCACGGCACGGTGCGAACGATTTATCTCGCGATTCTTGCCAGCCATATTATTTTGTCCGTGGTCGCGCTGCCGATGATTTTGATCACCTTCTTTTTTTCACTGAGCGGGCGTTTCCCGCAGCATAAGCGCATCGCGCGCTTCACCTTTCCCATCTGGCTGTATGTCTCGGTCACCGGAGTGGTGGTGTACGCGATGCTGGCGAACTGGCGCTGAGTCCGTCGAGAAACACAATGCCTGTCACCGATAAAATTCCGCCGAACGTCTCTACGCAACAGCCCATACCGACTGTTGCGGAGCAAGAGTTGGCGCGCTCCGTCGGGCCTGCAAAAAAGCC
Organism: Acidobacteriaceae bacterium; assembly: GCA_027306695.1. Taxonomy (GTDB): domain Bacteria; phylum Acidobacteriota; class Terriglobia; order Terriglobales; family Acidobacteriaceae; genus JAKAAZ01. The sequence continues at coordinate 19,738 of DAHUZH010000013.1, forward strand.
GTTGCCCGCCGATGACGGCACACATGCGCTGCTCCAGGCAGGCTTCTGGATCGTGTTGTGCGGGCTGCTGGCGCTGCTCGCCACCAAGACGATCTTTGGCGGGATTGGCATTTACGGCGCGCGCTCGAACGCAGGCTGGCTATCGTTCATGGTCGCTCTGATGAGTGTTCCCTTTGGCCTGATGCTGCTGGTGCTGGGCATCGCGAAGTGGCTGCGCAATCGTAGGCTGAAACGGTAGAGATGCACTTCCCGCAAGGGTCTGCTATCCTCATCCGAAAACAAGTATTGGGAAAGTTGGACGGACATGGCAAAGAGCGTCAACAAAGTAATTCTTCTCGGCAACGTGGGCAAAGACCCGGAGATCAAGGTGACAGCGAGCGGCGTGGTCGTCGCCACTTTTTCCATCGCGACCAGCGAACGGTTCAAAGACAAGACCGGCAACTGGCAGGACCGCACGGAGTGGCACAATCTTGTGGCCTATCAGCGCACGGCGGAGATCATCCGCGACTACGTAAAAAAAGGCAACAAGCTGTATGTGGAAGGCCGTCTGCAAACCTCTTCGTGGGATGACAAAACGACCGGGCAAAAGAGATATAAGACGGAGATCATCGTCAGCGATTTGTCCCTGCTCTCCGGGCGCGGCGAAGGCGGCGAGGGTGGAAGCAGCAGCTATGCGAAATCAAACACTGCCTCGTTCGACCAGCGCGGCGGCGCAGAGGACTTCTCGCAGTCAACGGAAATCACCGATGACGACATTCCGTTTTAAGAATATGCTGTCCGTGAACAAATAAAAGCAAGGCTCATAAAGTGGGCATTGGACGGGACTTTTCTCTTTCCAGCAGTTGCTCATGTTTCAGGCAATAAGCGGTCCACGGCACTGCTTTGAGCCTTTTCTCTTCGATCGGGCCGCCATCCACCACACATCTGCCGAACGTGCCCACTTCCATTCGCTTCAAGGCCGTCCGTACCTGGTTGAGTCGGTCCCATTCCATATCGACTTCTTGAAACTGGCCCTCTTTCGCTTCGCCGCTGACGAGAATGTCAACCGAGTCGCCGGCAGGTGCGCCGTCCAGTTCCAATGCACTTGTGTTCGCGCGGCCAATAGCTTTTACAAGCCGTTGTTCTTCTGTCAGCAGTCGTTGCTTATATTGTTCTGTGTTGAAGATTGTTTCCATAGCTCACCTATGCCGCGTCGCTGCCTTGCGCGGAATCAATCCCATTTGGACACGCAAGTCGTTTACCTCGGTGGGTGTATTGCATCCGCGCATGGATCGTCGACGCGATAATCAAACAACTGCCCGATGAGATGCCGTGGAATGGGAAAGGGGTTGGTGGCGTCCTCAAAGGTTTCCATAGGCTGCAATGGCCGCCCGCTCTTTCTTGGACTTCCATACGAATCGTCGCGACGAGGTTCCAGGGCGGATTCACAGATACTGGTTTCAAAAAATAGAACGAGTCATTCTGAAGTCGCCGCGGCGACCGAAGAATCCAGAAGGTGATGGCAGCTTCTATGAAGCGAGGATTTTCTGGATTCTTCACTCCGGTCGTTCGCCACGGCGAAGCGACCTCCGCTCAGAATGACTCCATTTATTGATCCGGCCCAGTTGGAATGAACCAATGTTCTCCCACCCTAGCCGTAAACAACGCGGCTAGCTGCGTCCCCAGAGCTTGCAATCCAGGCTGAATCGGCCTGCCCCGGTCAATATCAGCGCCAGAAAGCCGCCCAGATACGCCAGGATGAGTTCGCCATGGTCGGAATGAAACGCGAGGTGATGTACGAAGTAAAAGGCCACGCCAAGATTGACAACGATGAGGAACGCAGCCACACGGGTTCCAAGCCCAAGGACAACCAGTAGAGAACAGATAGCATCGGAGATCAGCGCAAAAATGAAACTTGCATGGGCGCCAATGTGGACGGGATCGGGGAAATGGGTCGCCATACTGGAAAAGTGCGTGGCTTTTTCAATGCCGTGCTTGACGAAGAGGATGACACCCAGCGAGACCCGCAAAATCAACAAACCGAAGTCGGTCGCGCTGGAACCCGAACCTTTAGATTTTTTCATGCAGTTATTGTGGACGTTGCAGGAAGTGGCGTCAATCGAATTGCGAAGAAGAATTACTCAAACCAAGCAGGAGATTTCTACTTGCTGTCGCCGACCGTTTCACCGTTACGCAACTCCATCAACTGCGCCTGCACACGCTTCCATGCACGGGAATTTTTCTTCGTCGTGATCGGCGCGTTCGGATCTGCATAATAATTCAGGATGTTTGCCTTCAGGTTCACCGGAATGGGACGACTCGGCTGCACGGTCAGTTTCCCCAATAACTGGGCGTAGGTCTGGTCGGTCAGAGGATAGGAGCCGGGGCGTACGGGGGTGCCGGTATCCAGATCACGGTCGGGCAAATCCAGCGCCTTCCCCGGACTCTTTTCAAGCCTCTCTAACAACTGCTCAAAGTTGTCGGTGGAGCGATTCATGCTCTCTATATACCAGCGGTTTGTTTCCGCATTCGGCCCGCGAATGGCGAGATTGGAGATCGGCCCGATCTTCGGCAAGATACGAATCAGAAATGCGATGAAGTGTATTTCAAATCCGGGCTTGCGGTTCCAGTTTTCCCATCCATTGTCGGCTTCCGCCTGTTTTTGACGCGACGCGAATCGATGAAAAGCGGGCGTGTCTTCTTCCGCGGGAAAACTTTTGCGATGGAGGATTACTTCCGCACAGGCAAATTTTGGCAAGAATTTTTCCACCGAGGAATGATAACTTTCAATCGCTGGCAGAGGCCGGCCCAGTACGGAGCGCAGAGGCAGGCCGTACGTTTCCACAAAGGCCCGCTCCAGCAAATGGCGCGGAACTTTGAAACCTACCGAATGCAGGTATCCTGCCGGCGCAAACCGATGCAGACTGAGCTGCTCGACATCATACGCAAACTCCGTACGGACGTGCGCATACGGGGCCTGATCGTAGGTCACGACAGCCCCATACTTCTTACCCAGCTTGGGAAATTCAATGGCCGTGGAGGGATTGGTCGCGTATTTGTGGCCGTCATTGTCGCCCACATAGTGCGAGAGCGCGCCGATGGCAAAGGCATACTCATCCACAGTGCGTGCGTTGCGGAACAGGTTGTCCACGAAATCTCCGGCGCGAACATAGTGTGTCAGGTTGCTGAAGAACTCGTGGCCGAATGGGTAGTAGCCCATGTCCTGAATGGTTGCGCCACCGTAGGCGTAGGCGCGCGCTCCGCGTAGCTGGGCCTCTGTCGCTTTTGGAAAACGCGCCAGTAACGCGGGTCGGATCGACCCCTTCCAGGCGACGTCGATCATATTCTCATGCGTCAAAAACGAGTAGCCGGCAGACTGCTGTGGAATGCTCCAGAATAGTACCACGGCAATCAGAAAATGAACTGGAAATGCCCTCGCTCGCATGAAAAAAAGGCGTCGTGTCCGCACTGTTTCTCCACTTACTTGCCGAGGGTCCTTCCAGTCCACACAGCCCATTGTACGTGTCGAGTTGCGTCCAGTATGCCATGCCGACCCCTTGATACACTGGCATCATGCTCGATGAAATCAAGTTTCGACGCCATGCGGACGCCGCCTTAGAGTCGCTCAAGAAGATATTGATTCAGGCCGAGAGCGATGCGGACTTTGAGGTGGAGGAACAAAACGGCGTGCTGAATATCACGTTCGATGAGCCGCCGTCCAAGTTTGTTCTGACCCCAAATGCTCCTGTCCGCCAGATATGGATTTCCGCGCTTTCCACCAGCTTTAAGCTGGACTGGGACGATGCCACGCAGACCTTCGTGCTGGCGAAGACGGGAGAATCTCTCAAGCCGTTAGTGGCGCGCCTTATCACAGAGCATCTGGGTGGTGAGACAGTTGTTTTGAACTAGGGCTTGTTCCTCCTGCCTCCTCGATCTTCGCTCTCAGAAAAAAAATCCGCGTCTGCCCATAGTAGTGTGAATCGGCCATGGTTGCGTATTCTAACCAGAGACAGTGGGGATCTGCCAATCAGTTCATGCTGAGTCTCGGCCCGGTTGATCGAAAGTACGGTGCCGCGCCACCGTCCATGAGCACAGGATTTGCAAAAACGAAAAATACAGGCAGGACTCGGCACGCTGCGGCACAGGATGCGGATTGCAACCTGGATGCTGAGCATTCTTTTTGCTCCACTGGCGTGGGCCGCTCCGTCGTCGCACATTGCTGCCCAGGCAAAAGCGGGCGCGGCATCTCCGGCTTCATCGGCAGCACATGCAGCCAAAGTTTTGCGATATCGCGATCTGCGGTCATGGTATGGCCTGCGCGTCAGAGACATCCGTTTTGAGGGCGTGATGGCTGGAGACGTGAACAGCCTGCAAGGAAAACTTGCACTCCAGCCCGGCGATGTTTTAAGCGCGGAGAACATTAAAGCAAGCATGCATCAGCTTTATGCCAGCGGTTTATATCGGAACATCCTCGCCGAGGGCATCAAAACCGGGGAGCAGGTCACGGTCGTGTTTCGTGGAGAGCCGCAACTGTTTTTGCGCAGATTGTACGTTCAGGGCATGAAACAGGAGTTGTTGGCGGCACAAATCCAACGCGCGACACGCCTGGAACTGGGAGGGCCTTTTACGCCTTCCGAACTCGACCAGGCAACCGTGCATATAAAAGTTTCCTTGGCGCGGAATGGTTTTTATCAGCCCCAGATTACGGTGAAGACGGTCCCTGCTGGGGCCAACCATCTGGTCGATGTAATTTATACCGTCCATACAGAAAAACAAGCCAAGGTAGGCGCCGTTTCCGTGCAGGGAAATCCCGGAATGACGGTCCCCAAATTCCGCAAAGTCGCCAAGTTGAAGCAAGGGTCCAAAGTCACCTCCAACACCGTGCCCAGGGCGCTCAGCCGGTTGCGGAAGAACTATGAGAAGAAAAACCGCCTGGAGGCCACCGTGCGGGCTGGCACACAGACGTTCCAGCCAGCGCGGACGCAGGTGGACTACCGGTTCGACGTGAATCGCGGACCCGCGGTACGCGTCCAGGCCAACGGTGCTCGCGTCTCGAAAGGTACATTGAAGCGGCTGGTCCCCGTATATGACGAAGGGGCCGTGGACCCGGACCTGCTGAATGAAGGCGACAGCAATCTGCGGGACCACTTCCAGAAAAAAGGCTATTTCGATGTGAGTGTCACGCATGCGCTGGAGCATCCCCATCCCAATGAGGACCTGATTGTCTACCGGATCGAACGCGGTCCGCTGCACCGGGTGGAGTCGGTGAAGATCACCGGCAATCGCTACTTCGATACCTACCTGCTGAAGCAGCGGTTGAGCGTGCAGAAAGCGGACACATTCAATCGCCACGGGACCTTCAGTGAGTCGCTGCTGGCCAGCGATGTCGCCGCCATTACGGGCCTATACAAAAGCAACGGCTTTGGCAATGTCAGCGTCACGCCAGAGGTGACGGACTCCGACCAGTCGGCGAAGGCCCGCAAGGGCAAGCTCGCCTATGTCACAGTGACCTACCAAATTAATGAAGGCATTCAGCAGCGGATCGGAAAGGTGGAGCTTGTCGGAGTAAAGCAGGTTTCCTACGCCAGTTTGCTGGCGCTGATGAATACCCGCCCCGGAGAGCCATACTCTTTAACGACACTGGCCGGCGACCGCATCGAACTGTTCGATTATTATTACCGGCGCGGATTTTCTCAGGCCGACTTGACTTTCGAGCAGCACCCGGAAAAGGACAATCCCAACCTGATCGACATCGTCGTCAGGATCCACGAGGGAAATCCGTTCTATATCAATCATGTGCTGATCAGCGGCCTCCATTACACGCGACCGCAGGTGGTCGATAAGCTCCTGGAAGTGCATCCGGGCGGCCCGCTCAACCGCAATGCGCTTCTGGATACGCAGCGGCGGCTCTACGATCTTGCTTTATTCAGCGCGGTGGACACCGGCATTGTGAACCCTCGCGGAGCGCAGCAGAAAAAAGACGTTCTGGTGAACGTGTCCGAGGCGCGCCGTTGGAACTACGACTATGGCTTCGGCTTTGAGGTGCAGACCGGCACGCCCCAGCGGAATTGCCCATCCGCGGCGTCTCTGATTCAGCTTGGCGTCGCCCATCCTTCCGCGTTCGTCTGTTCGCCGAACGGAAAATTCGGCGCCAGCCCGCGCATTTCCTTCGATGTCAGCCGCATCAACATACGCGGAAGGAACCGCACCATCACAATACAGACGGCCTACGGAACGCTGGAACAACAGGCGATCATGACCTTCGACGACCCTGCATTTTATGGACATAAAACGATTGATTTCGCCATCACCGGCGGGTTCGTCAGCAGCCAGGACATCACCACCTACCAGGCGTCGAGCATTACCGGGTCCGTCCTTTTCACCCAGCGCCCAAATAAGGCGAACACCTTCATCTACTCAATGGCGTACCGTTACGTTTACGTCAATCCCAACAGTTTGCAGGTCAGCGCGGAACTCATTCCGCTCCTGTCGGAACCGACGCGCGTCAGCGGCCCGGGCGTCACCTGGGTGCATGACACGCGCGACAATCCATTGGACGCCACAAGCGGATGGTATCTTTCCGCGCAACAGTTTTTTGCATGGTCCGGGTTTGCGTCCCAGGCGAACTTCAATCGGCTGGACATGCAGGAATCGAACTATCATCCGCTGAATAAACACAACTGGATATTGGCGCGCAGCACCCGGATCGCTTTTGAGAACACCTACGGCAACCCGTCGTACAACCTGATTCCTTTGCCGGAACGGTTATATGCCGGAGGCGCAACTTCGCACCGGGGATTTTCCATCAACTCGGCTGGCCCGCGCGATTTGCAGACGGGATTTCCCGTCGGCGGTTCCGGCGCGTTCGTCAACAGTCTGGAGCTGCGCATCCCGCCCATTCCGCTGCCTTATCTTGGGGACAATGTTGGGTTCGCGCTGTTCGATGACACCGGCAATGTATACACGAAAGCGTCCAGCATTTTCCCGTCCCTGCTGCGCTTTCATCAGCCTAATGTCACCACTTGCTACAACCTGCAGGGGCCGGAGGGGACCTGTAATTTCGACTATGATTCAAACGCCGTTGGAGCGGGCCTGCGTTATAAGACGCCAGTTGGCCCGATTCGGCTGGACTTCAGTTATAACGTGAACCCAACGGTCTATCCCGTGGTTAGTGACCCAGCGCTGCTGCCCGCAGTGCTGAACTACAGCGGCCAGCAGGCGCCGTATGTAGGAAACTCCGGCCACTTCAACTTTTTCTTCAGTATTGGACAGTCCTTTTGATGGCGGTCATTCTCAATTCGCGGGGTGTACGCTGGACGCTTTTGTCCGCGAATCATTTTCTGCGGCTGCTTGTGCTGCTGGTATCTCTGTTGTATGCGCAGACTGCACTGGCCCAGTCGGGCCAGGCTCCTCCGGTGCAGTCCGCCGTTCTCGACCGCGTAGTTGCTGTTGTTGACGACACGGCCATTCTTGCCAGCGATGTCGATGAAGAGATGCGCTTCGCCGCATTTCTGCCGGGTAAAGAACCGGAGTCCGACAACACACCGCAACGCGCCCTGGCCCGGTTGATCGACCGGGCATTGATCGACCAGCAGCGGGTCTTGCAGCCCGGCCTTGCGAACATCTCGAAGAAGGATGTGGACCAGTCCATTGCTGACATGCGCAGGCAGCTTCCTGCATGCGCGGAATACCATTGCAATACGGACGCGGGCTGGCAGGCATTCTTGCAGTCGTACGACTTTACGCAGCAGGAATTGGAGGGCCGGGTCCGCGAGCGGTTGGCGATCCTGAAGTTTATCGATCTGCGCTTCGGTGGCGCGGTCCGCGTTTCCAACGCAGATGTGCGCAAATACTACGATGAAATCTTGAAGCCGGAACTCGAACACAATCGCGCCACGGTGCCGGATTTTCAGGCGGTCGCTCCGCGCATTCGAGAGATTCTTCGTCAGCAACGGGTCAGCGCCATGGTGGACCAGTGGCTCAAAGGTCTCTACAGCGAAGGCGATGTGCGTATTCTCGATCCTGCGTATGGCAATGCAGCCAGAGTGCAGGGAAGTGATCCAGGTAGTCCAACCAGCCAGGGAGGTGGCCAATGACGCCCCAGGACACATCCATGGGGCCGTCGCGCCACCTGCGCTGGCGGCATGTGGCCTATGCCGCAGTCGCCACCATTCTTGTGGGAACGGCTGTCTTCGCAGCGCTGTTCTGGTACGCCTCCACGCCGAAGTTCGCTGCTCGCGTTCATCGGGCGCTTGTGACCACGCTGGAGAATGCCACCGGTGGCCGCGTGGAGATCGGCTCGTTCCGATGGAATGTACGCCACCTGGCCATCGAAGTGGATGATCTGACCATCCACGGTAAGGAGGCCGCCGATCAGGTCCCGTACTTCCATGTCGATCGTCTGACGCTGCACGCCAAAATCATTTCCTTTTTTACGCCGAAGATTGGGATGGCCAGTCTGGCCGCGCAGCACCCGGTCTTTCATCTCATCGTGTATCCCGATGGCACGACCAACCAGCCGCAGCCGCGTGTGGCCAGCCAGCAGCCGCTGCCGCAGGTTCTGCTCGCTTTATCGATCGGCGACACCCGTATCCAGAATGGATGGGTGCTGCTGAACGACCGCGCCATTCCCTGGGAGATGGCCGCCGGACCGTTGCAATTGACGATGAGGTACGTGGCCGCCAAGGGCGAATATCAGATCGCGCTGCTCACGAAAAACATTACCTTCCGATTGAAGAATGCAACCGAGGCCCACTCCACACTGGCAGCGAACATTCTTCTGACCGGCGATGCGGTGCGGATCGAACACATCGATTTGAAGACTGGCAGTTCGCATCTGGTGGCGACCGGCGAGTTGCAGAACTTCTCCCGACCCAGTTGGCAGACCGATGTGCATGGCTCCGTCGATGCTCGCGAGATCGGCGCTATTACCGGCGTCAACGATCTGCATCAGGGCACGGCCCAGATATCGGCCCATGCGCACGGCGCGCAGGACGCGACGGCGGCCACCAGCTTTCAGATTGCCGGGCATGTGGACTTGCGTTCCGGCGAATGGGAATCTTCGTGGCTGCGTCTTCGCAACGTGGAACTCCATACCCATGTGACCATCGATAACGACCAATGCTCGCTGACGAATTTTTCTTCCGTTCTTGACGATCAGGGCCGGATTGACGGCAGCCTGATTATGAAGCATTGCGTCGGCCCCTCCGCACCCGTGGTCGGCCCCTTGATACGGAGCGCTACTCCGGCCTCCTCGAAGCATCGCGGATTGACGGCGCACGATTTTTTGGCGCGCCTGCGCCGGAAGCATGAGGCCGCATCGGCCCCAGGCGCCAGGAGGCCCGTCTATCAACCGCTTGAAGCGACACTTCAGGCGCATGTTTCGGACATCACCTTGCCTCTGGTCCTGGGCGCGGTTGCACCGGCCCCTTATACAAACATCGGCTTTACAACTGCTACCTCAGGAGAAGTGACCGGACACTGGACCGGGGCCGGCAATGGATTGGTCGTGCGCGGCATTCTGACCATGCGCGCGCCGCGCCGGACGATGGGCCTGATTCCTGTCAGCGGCAGTGCGCGCGCCGTTTATCTGGGCGACAACCACCATCTGGTCATCGAGCAGGCCGATGAATCGACGCCAGGAACGCAGGTGCATGCCAGCGGCACGCTCACGCTGTTTGAAAAAGATCTGAACAGCGCCTTGCGCATGGACGTAAACGCGCACGATCTTGGCGAATTCGACCACCTGCTGACCATACTTGATCTGCGGGCGACGCCAGCGGGGCGGCCTCACGCATTGCCCATCGACCTGGATGGAAGCGCCACATTTCATGGCGTCGTGCGGGGATCGTTCTTTGCGCTCCAGGCCATGGGCCATGTCGATTCTCAGCGCTTTGAGATGGAGGTCACGCATGCCGCTGCCACGAAGCCCGGCGCCCGTACAAATCCTCCACCTGCGCATTTGCTGACCTGGGACCAGTTTCACGCGGATGTTTCCTATACTCCCTGGGAGCTGATTCTGCGAAACACCATCCTGGCGCGTGGTGATACCGCGATTCACGGCGCGATGGATTTGAAACCGGAACGCACCGCGCCGGATATGTACACCTATACCAAGCGCACCTATATTGTCACGAGCATGCAGGCCAGTCACGCTTCCATTGCGGAGATACAGTCCGTTCTGGGCACGACGTATCCCGCCTCCGGCATGCTGGCCGCCCACGCGCACGTCGCCGGAACTGTCGATGATCTCCAGGGGGCCGGGCAGGTGGTCCTGACGCATGGCGTCATCGATGGACAGGCGGTTCCCCAGGCGTCCATGCAACTTGCGGCCCAGGGGCATGTCCTGGAAGTGACGCAGTTGCAACTTGTCGCCACGGGAGGCACAGCCACCGGACAGCTTTCCTATGACTACGAAACGGCTGCGCTGCATGGGGACTTGACCGGGAAGGGCTTCGTTCTTGGGAAAATCGCCGCCCTGGAAAAGCAGCGCCTGCCGGTGGGCGGCACACTCGATTTTCATGTACAGGCTGCCGGAACCACGTCGTCTCCGCTCATGACGGGCGGGTTGCACATTCAGGACCTGACACTGAACCATGTGGCGATGGGCCAATTGCATGCGGAGGCCCATTTCCAGAGCGGAATTCTCTATCTCACTTCGCGCGCCGATCTTCTGCAAACGCATCTCGACGCTGGAGGTCAGATTCGGCTCGGCGGAAATTACCCCGCGCAACTGGAGCTGACATTTGCGGATTTCAACGTCGATCCGTTCCTGCGTCTGATGACGACCTCCGGCGTTACTGGCAAGTCTTCGCTGCAAGGCCGCATCACGCTTTCTGGGCCGTTGAAGCAACCGGCTGCCATTCAGGCGGATGTGGACCTGAACAGTTTTTCAGCGACCCTGAACAATATGCCGATCCATTCCGAAGGCCCCGTGCAGATGACGCTGCGCGACGGAACATTGCAGTTGAAGCAGTTGCGCATTCGAGGCCAGGACATCGATTTTGTTGCACAAGGAACAGTAGATCTGCTGCATGGCTACAAGCTGCGTATGCATTCTGAAGGCACGCTGGATGTCGCCCTGGCAGGAGTGTTGAACCAGAACATCCAGTCCTCGGGACAGGTCCATTTCATCGTGGATGCGCGCGGCACGGCACAGGAGCCGGACCTGCGCGGACGCGCACAGGTCAATCATGTCAACCTCCATCTGCTGAATGTGGCCAACGGGCTGACGGACATGAATGGAACGATGCTCTTCGATCAGGACCGTTTGGTGGTCCAGCAGTTGAAGGGTTATTCCGGCGGCGGGGAACTGGCGGTGCAGGGTTTTATTGGCTATCGCCGCGGTGTTTTTGTCGATCTGACTGCGAACACCAAAGATGTTCGCATCCGGTATCCAAAAGGCGTTTCCACCTCTGTGGACTCGAAGCTACGGCTCTTGGGCAGCTCGGACAATCTTGTGCTCAACGGCAATGTGAGGGTCATGCGCTTTGGGATCGGCAGTAGTGTGGACCTGACTTCGCTGGCTGGCGGAGCGAGCGGGATTTCCCCTCCCATCGATCCGACTTCACCGCTCAATCGCGTGCGTCTGGATGTTCATGTGACCTCAGCGCCCGAGTTGGGATTTCAGAACTCTTTTGCCGCTCTTGCCGGGGACGTCAATCTTCGTATTCGCGGCACGCTGGAGAACCCCTCCGTGCTGGGCCGCGTGGACATTGTGGAAGGCACGGCGTCGTTTGCCGGGACCCAATACCGCTTGCAGCAGGGCGATATTATCTTTGCCAATCCAGTCACCATTTCTCCAGAGATCGATCTTGAAGCCACGGCGCGCGTGCAGAATTACGATATCATCATCAGCCTCCATGGCCCTCCCAGCAAGCTGGACATCTCGTATCGCTCCGAACCTCCCCTGACGCAGTCGGATGTGCTGGCATTGCTGGCGCTGGGCCGCACCAATGAGCAGGCCGCAATGTATGGCGAGCAGCAGCAACAGGGCGCCAACCTCACCTCCGAGGCATTGCTGGGAGGCGCGCTCAACGCCGCCGTCAGCAGCCGCGTGCAGAAGCTATTCGGCGTTGGCAGCGTGCGCGTCGACCCGAACTTCGTCGGCGCGCTGGGTGAATCGACGGCCCGCGTGACCGTGGAGGAACAGGTTGGCCGAAACCTGACGCTGACCTTCGCCACCAATATCAACACCACCGCCCAGCAGTTGATCCAGGCGCAGTATGACCTGAACCAGACAGTTTCCATCATTGCCGTACGCGACGAAGCCGACGTTTTCAGCATGTACCTGCAGATTCGAGGCAAGCACAGGTAACGGCGCGCTTGCAGGGGCTTGGCCACGTCGGCCAAACACGATCCCGTAAAGATATTCCTCATTTCGAGCGAGTCCGCCGCGGCGGCAAGTGGAGAAACGGCAGCACTATGGGTATGGCAATCGCCGAACCGATATAAATTTCACCATACTTAAATTTAACTTCTATTCACGCTATCCTCTGTTCAGGAGCGGACGTCTATCGTATTATTCCGGCGAAGGGATACTGACCGCGAATGAGGCAGCCAACATCATTTATGTCTCATACCGTTCCGGGCGCGGTAGGCATCTGAGTTCAAAGAGGCTGCGCGAGTAAGGAGATACGAACCATGCATAGCAAAAAGGCTGTATCCAGGTTGCTGATGGCGCTGTTTCTAGCAGGAGCAGCGCTGGTGGCTGCGCCCATCGTTGCCGGCCCGTCCGCTTATCTGCTGGCTGCGGACAGTAGCGTTACGGACGCCCAGCTCCGACACGAAGTTCGCGGTCCACTTCGCGGCAAGAATTTCAAAAATGTGACTGTGCGCGTCGCCAATGGCACGGTCATACTTTCCGGGCAGGTGGACCTTTATGCGTACAAGGCGCAGGCTGTCAAGAAGATCAAGAAAGTCCCCGGCGTTAAGGCTGTACGCGACAACATAGCCGTCGGTGGGCCGACGATCCCGGACAATGTTCTCCAGCAAAAGCTATTGAGCCGCATTCAAGTGGACCGGATTGGCTTTGGGCAGGTATTCGATGCCATTGGAGTCGATGTCAATAACGGCGTTGTGACGCTGGGCGGCCATGCCAAAGGCCCGGTGACGGAACAGTCTGCTCTTTCTCTCGCGGAATATATGCCAGGAGTGAAAGGCGTCATCAATAAGATCCAGATCGATCCGGTATCTCCCATGGATGACCAGATTCGTCTGGCCGAGTTTCGCACCATCTATAGCTATGCTCCACTGCAGCAATATGCAATCGTTCCATCGCGTCCCATCCGCATTTCTGTGCAGAACGGCAATGTGACGCTCTATGGTGTGGTCGATAATGATATGGACAAGAACCTGGTCTACATGCGCGCCATGCAGGTCCCCAATGTCTTCCATGTGACCAACAACCTGGTCGTTGCAGGCCAGACAGAGCAGGGGAAGAAAACGAATTAACGCATCAGATAGAAAATTTAGTGGGCGAGGCTTCGGTCTCGCCCTTGTATTTTCAGGTCAGCGGCTGACGCGACGACCACCTTCCGCAATGCATAAGCGAGACGCTCATTCTGCATGAATCATGCCACCCTTGCGGCGCATTGCCTTTCGCAGCAGGAGCACCACAGGCAAGCAGGCAAACGATGCCAGCGCCAGATAATGGAAATCGTCCACGTACGACAGCAATAACGCCTGCGTGTTGAGCGAGCTGTAAATTCGGCCCAGCGCTCCGGCATCCGCCATTGCCTTGCCAATCTTGGGGCCGAGACTGGTGACGCTCTCGCTCAATTGCTGCTGATATTCGCGGCTGCTGGGGGTCAGGTTTTGCACCAGGTTCGACTGATGGAGCTGCGAGTGGCGGGCCAGCAGTGTATTTGTGATTGAAATGCCGATGCTGCCACCGACATTGCGCAGCAAATTGTAAAGACCAGAGGCGTTTCCGATTTCTTCGTTTGCCAATCCCGCCATTGCCGTGGTGGACATTGGAACGAAGACCATGCCAGAGCCAAATCCGCTGAGAATGATGGCCCAGACAAACGACCATGGAGAGATGGCAAGGTTGACCTCGCCAAACCAGATGCCGCAAATGCCGAAGATAAGAAAGCCTCCGCCGATCAACCATCGGTTGTCGAGCTTGGCGGTCAGAAGGCCAATGAGAGGCATGGCCACGACTGCGCCAATTCCGCGCGGACTGACAGCGATCCCGGCATTGAAAGCGGTATAGCCCAGCACCTCCTGATAGAACAGAGGCAGCAGGGTAATCAGGCCGTAGATGCATCCGCCAAACAACGCGATCAGGATGCACCCGAGCGCGAAGTTTCGATGGAGAAAGACGCGCAGATTCACCAGAGGCCGTTTTTTGACCAGCATGCGCCATACGAAGGCGATGAAAGAAACGACCAGAATCGCCGTGGCCCAGCGAATCCAGGTGGCCCCGAACCAGTCGTCTTCCTGGCCCTTATCCAGAACAATCTGCAGGCAACCGAGCCATGTCGCCAGCAGTCCCAGGCCGATGCCATCGAGCGGCCCTGGCTTGGCGTTACGGATGTAATCCGGGTCCTGTACAAAGCGCGAGATCAGAATCAGCGCCAGAATTCCGACAGGGATATTGATGTAGAACGTCCATCGCCAGGAGTACATGTCTGTGAGATAACCGCCCAACGTCGGTCCGAGAATCGGCGCGACCACCACGCCCAGTCCGTAGACGGCCATGGCCTGCCCGCGTTTTTCCTCGGGAAAACTTTCCAGGAGAATGGCCTGCGATAACGGTTGCAGCGCTCCGCCTCCCGCGCCCTGCACCGCGCGGGCGAGCAGAATCATTAACAGGCTGTTGGCCGCGCCGCAGACAAAAGAGCTGACGGTGAAAATCACAATGCAGGCCAGCAGGAACCTTTTGCGCCCAAACCGCTGCGCACACCATCCGCTCACCGGCAGTACGATGGCGTTCGCGACCAGATAACTGGTCAGCACCCAGGTGGCTTCGTCGTTGCTGGCGGACAGGCTGCCGGCAATATAAGGCAGCGCCACCGAGGCGATCGAGGTATCGAGCACCTCCATGAACGTAGGCAGCACGACCGCCATGGCGACCAGCCACGGATTGCTCTGTTGTTTGGAAACCGTCAAATTCGCTTTCCCTTTAGCGGTTTTCTTTCAGCCGTTGAGTCGTTCGCCCTAAAGTTTTCGTGACACCAGGAAAAGTTACTCCCTCCGCAATGCCGGAAGCCAACCTGTTGGGGTCACACGGACGAAATGAGACTGCTTGGAGTATTGGTTTGGTAAAAAGCTTACTCGCGTTAGATGCTTTTACCCTGTGAGACGAACCAACGAAATCCATCTGCGGATATATTGGACGCGACCGTATTGCACTCCCGATCGTAACAGGCCCCAGGAACGAATTTGCCCGCATTGCCGGCGCAATTCGCGATTTCGGCAGACCTTCTACACTGGAAGTTCAAGCACGTACGACGATCATCCTTCAATCCTTGAAGAGGAAGTAGAAAATGGCTGGCAATGTCCGCACTACGCTCGAAATGATCAAGTGGGAGCACTCGATTTTTGCGCTGCCCTTCGCCTTGACCGGCGCGATGCTGGCTGCTCATGGATTGCCTGCCTGGCGCGTGCTGTTCTGGATCGTTGTCTGCATGGTGGCCGCGCGCTCCGCCGCCATGGCCTTCAACCGCTGGGCGGATGCGGAGATCGACCGGCGCAATCCACGCACCGCTACGCGCGCCATTCCAGCCGGTTTGCTTAGTCGCCAATTTACAGCGGGATTCACGATTGTCGCTGCGGGAATTTTTATTTTTTCCGCAAGCCGTCTAAACTTTCTTACGCTGCTGCTTTCACCCGTGGCGCTTGCCGTGATTTTCATCTACTCCTACGCCAAGCGGTTTACCCGCTGGTCGCACTTACTGCTGGGGCTGGCGCTGGGCATTGCGCCCTCGGCTGCGTGGATCGCGGTGCGTGGCTCGCTCGATCCGCGCATCCTCCTGCTCACGGGAGCAGTCTTGTTCTGGGTGGCGGGTTTCGATGTTTTATACGCATGCCAGGATTATGAGCATGACGTGCAGGCTGGGTTACATAGTGTTCCGCAGGCGTTTGGACTGGAAGCGGCTTTTTGGATCGCGCGGGCCATGCATCTGGCAATGCTGGTTTTACTGCTGGGCCTGGTCGCCATTTTTCATCTGGGCTGGATCAGTATCGTGGGTGTCGCCGCTATCGCGGCCATGTTGCTGTATGAGCATTCGCTGGTTTCGCCTCGCGACCTCAGCCGCTTGAATGCTGCCTTTTTCACGATGAATGGAATTATTTCCTTCGTGTTTTTTGCCGCCGTTGCGGCCGATCTGCTCCACCGGCCTTAGCGAGCGCGATGCAAGATTGCTGCAACCACACAAGAAATATCTGTCATTTCGAGTGAGGCCGCTCGCTGCGGCGAGCGATCGAGTCGAGAAACCTGCGGTTTATTTGCTGAGCCAGGAGGAAAATGCAGGTCCCCGTTCTACTCGGTCGCCGCGACGACCTCGCTCAGGGCAGGCTCTCGACTCAGCAGAAGTATCTCCACTGCCTTTGCTGCGCTCGGGATGACAATGTTTTGGGTATAGCAATCGCATAAACGCCCCAATCGCAGGAATGCCCCGTGAAGAATTCCACGAGGCATTCGTCTCACACAAATTTAAAGACTGGTGACTGCGGCGCGTTGATCTGGCCTATGCAGTCCGGTGCGGTTTTTCGTCCATGCGATGCTGTTCCTTGATCGCGTCGATTTTTTCGTTTACGCGCTTCTTGGCCGCATCCACATTGTGCGAAATGTTCTCGCGCGTACGGTTGGCGTGCTCCTCGGAGTTCTTATCGGCGGCGTCCTTCACATTGCCCCATGTTTCCTTGGCAGCACCCTTTACCTGGTCTGTAACTCCGCGGTTTGCCAGGTCTTGATTGCCGACCGCTCCTCCGACACCCTGCTTTACCTTACCGGTCACCTGATCGATTTTTCCCGAAACCTGCTCCTTGTTCATTGGGGAGTTCTCCTTCATATTTTATTGAGCAGCGGTTCTGTGTGTGGGACACCGAACCGCTGGCTGGTTGATAATTCACGCCAGGTTCTGCGCGCCGTTCAAAAACTTCAAATGCGGCTGCGGCCGCCGTTGATAAGTGCGATGATGAGCACAACCACAGCGATGACCAAAAGAATATGAATGTATGCGCCCAGCACATGGAAGCCGATAAATCCGAGCAGCCACAGGACCAGAAGAATTACAAAAATCGTCCACAACATGAGGTTTTGCTCCTTACAACCGCGTAAAGCCTGCGTACCTGTGATAAGTTGCGCGTAAGGTAGAGGAAGGTTGCCGCCGCCTCGATTTATTTGTAGATTTCATCGAAGCATTTTTTTGGGGAGTTGTATGCGGGTTGCAATTCAGGGGGAGCTTGGCTCCTTCAGTCACCAGGCGGCTTTGGTGCTGGCCCCGGAAGGCCTGGTCATTCCATGCATGACAGCTGTGGACGTGTTGCGCGCATTGGTCTCGTTACAGGTCGAAGCAGCCGTGGTCCCTGTTGAAAACAGCCTAGCAGGGTCCGTCGTCGATTTCTACGACCTGTTTTTCGAGAATGAAATTGCGGTCGAGCGAGAACTGCAAATGCGCATTCGCCACAATCTGATGGCCTCGCCGGGGGCCACACTTGGGAGTCTGCGCAAAGTATTTTCGCATCCCGTGGCGCTGGCCCAGTGCAAACGATTTTTCCTGGCCCATCCCCACCTGGAGCCGACCGGCTTTTACGATACGGCGGGCAGCGTGAAGCACATCATGGAAGCCAAGAGCCCTGAGATGGCCGCGATTGCAAGCAAACAGGCCGCCGCCCAATATGGCGCGGAAATTTTGTGCGCAGGCATTGAAGATCGAGCGGAAAGTTACACGCGCTTCTGGTTGATCCGCAGGCAAGGCTGCGTCCCGGCGGAACCGGCCCCGACGAAGCTCTCGCTGGTGTTCCTGCTGGAAAATCGTCCAGGAGCGCTTCTCCAGGCGCTTGGGACCTTTGCCGCGCGCCACTTGAACCTGACCAAGATCGAGTCGCGCCCCATGGCTGGCCAGCCATGGGAGTACATGTTTTACGCCGATGTAACCATCCCCGGAAATAGGGAAGCCGATGCAGTGCTCGACGATCTTCGTAAAATTTGCCCGGTGGTCAAGGAGCTAGGACGCTATTGTGCATCGAAATAAATAAAATAAATAAGAGATGCCGATAAGAGAATCGGCGGCTCTCTTCAGAGGCTATTTGCGGCGTTGCAAGTAGCATATTTATTGTCAATAAGATAGATAAAGCTGAAGCGTGGAAGTTTCATTTTTTGCGACCAAGGACAAAATTTAGCGTCTAATTAGCATAAAGGTTGATAAGGATTAACTCATGGCTAGCGATTTTCTTAGCGTCATTCATCCCGGAGAACGGAAAGACCGGGAGCGGAGCGGTTCCAAACATGCCTATCCCATCTTGCCAGTGCGGGACACCGTACTTTTTCCTCACGCAGTTCTGCCGCTGACGGTGGGTCGCGAAAGCTCCATCCAGTTGGTCCAGTCTCTCGGCGAGGAAAAAACCATCATCGTGGTGGCGCAGCGCGAAGCGCGCGTGGATGCGCCTCAGCCTGCCGATCTCTACGCAGTCGGGACCTTGGCCACCGTGCATAAAGTCGTCAAAATGCCCAACCAGAGCTTGTTCGTGTTTACAGAAGGCACGGAGCGGGTGCGGCTCGCGGAGTTCGACCAGCTTGCCCCGTATATGACTGCGGAAGTGGAAGTGTTGGAAGAGGGAGGGCCTGGAAAAAGCGCCGAGGTAGAAGCTTTGCAGCGCAATATTCTGTCGCAATTTCAGCAGATCGTCACTACCTCGCCGACGCTTTCCGACGAACTCCAGACCATCGCCCTCAATATCGACGAACCGGGCCGTCTGGTGGATTTCATCTCGTCTTCGCTGCCCGTGCTCACCACCATCGACAAGCAGGAATTGCTGGAAACGCCGGACGTGCTGGCGCGTATGAGGCGCATCAACCGGCATCTTGCCAAGGAACTGGAGGTCCAGCAGCTTCGCAACAAAATTCAAACCGAGGTGCAGGACCAGGTCCAGCAGTCGCAGCGCGACTATTACCTTCGTGAGCAGATGAAGGCGATCCAAAAAGAACTGGGCGAGATGGACGAAGGCCAGAAAGACATCGAAGAACTGCGCGAAAAAATCGAGTCCATCGGCATGCCGGAGACGGTAAAAAAAGAGGCGCTCAAGGAATTGAACCGGCTCTCGCGCATGTCGCCAATGGCCGCAGACTACTCCCTGACGCGCAATTACATTGAGTGGCTGGTGGTGTTGCCGTGGGCGAAGTCCTCCGCCAGCGAAGTCGATATCGCCAAGGCGAAGGATATCCTCGACGAGGACCACTACGACCTGAAAAAGGTGAAGGAACGCATTCTGGATTACCTTGCCGTGCGCCGGCTCAAGCCGGACATGAAAGGCCCGATCCTATGTTTCGTGGGTCCTCCGGGCGTGGGCAAGACCTCGCTGGGGCGCAGCATCGCGCGCGCGCTGGGACGCAAGTTTCAGCGGATTTCCCTCGGCGGCATGCATGATGAAGCGGAGCTGCGCGGACATCGCCGCACTTATATCGGCGCGATGCCGGGACAGATCATCCAGTCGCTGCGCCGCGCGGAGACCAACGACCCTGTGTTCATGCTCGACGAGGTCGATAAGCTGGGCCGCGACTTCCGCGGCGATCCCTCTTCTGCGCTGCTGGAAGTGCTGGACCCGGAGCAGAATTCCACATTCCGCGACAACTATCTGGACGTGCAGTTCGATCTTTCCAAGGTGCTCTTCATCTGCACGGCAAATATGCTTGACCCGATTCCAGACCCGTTGCGGGACCGCATGGAGATCATCGATCTGACCGGCTATACGGAAGACGAGAAAGTGCACATCGCATTTCGCTATCTGATTCCGCGCCAGATCAAAGAAAACGGCATCGAGCCGGAGCAGATTGAGTTTCCAGAAGAAAGCGTGCGCAACATCGTGCGCCATTACACGCATGAGGCGGGCGTGCGCAAACTGGAGCAGCTCATCGGGACCATCTGCCGCAAGCAGGCGCGCCGCATCGCCGAAGGCATTCCGCAGAAGCTGACCGTGACTTCAGAGATCGTGCATGAATTTCTCGGCGGCATCAAGGTGCGTGTCGATACGGAAATTGCCGAACGCACCAAGCGTCCGGGAGTGGCGGTTGGCCTGGCGTGGACGCCCGCCGGTGGCGACATTCTGTTCATCGAAGCGAACCGCATGAAGGGCAAAGGCGGCTTCACCATGACCGGCCAGATCGGCGAAGTCATGCAGGAGTCGATGCAGGCGGCGTTGACCTGGGTGCGCTCGAACGCCAAATTGCTCAGCCTGAAAGAGGACTTCACCACGGACGTCGATCTGCATGTACACATTCCTGCAGGCGCCATTCCGAAAGATGGCCCTTCGGCGGGCGTGACGCTGGCTACAACGCTGGTTTCATTGATGACCGACATTCCCGTGCGTCCGCTGACTGCGATGACGGGCGAGATCACCCTGAGCGGAAATGTGCTCCCTGTCGGCGGCATCAAGGAGAAGTTCCTCGCGGCGCGCCGGGCTGGGGTCCGCGACATTATTCTGCCGGAAGAAAACAGATTGAATGTCGAAGAGGACCTGCTGCCGGAGCAGATCAAAGGCTTGACCATCCATTATGCGCGGCGGATTGAAGATGTTCTGGCGATTGCATTGCCGGAGGCACTGAAACCGCGCGTGCTGGAAGAGGTCCGGCAACACGAGCCAGCTCCGACGGCCGTGCTGGCGACAGCGCAGGCTTAAGGGTTTTGTGCCTCGCTCGCTGACAGCCTTTTAAGGGAGAGTCATTCTGAGCGCAGCGAAGAATCCAGAGAATTATGGCGACACAACCCAAGCGAATATTCTCTGGATTCTTCACTTCGGTCGCGTAGCCGTGGCGACCGGCCTCCATTCAGAATGACTCTGCTGCTCTCTTTGTCGACTGAGAAATCTATTCTGCCATGCTCACCGTTGGTCACTCGACGCTGCCGATCGAAATTTTCCTCCATGCCTTGCAGGAAAATAATGTCAAGCTGCTGGTCGATGTCCGCACAGTCCCGCGTTCGCGCCACAATCCACAATTTGGTACGGAAGAACTGGCCGCGTCGCTCCAATCGCACGGCATCCATTACCGCTGGATGCCGTCGCTCGGCGGACTGCGCCATGCGCGCAAAGACTCCATCAACACCGGCTGGCGCAACGCGAGCTTTCGCGGCTATGCCGACTACATGCAGACAGCGGAGTTTGCGCAGGCGCTGAAGGATTTGATGGCGCTCGACGAGCAAACCACGGCCGCAATCGCGTGCGCCGAAGCTGTGCCGTGGCGCTGTCATCGCGCTCTGATCGCCGATGCGCTGCTGGTCCATGAGCATCCGGTCGAACATATTTTTGTCAGTCCCGCAAGCGTAGCCAATCCAGAGGGAAAGGTATCGCACAAATCGCACACCATGACTCCTTTTGCCCATGTGGAGGGCCTGCGGCTCTGGTATCCCAATCCCCAGGAGTTGCCATGGCCGCAGGAAAACACCGTGCGGAACGGATAAGCTAGAGCCATGCAAGTGCGTGTTCTGCTGTTTGGCGCGTTGAAAGATTTGCTGGCCCGCGAGAGTGAAACTATCGATCTTCCCGGGTCGGCCACAGTCGAGCAGTTGTTGCGTCGCTATATTGCCAACGCTCCACAGATGGAAAAATTTGCAGGCTCACTCGCGATTGCGGTGAATCGCGTATATGCAACGCCGGGGCAGGCGCTGTGCGAGGGAGATGAGGTCGCCCTGTTGCCGCCGGTGAGTGGTGGCGCTCCAGAGAACGCTGCGGCGGGAGCTCAGGATTTTGTCCGCCTCCAGCGCGAACCCATCGACGCGACCGCGCTCACCGCGCAAGTCAAGAGCGGGGAAGACGGCGCGGTCGTGATCTTCGATGGTATCGTGCGCAACCATACCCGCGGACGCCGCACGCTTTATCTCGATTACGAAGCGTATGAAGCGATGGCGCTCGAACAGATGCAATCGCTGGTCCGCGACGCCAGACAGCGCTTCGATGTACGGGAGATTATGCTGGTGCATCGCCTGGGCCGGTTGCAGATCGGCGAGAGCAGCGTGTGGATCGCGGTTGCCTCTGCGCATCGCGCGTCGGCCTTTGAAGCCTGCCGCTGGATCATCGACACGCTCAAGAAAACAGTTCCCATCTGGAAGAAAGAATTTTTTGAGGACGGCGCGGTCTGGGCCGATGGCGAGCCATTTCCGGTGGAGATTGCCGCTTCTCGTCCGTCGAGCGACGTTGCCGGGAACGAACGGTGAAACGCCTGGCGATGGCACTCGCTGCCGGTGTTCTCGCACTGCCCGCTCTGTTCTTCGCACAGACAACCGCTCCAGCGACGCAAACGCCACAGACTTTCCAGTCGCCGGTAGTGGCCCCCCTTGACTCGCTCCACGTTCATGTCAATCTGGTCAATGTTCCTGTCACGGTAATCGGTGCCAGTGGCGCGCCGGTCCGCAATCTGCGCAAGCAAGACTTTACCCTGACCGAAGATGGGCAGGAGCAGACGATTCGGCTGTTTGAGCCGGAAGCATCGCGGCCGCTTTCGCTCGTGCTCGCCATCGATACCAGCGTGAGCGTGCGCAAGGACCTGGACCTGGAAAAGCAGGCCGCGTACATCTTTATCCACTCTTTATTGCGCCCAACCGACCAACTGGAACTGCTGACCTTTGCCGGAGAGGTAACGAAGCCTGTTTTATTCACTCATAATCTTCGAGAGATCGACCATGGCTTGAATCGCCTGTATGGCGATGGGCCGACGGCGCTCTACGAAGCCATCGCAAATGGCGCGGAGGACCTGCGGCCATTGCCGGGCCGCCGCGTGATCGTAGTGGTGAGCGATGGCGCGAACAGCATGCCGGGAGTGGACTTTGCGACGGCCCGTGCGGAGGCCCTGCATGCGCAGGCCAGCATCGAAAGCATCATCCTGGTGCCGATTGCCGCCAATGCAGGTCGCGATCTGGGCGGCGAACACGCGCTTATCCAGCTTTCCCGCGACACAGGCGGCCAGTATTTTTACGTCGACTCGCCAACACAATTGCCGGACGCACTGGCTCATGTCTCGCAGGCGCTCCGCAGTGAATATCTTCTCGGCTACTATCCCGCATCGGCGCAGGCCGGTGCGCCGAGCCAGCCCGGCTTTCGCCAAATTCAGGTGCAAATGACCAACCCCGCATTGAACGAGGAATATCGTCTGTATTACCGCACTGGCTATTACGCGATGGCGACGCACTGAGACCGGATGCGAAGGCGATATACTGCGGTTGTGAACTCTTCCAGCAACGGTCGGCGTAAGCAGAAGTCCCATCACCCGCAAACCGAAACAGGGCAGGAGGCTGTATACCTGCGCATGTTGAGTGAGCGCCAGACTCCTGTGGTCGTGCAGTTGCGCGATGGAGAATCTCTCCAGGGCTGGATCGAGTATTTCGATGATCGCATGATTCGTTTGACGCGCGAAGGCAAGCCCAATCTCTTCATCTACAAACGCCAGATCGTCACCATCACGGAAAAAGCCCGTCGAACGGGGCCTCGCAAGGAAATGGCCGAGGACAAGTAAGCATGAGTGCATTGGACGCCAATCCGTTTCCCCATGCCGGGCCAGCATCGGAGATGGCGCGCGCCGCCGGGGCCTTGTTGCGCGCGCACTATGAGCGCGGCGTCGTGACCGAATACAAAGGCGAGGTTGATCTGGTCACGATTGCGGACCGCGAGAGCGAGAGGCTGCTAGTGGACCGCCTGCATGCGCAATGGCCGGACTACGGCGTGCTCGGCGAAGAAGGAACACGCGACCAGATGGAATGCGAGTATCGCTGGTACATCGATCCGCTGGATGGGACCACAAATTTTGCGCACGGCTTTCCCGCCTTCTGCGTTTCGATGGGGCTGGAACATCGGCCTGCCGGTACGCCAGCGGACGCCGATGGCGAACTGATCGCCGCCGTGATCTACGATCCTCTGCGCGATGAGATGTTCACGGCTGAAAAAGGCCGGGGCGCGTATTTGAATAGTCGGCGTATTCATGTCTCCTCCACAAACACGCTGGCGGAGTCGCTGATCGCTACTGGATTCCCTAGCCGCAAGCGCCACGGCAATCCGAACGTGCATTTTTATCATGAAGTCACTCTGCGTTCGCATGGCGTGCGCCGCGCCGGTTCCGCCGCGCTAGACCTTGCCTACACGGCCTGCGGGCGGCTCGATGGCTATTGGGAGTTCAAGCTGAATTTCTGGGACACGGCCGCCGGTGTGTTACTGGTGCGGGAGGCAGGCGGGATGGTCACGTATCTCGATGGCGGCCCGTTCCATCTGGTGAGTGCGGAAGTCCTTGCCAGCAATGGAAAAATCCATGCGCCGCTGATGGACTTGTTTGCCGACATGTTCGCCGGAAGGAATTTGTCGCCGATTCCAACGCCGGGCGAATTTGCGGCGATGCGGAGCGAAAAGGCGTCCGCAGTGCGTGCCTGAACGCCGGACAAATACGGGAGTAAAATTCACCATCGGCTGCCTGTTACAATCGTGTTGTCTACTCAGTCCCGGCAAGGAGAATCGGAACGTCTTATGGCATACGTAATTTCTGAACCCTGCATCGGCACCAAGGATACTGCCTGCGTCGATGCCTGCCCGGTGGATTGCATCCACCCCAAAAAAGATGAAGGTAAATTCGCGGAAGCGGAGCAGCTTTTCATCGATCCAGTCGAATGCATCGACTGCGGCGCCTGTGTGCCAGTGTGCCCAGTGTCGGCCATCTTTGCCGCCGATGACCTGCCGGAAAAGTGGAAGCACTACGAACAGACCAACTCCCAGCACTTCGGCCGCTGATTCGGCTTGTATGGAATGGAACGCGCGCAGCATCCAGGCTGCGCGCGTTTTTCATTGCCGCGCGGCAGTCAGGTCTGCACCATGACTTCGCATGCATCGGAGGCCATCGTGCTCCGCACCTGGCCATTGCAGGAATCGGACCTGCTGATTTCACTGTTCACGCGCGATCTGGGCAAGGTGCGCGGCGTGGCCAAGGCGGCGCTCAAATCGCGCAAACGTTTCGGTGGGGCGTTGGAGCCGATGACCTACGTGCGCGCGGCCTACGCGGAAAAACCGCGCCAGGAACTTGTCCGGCTCGATCAGTTTGACGTCCTCACCTCGCCCCTGTCGCAGCCC